>JALCHG010000085.1:0-3013 GCA_022644565.1 Solobacterium sp. | reverse complement strand
AGACGCCTCGCTTCAGTTCTTCTGCTCATAACAGTAATCATGTTGTCTGAATGTAAAAATGGCACCCCAGGGGCGCCAGAAATCTGTCAGACTTCTGTTCTCCTTACGGGTACCACTTTACATCTTCTGATAACGGAATCTTTTCTTTCTGTATTACTTACCTTATTAATATCAGGCACCCATTCTGCCATTCATACCCGTCTGATTCCAGGCTGCACCGCCTGTCATATCACTGGACATATTGTTCGTACTTTCACTGACACTGAAGGCACCGTTTTCAATAATATTCTTCGCAATGGAAATTGCATCATTGATCGGAATGGCAAAGCCTAAGCCTTCATCCGATGTATCCGAACTCTTGGCATTGACAACACCGATCAGTTCACCCTGGTCATTGAACAGACCGCCGCCGGAGCTGCCCGGGGAAACGGCTGCACTGGTCTGAATGACATTGAGCGTGATTGCTTCACCGCTGTCCGTCTCAACCGTGATTTCTCTATTCAAAGCAGAAACAATGCCTTCAGTAATCGTACCAGATAAAGTACCGCCCGGATTGCCATCCGCGTACACTGTCTCACCGACACTTGCTGCATCCGAATCACCGATCACGGCGGCGGTCAGATCTGTCGCATCAATTTTCAGCACAGCAATATCATCCGCCGTATCTGAGCCGACAACCTCAGCATCATACTCCGTTCCATCACTTGTCGTTACCGTTACCGTATCCGCGTCATCCACCACATGGGCACAGGTCAGAATATAGCCGTCACTGGAAAGAATGACACCGGAACCTGCGCCGGATGTGACATAAGAACCATACCATGCCTGTCCCTGCTGAACAGCTTCGGTGGTAATGGAAACAACACTTGGAGAAATGATGGAAGCTGCTTCCTCACCGCTTAACGCTGTATCCGTGCTGTCTGAACTGTACTTGGTCAGGGTAATTGTATTGCCCGTAGAAGATGTACTGACAGATGCCGTGCCTGCTGAAGTGTCAGCGGCAGCACTGCCGGCATAGGCACAGCCAAAGCACACGGCACCGGCGGCAGTTATTTTAAGTACTTTACGTACTGCATGAATCATCTTTTTCTTCATCTTGAACTCGCTCTCCTTTGCTTTACAGCCTTTAATTTAGCCTGTTTCAGGGCTTTCTCAAGGGCTTTGGCAGCTTTGTCAGAAACCCTTCAGAGCGTGTTCTTCTTTCCTTCACTTTCTTCACTGAGCCATGAAAAAAGAGACTTTTCAGCGATTAAACGCATCCAGTCTCTCTACCAGTTTCACAACCGTTCCATCCTGCAGGGCATCCAGGAATCTGTCATTTTCCGACAGGGAATCAATCAGATCCAGCAGCACCGCCTCACACAGCACTTCATCCATCTCATCCACCGGCGTCTTCCTGTTTTCTTCATTCAGGAACTCCTCCGGATTCACATCATCCCGCAGAATAAACGCACATGTCTCACAGAACTCTGTACATTCATTGGCAATCACAAGCGGTTCTCCCGCCTCATTCTCCGCCGCATATTCCTCATAGGCATCGCTTTTCGGTCTGCCATAATAGGCAAAGTCTCTGCCATGATCTTTTAATGACGGCAGATAAGCCAGTATCATATCGTATTTCATCATCTGCCTCTTTTGCCGTTATTGAATGCATGGGTCATCAGATCCCATACCACACGGTTCATTTCCTTTGCGCTTCTGCCTTCATCCGCAAACACATATTCCCTGACCAGAAAATTCAGTGCTTCCGCATAATATCTGGCCAGAAACGATGTCTTGTATTCCGGCAGGAAGGAAGGATCACGGTTCACCTTCAGGTAATTCTCCAGATTGATGCGCAGATTATCCTTTACCATATCTTCAAAGCCATTCTGTCCGATGACCTGATAGGCCGCCCGGTAAAATGCCCGGTTTTCATTGACGGTTGTAAAGATCCTAAGGAAGTATTCATCAAAGCCGATCTTCCCCTGTCCTGCTTCATCTACCAGAAAATCCATATGGACAATCCAGTTCAGGCAGTCATATTTATCATCAAAGTAGTTATAAAATGTCGCCCGGATGACACCTGTCTCATCACAAATCTGCTTGATTGTAATCTTTTCAAACAGCCTTCTGGTCATCAGAACCCTCAGGTTCTCTGCCAGGGACGTCTTCATAATCCCCTTGCGATATTCCATTCAAACCTCATTCTTCTATAAATATTCTACCAGAACCCATACAGCAAAGATAATCATCAGAACACCGCCTGACATGAATACCTGTCTCTGATAGCTCGCCCCTAGATTATACCCTATTGTCAGGGCAGTATATACCGCAATGAATCCAAAGATCAGAAACAGCGCCAGGGCTGTCAGCGCGCCGCTGCCCATAAAGGAGAAACCGGCTCCCAGCACCAGTGTATCAATATTGGTTACCACCGCAATATGGAACAGCTTCTTCTGATCAAATGTCTTATCAAGCTTTTCTATGTATGTGCTGCGTCCAATTGCGCCCTGCCATACCATCCGCATGCCCAGTCCAACAATAATCAGACAGGCAACCAGCACTTCCAGCTTAAAGCTCATCAGATCCTTAAATAGATGTGCCACCCCATAGCCGATCATGGCCATGCCGCTTGCGACTAATGTATAGATCAGAGAATACCGGGCTCTTTTTCCCATGCCGCAGTCTCTGATGGTTGCGCCAACCTGCATCATATATACAAATCCATCGAGATATAAACCTACCAGGATGAGAATAAACTTGTACATTCTGTTCCTCCGTAACTGCAGACTTAATTCTAAATGTTCTTAAAGAATAATAACTATACAAAAGAATCCATCTGTAAATGCATGAAAAGCAGAGACTGCTGGCACAGTCTCTGCTTTTCATCCGCTTGATGCAGGGAGGGAAAGAATAATCTTTTCTGATACAGCTATAATTTACTTCCACTTCATGCAAGTCTCATGCGTGAACGATGAAAATTCTGTGAAAGATGCCATTTCTTCCTTTTACTGGTATAATAATCATGCTG
>JALCHG010000084.1:0-6893 GCA_022644565.1 Solobacterium sp. | reverse complement strand
AATTCATTCGGGATCCTCGTACTTTCTATAGTTTGGTCTCTTTAGATCATACGATGATCCTTTTAATATTGTCTATGCCTGCATGAATCAGTCACTTACTCTATACACACGTTTTAGGATTGAACCAGATTTTTGTGAAATTTGTCTGAAAACGGCACAGTCTGCATGACTATGCCGCTTTCACTTTAACAAAACACTGTCTGCGATAGCAAACAATTCCAAACTCATGAATCACAGGCACATTATCCTTCCTCAATCCCGCCGTGTAATCCTTCTTTTCAATCTGTTCCAGAGCCTGATCTGCAGCCCGTTCCAGTGTTTCTTCAGCCGGATTTTCAGACTGAATATATTTCAGTTCCATCACTGCACCAAAGCGGTAATTTCTGTCTCTGACCCAGATATCGCTGTATCCTTCTCCAGCTTCCCGATTGGATGATATATCCCAGGCTCCATTTTCCAGAAGTCCCAGCATGACACCATGATAGAAGTTTTCACGCAGCCCCGTATGACTGTTCCAGTCCCTTACCCCGATTGTCCGGGAAAGAAAATCACTGAACGCTGTCTGCAGTTCAGACGCATTTCCGCATTCTACACCATGGTAAAGCATTTTCAGATCTTCCGTACGGCGTGCCTTGCCTTCTCGGAACCACTCACCAGCCTGCTGAACAAACGTTTCTCTTACTTCCCGATTGGGTATTTTCAGGCACATTCTGTCAGCACTTTTTTCATCAGCTGCTTTTGTCAGATACCCTGTCGTATAGAGAAGACTCCAGATATTCTCCGGCGTCTCATCAAGATCACGATATGTCAGATTCATCTGAACATTTTTCTTCACCGTTTCACCGGCAATCAACTTTTCAATATCTTCCAATGTTCCCTCTGCATTTACTGTTTCAATCAGTTTTCTGAGAATATCATTACCGCTTGTATTGATCCAGTAATTTTCCGGTTTTGTGCTGCCGCTGTTCACCGCTGCAGCACAATACTGTATTACATCCCAGGGACAGTAAACAGAAGTATTGCCGAAAAGATAGCCGTCATACCATTCTCTGACAGTATTCTGATATGCTTTTAAACCATAATACTCAAGCATCTTTTCCGTTTCTTCTTCCGTAAAGCCAAAGTATTCATCTGCCACTGCATCATGAATTGTATAAACCGTCATATTATTCAGACCGGTAAAAATACTTTCCTTCGATATCCTCAGACACCCTGTCAGCACAGCTGTCTGCAGCGAAGGATTGGACTTCAGGGCACTGGAAAAGAAGCCCCTCAGCAGTGAAACCATCTGGTCATAATAGCCATTGGCATATGCTTTTTCCAGCGGAACATCATATTCATCAATCAGAACAATCACTCTTCTGCCATACAGTCTTTCCATGCATACTGTCATCAGCCGCAGTGAATCCGCCAGAATTCCTGTATTCTGTGCATCTGCCTGTGTCGCTTCTTCGATTTTCTGTTTCATGAAAGCAGGAATTCGATCACTGTCCATCAGTTCATGATAAATGTTCAGCCAGAGATAAAACATCTGATTCTTAAGCTGCTGGCAGGCATCATTGAAATCAATTCCCGCTACATCTTTTAAGGATAGTAAAATCACCGGATACTTTCCCATATACTGCTGACAGAACTCCGTATCTTTACTGACCGCAAGCCCTGTGAATAATGCAGGATCTGTACCAATGGAAAAGAAATACTTCAGCATGGAAAGATTCAAGCTTTTACCGAATCTTCTCGGCCTGGTATACAGCTGTACTTTACCTTTACCGCTGACAATTGTCTGAATGAACGCAGTCTTATCCACATAGTAGTAATTTCCCGTTCTGATCTCATGAAAATCATCAATGCCTAAAGGCAGTTCCATTCTTTTTTCTTCCATGCCGGCTCCTTTTCTTCTTCCATTCTATCAAAGTATTCAGCATCCAGAAAAAGGATTTGAATCATGACCGGAAAAAACATTCCAGCATGAAATATAAGCAGCCGGAATGTCTTTGGGAAAAGAAATTTATGAACTTTAATTATTTTCCAGATAAATTAACACGGCGTCCGATCCCGGATGCCGCACTCTTCTTTGAGGGGAAAGAAATTTATGAGAGTTTACAGATAATTGTGAGGATCAGATGTCTTTCATCTGACGGTTATAAAGATAAAGCCCTTCCGTGACCCCGGCATGGCCTTTGTGTGAAGACAGGATGAATTTCCTCACTGTTATTCTTTCCCATGTGTTTCTTACAGGCTGAATTGATCCATTACAGTTGAAAACCTGCGCAGCCCTTCTTCCACTTTTGATCTTGGCGCACCTACATTAATACGCAGATAATGCGGATCACCATATACCCGGCCATTCATGAAACCGACTTTAGCCTTATTTACCAGAACATCCTGCAGATATCTGTCATCTGACGTAAGATCCTGAACATTGACCCAGGCAAGATAAGTGGCCTGCGGCCGGGTGAAATGAATGCGCGGATATTTTCTGCAGAAATCTTCAAGCAGTGCATAGTTGCCGCTGATATAGTGATTCAGCTCATCAATATAGTAATCACACTGATTATATGCGGTGATCAGCGCACACACACTCAACAGACTTGCACTGTTGACAAAGTCCATATATCTAGTTCTCTGTTCAAACTGATGCCGCATCTTCTGATCCGGAATCAGGGCATAGCTTCCGCCCAGCCCCGGCAGATTGAATGTCTTTGAGGCACTGCTAAGAAGATATGTATTTTCACTTCTGTATTTCAGGATGGGAATATGATGAAAGCCTTCCGCCGTCAGGTCACAATGAATTTCATCACTGATCAGAGGAAGATTGTATCTGTCACAGATACAGCAGATCTTCTTCAGCTCTTCCTGTGTCCATACTCTTCCTGTTGGATTATGCGGACTGCATAACAGCATCAATCTGCTCTGCGATGCCTGCTCTTGCAGTTCATCAAAGTCGATTTCATACTGTCCATTATTTTCTTTAAGCCGGCATTTTTTCATGACTCTGCCATTGTCCTGAATGACATGGTAAAAAGCATCATACATCGGTTCAAATACACAGATTCCATCTCCCGGCTCGGTCAGAAGTTCCATCAGCTTGGCCAGCGTATAGATAACGCTGGGACTGTACATGACCCAGTTTTCATCGATCTCCAGGTTATGGCGCCTTTTATAGTATGAAGTAATCGCTCCTTTATAGGCATGATGATTCCACCTTGTATAGCCGTAAACACCTTTTCGGATCACTTCATCACAGCGCTCAATCACTTCCGGCGGCGCTTTGAAATCGGTATCCGATATGGAAAAAGGAAGAATGTCACTGGCACCAAACCGATCCGCAATGAAATCCCATTGAGTACTGTACGTATTGTGCCGGTCATTGATCTCATCAAAGTTCATCCGCATAGGATAACCGCTCCAGCCCGTTTTCTTCCAGATCATGCAGCACCATGCCGATCAGCTTTTCACAGGCGGCAAGATCTCTCAGATCGCAGAATGACATGCTTGTATGGCAATAGCGCAGCGGAATGCCTAATGTCAGTACAGGTGTGCCGCCATTGCGCAGATGGATACTGCCGGCATCAGTACCGCCGCCGGAGAACATATCCGGCTGTATGCCAATGCCGCCGCTTTTCGCTTCTGTTTCAGCAATCACAGCAAAGGCACGATTGGCGACACATGTTTTATCATACAGAACAAGCATCACTCCTTTCCCGAGCTGTCTGTTATTCTGAAAGCCTCTGTCCCATTCACTGTGCCAGCATGCCACATCCACCACGATAGCCGCATCAGGCCTGATCAGATCAGCACAGGTCGCTGAGCCGCGTGTACCGACTTCTTCACTGGAAGTAAAGCAGTAATACACATCGAGATCGCCCTGATACTGTTTCAGCACCTCTGCCAGCACTTCACACCCGGTACGATCATCCAGTGCCTTTGCCATGAACCGGTTTTCAGAACAGTCATGCCCTTCCGAAGCGAATGTCACCATATCACCCGGCCGGATCCCTGCATCCAGTACTTCCTGCTTAGAATCCATGCCGCAGTCAACATAAGTGTTTTCCGCCTTTTCATTCTGATAAACAGACTGCAGAAAACCATATACCTTCTTATTATTCCGGGTTGTTATGACAACCGGCTGATCCGTTCTGGCATAGGGCTTGACACCGCCCAGGGGCATCACACTGCATAGACCCATATCTGAAACGGAACGGATCAGAAAGCCGACTTCATCCATATGTGCTGCCAGCATGATCTTCTTTCCCCTGCCCTTATGATGCAGAATCAAAGAGCCAAGCCCATCCGTCATCACTTCATCAGCGTATGCCCTGCAGTCAGCCAGGATTACTTTTCTGACTTCACCCTCATTGCCTGCAACTGCATCTGCCTGGGTCAGACGTTTCAATAATTCTCGATTCATAATTCGATCAGTTTCCTTTCAAAGTCACTCAGCATTTCACATCCCTCTTCTGTTACCAGAACATCATCTTCAATACGTACGCCGCCAAGCCCTTCCACATAAATGCCAGGTTCATCACTCAATACCATGCCGGGGAAAAGTATTTCCTGACTTCCCGGGGCAAAGCCTGGTTCCTCATGATCATCAATGCCGATTGAATGACCGAGATTATGCGGGAAATGTTTTCCATATCCCGCCTCTTCAATCACCTTTCTGGCTGCCGCATCAACATCCCCGCATAGAGCACCGGGACGGATTGCCTTTAAAGCCGCATCATGGGCAGAGAGAACCGTATCGTAGATCCTGTGCAGCGCTTCGCTGCAATGGCCGACACAGATTGTTCTTGTAATATCACTGCAGTATTCATTGACCCTGCACCCATAATCGATTGTGATCAGTTCATTTTCCTGGATGATTCTGTCTGATGCCTTGGCATGCGGATAGGCACCATGCAGACCGCTGGCAACTATTACATCAAAGCTTTCTTTCTGTGCCCCGTTTTTCTTCATCGAAAAGACAAGCAGATTTTCTACTTCCTTTTCACGCATGCCGGCATGGATGGCAGGAAGAATTTCCTGCAGTGAATCGCATGCAATCCGGCATGCTTTCCGCATACTTTCAATTTCAAAGCTGTCTTTGATCTTCCTTAATCCATCCAGATCCACTGAAACAGCTTCACAGTCAATCTCATCTGCCAGTTTCTGATAAGCCTGATAGGTCAGATAATTGCCTTCAAGACCGACCTTACTGATCCTGCCGCGTCTGATAAAAGCATTGATTTCATGTACCATGGCAGTGTGATCGGAACAGAGAATGATATTTTCCTGCGGATATCTGTGCTTCATTTCTGCATAATATCTGCCGTCAACAAGCACTTCCATTTCATCATGGCAGCTTAGAACATAACCTCTTGAACTATACAGACCGGCAAGATAATACTTGTTCTCTCTGGAGGAGACAATGACGCCGTCTACGCCATTCTTCTGATAGAATTCACTGTTTATTCTGCGCATATTTATAAAAGAAAGCGGGATTCAATTCCCGCTTGTTTTCTCTTCAGTCGTTTGAATCAACGGCCAGCTTTCCTTTCTTCATCATATTGTTACGGATAAAGATGACAAGAAGTGCGGTAACCAGAGAACCGACGGCAATGCCTAAAATGTACTGGGGAATACCATCGATCAAAGGCCATGCCCAGACAGCTGATTCAGGGAACCACTGCACAGCGCCAAGCGCAACACCCGTCAAAGAGCCGCATAATGCACCGATCATATAGCAGGGAATCGTCACACTCGGCATTTCAAGCGCAAACGGAATAGCACCTTCAGAAATACCCATCAGCGCCAGAAACATTGCTGTCTTTCCCTGCGGGTAGAATTGTCTGTCAAAGACATGATGGCCGACAATCTTCTTATCAATCAGGGTCGCAAGACCAAGACCGATTGACGGAACAACAATGGCAATACATCTGGCTGTTGTCGGAAGAACCTTATCGGTCAGAAGACCGACCTGTACGAAGCCGGCTGCTTTGTTAACCGGACCGCCAAGGTCAAATGAAGTGCACAGAGACATGACTGCCGCAAATACCAGCTCACCTGCCTGGCCGGAAGCCGTCAGAAGTGCCTTGATTCCGTTATTGATTGCGCCGCCAAGCGGTGTAATGACAAACTGCATGAGGATCATGACGGCAATAGCTGACAGCAGCGGAATCAGGAATGTACTCTTGAAAGCAAGAAGATTATGATTCACCTTGATCTTTTCATTGAGCCATTTAACAAGGAATCCAGCAATGAAAGCAATCAGAAGTGCTCCGATAAAGCCGGAAGCTACCGGTGTGTCACTGGTCCATGAACCATCGACAAGAGAAACAATTCCGGTTGGATGCGATGCCACATAACCGCCGATAAAACCGGCCGGGAAGGCAAGTTTACCACCGATCGAGTCAGCCACAAATGCCGCAAACATCGGAATGGCAAATCCGAAAAGCGTACTGCCGAAATCTGAGCACAGCTGAGAGAATTTCAAGAGACCCAGTACATTGTTATAGTCCCCTGAATTCATCGCATCGAGGATTGGCTGATCTGCTGGAACACCCAGGATGACATAAGGAATCAGCTGCGAGAATGCAAGAATCAGACCGCCCATGATCAGGAACGGAATCATTCTGGAAATACCTGCCATGATATGTTTCTGGAACTCATTCCAGGCTGCGTTTGTGTGAATTTCCTTTCCCGTAGGATTCACAGATTTTACAGTTACTTTTGACGCATCAGCGTTAAGCGCCTTTCTCTTCTGTACTGCCATTTTTCTTTCTCCTTGGCTCAGTCCTTATTCATGTGTATAGGCAGACAGACTAGCTGAATCTGGACTTCTTTCGACTGGCATCAAATAACCTGAGGAAGAAGTACTCATCATCAGGATAGCCATAGCCTGTACGCCGAAC
>JALCHG010000083.1:0-7222 GCA_022644565.1 Solobacterium sp. | reverse complement strand
GAGTGTTCTCTTTCCATAAACAAGTCTGTACGTACAGGGTGTAAAGCCGTATCTTGCTTTGAATGCTTTCAGACACTGTCTGATCTGTTCTTCCGAACATTCACTGGAAAAGATCACCCCGTCAATCCCCTCATGACTCAGCATAAAAGCAAGCGCATAACTGTTGGCTATATTCATGGTCATGCCGGCAATGCAGTGCTGTTTGCAACCATACAGATCACCCATGGAAGAAAGAATGGTATTGCGGCATTCTGTTTCTTCTTCGGTTTCATCCACCACATGCATCAAATTAAGGCCCTCTTCAAACACATGTGCCTCTTTGATATGTTCAGTTTTCTTTTCACACTGTACCAGCAGCCTGTCTGACCGCATTGCTTTTGGTTCAAGGACAAAATGATATGCTCTTTTTTCAGGATAGTGATTGAGATCTGCCCTTACTGCATCCAGCTTTTCAAAAGCCTGACGGCGTGAAGCATTGATGAGACTGACCGGCATGAAGACATCTTCCAGTTCACCTTCAATATCAATTGCCTTATATGCGGTATCACCGGTACGGCACAAAAGGTCTTCAAGCTTTTCCTTTGTGAGCGGCGCTTTACGGGCTGCTTCAAGGACTGTATCTGATGTACTGACGATGGTATGACCGTCATGATCTTCAAGCGTGATTTTCAAAGGTTCATTGATACGTGCTTCATAGTGAATGGTTACCGGTATGGTACGATGGGAATCAGCGATTTCTTTTTCGACTTCTTCCATTAATGCTGTATCACTTGTTTTCAAAAGCGGCTGACCGGCTTTGGGATGCGGTTTTGAGGTACAGTCCAGAACTACTGTATCTCCAGCGGATGCGCTGCTTACAAGCTTCCCTTTCTTTTCAATCCTTACCGCCGTCAGTCCTGTATCACTTGGTGTATTGAGGATACGCAGACCGTCATGCTGATGAAGTGAATCAGAAAGCTTTACGGTGACTTTGCCATTATGATACTGCAGTACTCTGCCGATCTGCACACCCTGGTGATTAGGGCGGAAATGACTCATTCTGGCTGTCACATCATCATGGAAAAGATGACCCCGGGAAAAGCCGCGGTTGAACATCAGTGCA
Source organism: Solobacterium sp. (assembly GCA_022644565.1). Lineage (GTDB taxonomy): Bacteria > Bacillota_I > Bacilli_A > Erysipelotrichales > Erysipelotrichaceae > Bulleidia. The sequence continues at coordinate 6,120 of JALCHG010000083.1, read as the reverse complement.
AGATTCTTTGCCCGCTCTTTTGAGACATGATAAGAACGATGAGCATAATAGGCATCAATAGCTTCCCGGAATGTCTTTACCACCAGGTATACATAGGCAGGACGCTTCATTCTGCCTTCAATCTTTAATGAAGAAACGCCGGCTTCAATGAGTGCCGGTATGTCTTCAATGACATTCAGGTCTTTGGGTGAAAGCAGATAATCGCCCTCTGCAAATGGCGTTCCATCGTCCTTTGTATAGCGCAGCCGGCAGCATTGGGCACACATGCCCCGGTTGGCCGATCTGTTTTTGGTTTCAGATGACATCAGACACTGACCCGAATAGGAAATACAGATGGCGCCATAGGCAAAGACTTCAATATCAACCCCTGCTGCACAGGCTTTGCGGATTAATTCAATCGGTGTCTCACGGGCCATGACTACTCTTGCGGCCCCCTCTTTCTGCATCTGCCTTACCCCGGCCAGATTATGCAGATGCATCTGCGTGGAACAGTGAATCGGAAAGTCCGGATACATCAGATGTACAGCATGAAAAAGACCCGGATCCTGGATCAGAAGTGCATCCACATCATTCTGATACAGAAAATCCACAAGCTGGATGGCATTCTCGATTTCACTTTCATACAGCATTGTATTGATTGTGACATAGATCCGCACATTGCGGATATGACACCAGCGCACTGCTTCCTTCAGTTCATCTTTTGAGAAATTGCCGGCAAATGCACGTGCCGAGAAATTCGTCATGCCCAGATATACGGCATCACATCCTGCTTCTACTGCAGCTTTCAGGCTTTCCATATTGCCGGCCGGAGCCAGCAGTTCAATCTTCCTCATCCACTTTCTCCTTGATTATTTCATATGCTCTGCTTAAATCATCCAGCTTCATTCTGGCATTGGCACTGCTTGTACTTGGCAGAGCCATATGCTCACAATGGCATCTGATATATCTGTCATACAGACGGCTGGAAGCACTGCCGGTTGTAAATACCGTATGCACATCCGTTCCCTGGATCAGTGCTTCAATATCATTGACCTGATCCACTTCAATCGAGGCATCACTGGACGCATGAATCCAGCAGGAGTAGATCACATCATATAAGGCAATATGATGGGCATGGCAGAACGCTTCCCGATCCGTAATATCCTCATGGAATATTCTGCCCAATACCGGCCAGAAGCGATTGGACGGGTTGGCATAGTAGAAGTTTTCTTCACGAGAACGGATGGAAGGAAAAGAGCCCAGGATCAGAACCCGGGACTTTTCATCAATCAATGGTTTCAGGGTATGTACCACATATGTCTTTTCCATCATTTCACCTCACAGGCAAACAGAAACAGATCAAATTCCTGCGCCGGGTCCAGAGTACCTGCCTTCATGCCCTGCTCAAGATCCGCCAGCTTCATCAGAATATGCAGAATATCCCTGGAAGAGCGCTTATACAGCCGCTGCAGATTCATGCGCACTGCGGATTCCTTCATGCGCAGTCTGGTGGCAATGGAAGTCTGATCATAGCCCTGATCCGACAGGCACAGCACATCATATGCGCGCATCAGCTGGGAAGACAGTAATGGAATCATGGACTGAATGGTCTGCCCTTTTTCCAGCATGCTGTTTTTGGCATTCATCATGTCTTTGATACTGCCGGCACAGACCGCATTGCCAAGCTTCCATATATCCAGATTGGCATCCTCAGGAATCAATTGCTGAATGGTATACAGATCATAATGGCTTTCACCATACAGCTTCATCTTTTCAATGGCATGATGAAGCTGGAATTCATCTGTACCGATACGCAGATCAAATTCTGCTCTTGCCTGGGGATCCATACTGATTTTATTCCTGTTAAGCAGTTCCGTAATGTGCTTGGGAAACTCCCAGTATTTGATGGATTCACACGGGATGGTTCTGATATGGGCATCCGTTAAAGTTTTGCTTTCCTTACGTCTTGTGTCCATCTCATAGCCATCAAGATAAAAGATCAGTACCGTAGAAGGATTTGGATTTTTCATATAGGCGTTTAAAGCCTTGAGAAGATGTTCCCGCTTACTGTCTTTTGTCTTCCCCTTTTTTCCTGTACTCTTCGCCTTGTCACTGGCTTTGAGAAACCAGGGATTGCGGGCAATGACTGCTTTTTTCTCTTCTTCCCCGAACAGGGACAGGATCGAACATTCATTCAGCAGTACATCAATATTGAAAGAAGTGCCTGAACAGTCAATATCACTGATTCTGGCTCTGGCAATTCTTTCTTCCTGCAGCACTTTCTGCAGGGCTTCCTTTTCCCGGTACTGATTCGTACCATAAATTACATATTCACTCATTGCGTGTTAATTATACCAAGGCTTCCCGCTGCACTGATACAAAGATTCATATGCGGCAGTGTCAGAATCGTAATATCCCCTTCCTTTTTTGTATCAAGATAAGGGATATGACGTTTGAGCAGTCGCTGAATGGTTTCAGGCGATGGATGATGATAAATACGATACGGGCCGGAAGAAATGATGCCAAGGCCCGGTCTGACCGTATCCAGGAATCTGTCACAGGATCCTGTCTTAGAACCATGATGGGAAAGCTTCAGCACATCACAGCGCAGATTGCCGTGTTTGCGCGCAATTTCTTTTTCCGTCACTTCATCCGCATCTGCCATAAACAGAATTCTCATGCCGTTGATCTTTGTATAAAGAACAAGAGAGGAACGGTTTTCATCTTCATCAGTAATCTCATTGAGATCATAGAAATCATACAAGCCATAGGTGATTTTCTTCTGATGAACCTGAATCAGCTGACGCACATGATATGCCTGATTCAGCTGTTCCATACTGCCGCTGTGATCATTATCACCATGGGTGATGGCCATGGTATCAAGCTTCCATATGCCTTTGGCTTTGAGATACGCCGTGACAGTGCGGTACTGTCCCGGCTTTCCGGTATCAATCAGCATGCCTTCATGGGACAGCGGCATTTTGATGAAAATGCTGTCCCCCTGTCCGACATTGATGAACGTGATTTCTCCAAAAGGATGAAAGAAGCCGCCAAGCTGAAACACAAACAGCAGAATCACAGCATAGTGAATCAGATGTTTTCTGCTGTGCAGACTGAGCAGAATGGCAAGATAGAACAGCGTCCCCAGCCCCATGATGGACCCCGGCAGAAAGAAGCGGTCCAGTAAAGTAATACTTTCATCCAGTATCTTCAAAAGCTTTACCGGTTCATGCCATCCTGTCACCACACAGCCAAGCGCCAGAAACCATCCTGCGCCAAGCAGCGGTCTGAAAAACGGAAACAGCAGAGAGATCAGCGGATTGAATCCCTGAAACAGATAGCTCTGCAATAGACTCGACAGATAGAAACTCTTGAGTTTTCGATGCGTTTTTTCAAGTGAACACAGCCTGAAGCACGTCGGCAGAAGAAACGCAGCTGACCGTACGCTTTCCGGATACACAAGCATCACAGCAATCATTCCGATACCGACTCTGATATCCTGCCTGAAATTCATCTTTTTCAAAACAGCTGAAACAAGACTCTGAAACAGCAGTAAGGGAAAACCATATGCGATAAACAGAACAGCGGTTAAAATGAACACAATACGGTTCCGCTTTCTTTCATTGCAGAAACGGCCAAGCACTTCTCTTACCAGCATGATGATGCCGCTCAGAGAAAAGCCGCAGCGGTAGAAGAAACTCTCTTCATCCGGATCATTGATGCCTAACAGCATTTTGAAACAGAGACTTTTCAAAGAAGGATCATTCATGCGGATCACACGATGATAGAGAAAGGAACGGAATGTATGATGTTCCTTATTAACTGTAAGCGAAGTTGGATAAATGGCATAATAAATACCCCTTCTTTCATTCCAGTCGGAAAAGTCCATGCCGAAAAAGTGAGCTGAACTTTCATTCTTTTCAAATCTGCCGCTCAAAGTTATTTCGCTGTCCGGTGCAATCGGTTCATCATAGCGCACGATAAAGCGGTAGCCATTGCCTTCAGCAATAAAGGAAGAGGCGGAAACAGAAACAACCTGTGCCTGCTGTACTTTCGGATAGTCTGTGCGGGTATGAGGAATAAGAGAAAGGCTTAATAGGATGATGAAGAAGAATACGGTTCTGTCTCTGGTTCGAAGAATATAGAACGCAATGACCAGAACTGCACTGAAGAGGAGAGCCTTTCCTTTCCCAAGCTGAAACAGAAACAGCAGAACACTCATCAGAAGAGAATGATTCAGTAGCTTTTTCAAAGCTGGATCCGATCCTTCAGCTTATCAAACTTGGCCTGACCAATGCCTTTGACCTGCATGAGATCTTCAATAGTCTGAAAATATCCATTCTCCTCACGATAAGCAACAATCTTCTCTGCCGTGGATAATCCGATACCGGGCAGTTCAGAGAGCTGCTCAGCACTTGCCGCATTGATGGAAATCCGGACTATTTCTTCTTTCTGCGGAATAGTGAGTACATCGTGGTCTTTCAGTACCGTATCCGGGTTGAGCGAGGAAAGATCTGCGTCATTTTCCAGCTGTACCTTCTGTAAGGCATCCTCCACCGTGGCATACATCGGCAGTTCAATCCTGCCCGGATTCTGTACCTGCCCTTTCACGGTCACACTGATTGTACTCTTCTGCAGTTTTCGAAAATCCACGCCATGAAAATCAATACCGATTGCCAGGATGACCATGCAGAGAAATAACAGGATCTGTTTCATATCTTCCGCCTCCGCCTTATATATATGCAGACCTGCTGTTATCTCCACGAAATAGAGTAGGCGATTGACCATAAAATCAACCGCCCCTCATCAAACCCGGTGTGCGCTACTAACGCGACGGGCTTTCCGACTCGATTCGCAAACCGGAACTTATAAATTATTTAGCGTAGGCATATTTGAAAAATTGCCTTGTTTTCGCATCCCAGCGTTTATTGGTCCTGTGGACTCTGTTGAGATATTGGTCAGCTGTAGCTTTCAGGAAAAATATCATCCAGTTCATGAAGTCACCGCTAACTAGATTCATCACCTTAATGAAGAATTCATTGCCGTACTTCACTCTATAAAGCGAACCGTCGCTGACTTTAGCGTGTCTTTTCCCTCGGTTGGCAAAATTCACACGAAGTCTCTGGCGGACATAGCCATCTAGTGTTTTGTAAGGCTTTATTGTTCTGCCATGAAATTCTCTGCCTCGCTCATGGAGAGCTTCCATAACTTCTTTTCCGGCCTTACTTGAAATCTGGAAGTAGTTGTATTTACCGCGCAATACCGGGTTGAGATCCGCCGCCCATTGTTCAAATGACTTGGTCAGATTCTTTCCGGTGCGTGCTTTCAGGTCTGACTTGAACTTCTTGACAGACTTTTCACTCGGACCGTAGAGATATATTTCTTTGCGGCCTGTTTTATCTTTCTTATCTTTCCGAAGATGGCAAAAGACAAATCCCAAATATTCGAAGTCATCCTTATGAAAATCCACTATATGTGTCTTCTCTTCTGAAAGCTCCAGTCCCAATTCATTCAGAACCTTTCCAACGATAGCTACGGCCTTTTCCAAATCTTCAGGTGTTTTGCACATGACGATGCTGTCATCGGCGTAGCGGACTATCTCCAGTCCAGCTTTACTGACCTCCCAGTCCAGCTCATTCAGATAGATGTTGCACATGAGCGGACTGAATACGGCTCCCTGACAGGTGCCGCTGTCCAATGTATAGTTCACTCCTTTCTCTACATATCCTGCCTTCAGGCTCTTCCATATGATATCCAGCACAGTGCCATCTGAAATGTACTTATTCAGCACCTTCATCATTTTCTTGTGTGGAATGTTATCGAAGCACCCTTTAATATCGAAGTCATAGATATACAGATAACCATATTCTAGTCTGGTTAGAACTTTCTTGATTGCCAGATCAACGCCTCTTCCCGGGCGGAACCCGCACGAGTTATCGTGAAACACGTTTTCCTCAAAGAATGGGCTCAGCCGGTCTGTAAGCGCCTGCTGTACAATTCTGTCATTGATGGTCGGGACACCGAGCGGGCGCATTTTCCCGTTTTTCTTTGGAATATATACTCTGCGCACTGGCTGCGGCCGGTATGTCTTTGCGCGCAGGTTGTCCAGCAGTTTCTTCAGGTTTTCCTCTGCGTCCTTGT
>JALCHG010000082.1:0-7456 GCA_022644565.1 Solobacterium sp. | reverse complement strand
CATTTATTATAGTTCTGACGTGGTGTAATGGCAATATATAGTTGAAAACAGCAATAAAACCGCTTATGTAGTTCCCGCAAAGTTAGTGTAGTTCTACTTATTCGATCATCTTAGGGTTATTAGTTAGACAGCGCTCCCGGCGGACCATTAGCCTGTAGGTAACCAATCCCCGAATAACAGAGTGGCCAATGCCGAGAATCTGTTGTCATCTATGACTTCATAAAAACAGCTTCAGGAGAAGCTTATAAAAGGCCATCAGGTAAATTTTTAAACTTTACTCTTGACGGCCACTTACATAACAGAAACCGAGAATGAATGCCACAGTACCGCCGGAAACACCGGGCACACTATCAGCCAGTGCCATACAGAATCCATCTGCCGCATGTGTCATAATACCGATCAGCAGAAACCAGGTTTCCATGGAACATTTCTGAAACAGCCATGACAGCATATAAACCGGATTATACAGTCCATAATAGGCGAAATACCATATGTTCTGTCCGCCACCAAGAGATGCAGCAAACTGGGGAAAGAAATTATGTGTTTCATAAAACCGCATACGGAACCAGGAAGCGATTGCCGTAGACTGACTGAACCAGTCCATCCTGGAACCGGCAAGCGTTCCGCCTGCTCTCTGACAGAGGAAAATAACTGCAATAAGGAACATCTGATCTATAACAGACCGATGAAGGTCATTCTTGTCAGTGCCGGGCTGGGCAAAGATGTGCTGCAGTCGATGCCGGCGGGCTGTTCCATACGCTGATCTCACATACCGCCTATCAGAAATACATGAAAGCAGAAAGCACCTTTTCTCATGCAGTCTGGCAAGGATAAGAACATGATCCGTTTCCTGTCATTTCCTGTCTGCTTCCTGCTGCCAGGTGCGCGGTGATACACCATAATAACTCCGGAAAGCCTTATAGAAGTTTGAAGTATTGTGATAGCCGATCATGTTTGAGATCTTTTCCAGGGACAGATCGGTATTTTTCATCAGCAGTGCGGCCCGTTGCATGCGCAGATTCAGCAGTATCTCAGAAAATGTTCTGCCGGTCTTTTTATGCAGCATGGAAGAGATATAGTTAGGATGATAGCCGAAATGAGAAGAAAGAGCGGAAAGTGTCGCTCCATCCAGATGACCGTCAATGTAGCGGATCATTTCATCCACAGCATCAAGATTCTTTTCATCTGTATTCTGCCGGCTGTATTCTCGGGTCAGAAACATCATCAGGGAGAAAATCATCGGTTTCAGTACTTTCTGCGTATCTTCTTTCTTATCCGCATATTCCACCAGCATAAGATGCAATAGATCCCAGATCGGCGAAGTAAAGGAAAGTTTCAGATGAATGTATTCATCGGAATACTGATTGATCTGCGGATCAAGAAAGAATTTCAGCAGAACCGGATCCGTCGACAGGGGGGCCAGATATTCATTGAAGAACACCTGTTTCTGAATCAGGATGCCGGGGATAACAATATCTGCCTGACTGTCGCTTCTCAATGCATAGCCGCTGAAAGGCTGACCGATATAGCAGTCTCCTTCATGAATCACCGTTTCTTCTTCATACCTTGAACTGAGTGCCCGGTAGTCACCCTGCATGGCAAAGTTCAGAAAAAAGAAGTCCTGACGGTGAAACTGTTCATGAATATGCTTTCCTTTAAACACACACAGCATGACATCTTCATCCGCCGGTCCAAGCCATTGGGAAATCAGCTCTTTCCTGCCTGAAGAAGGATCCGGACGGAAGTTCCAGTTGAGTGATTCAAATTCACTTCCAAGCTTCTCTACCGCGTGCCATATCTTTTCTTCTTCCATAAGCACCCCTCCAAATTCTTATGATTTAACACTATATATATCAATATATAATGCTGTGCGGAACCAGAAAAAGCAATATTCTCATACACGTAATCAGAAGCGCATGCCGCATCTGATCGCTGAAAGTGAGGAAATAAGAAAGATGTATAAATTTGTATTCGATATGCCCGCAAGAGTCCTCTTCGGTGCCGGTCAGCTGAAGGAACTGCATCATGAAAACCTTCCCGGCAAGAAAGCTCTGATCACAACATCCAACGGTACCTCCGTCAAGAAGTACGGGTATCTGGACGAGCTGAAACATGAACTGGATATTGCCGGTGTCACATATGTGCTTTTTGATCAGATCCGTCCCAATCCTACCAGTGATAATGTCATGGACGGTGCTGCCATGGGCAGAGAAAACAGCTGTGACTTCGTCATTGCCTTAGGCGGCGGGTCAGTCATGGATTGTGCCAAGTGCATTGCCCTGATGATGACAAATGACGGTGATATCTGGGATTACAGTCTGTCCGCTGCCGGCGGCAAAAAGACACCAGCCCATGATGCCGCACCGATTGTTGCCATTACTACTTCTGCCGGTACCGGTTCTGAAGTTGATATGGCTTCTGTCATCACCAATGAAAAGACACAGGAAAAGACAGGCATCTTCTTTCCTTCCATGTTTCCTACCCTGTCCGTGGTTGACTCTGATCTGATGATGAGTGTTCCGCCCAAGTTCACTGCCTACCAGGGCATGGACGCCTTCTATCATGCGGCTGAATCCATCATCAATAAAAATGAACATCCGATGGGAGAAATGTTTGCCCTGAAAGCTATTGAACTGATCGCAAAGTATCTGCCTGCGGCCTACAGAGACAGTTCCAACAGAGAAGCACGTTCCTACGTTGCCTTAGCCAATACATTAGCAGGATATTACATGCTGTGTACATCCGAGCATACCATGGAACACGTTATGGGCGGCTATCACGACAATCTTGTTCATGGTGCCGGTCTGATCATGATCTCACATGAATACTTTGACTTCTTTGCCCAGAGAAAAGCGGCCGAAGAACCGATGATCAAAATGGCCAGAGCTATGGGTGTAGAGAACCCGACATCCGGCAGGGATTTCATTAAAGCCCTGGATGATCTGATTGCGGCCGTCGGCTGTAAAGATCTGCGCATGAGCGATGCCGGCATTACAAAGGAAGAGCTGAAGAAATATCCCAGGCGTGTTCATGAAGTGCTTGGCGGTGATATCACTGCAGATCCGCTGCCGCTGTCCGATGCAGATTATCTCTACATCTTTGAAAAGTCCTATCGTTAATTTCTATAGAAGAAAGGAACAGGTAAAATCATGAAGGAAACAGAAAAAATGGATCGCGGTGAATATTATGATTTTGATGATCCTGAGGTCAATGCCAGAAAGCTGAATGCCATCGAAGGCTGTAAAAGACTGAATGCCTGCGATCCTGCCGATGCCGAAGGTATCTTCAACATTATGAAAAGTTTCTTCGGCAGTGTCGGAGAAGATTCTACCCTTCTTCCCGGCTTTGCATGCGACAATGGAAAGAACATCCATGTCGGTAAAAAATTCATTGCCAACTACAATGTAACGATTCTTGACTGTGCTCCTGTCAACATCGGTGATTATGTCATGATCGGACCGAACACGCTGATTTCTGCCGTGAACCATCCGATGACCCCGATGGGCAGAAGAAAACATCTGGCCATTGCCAAGCCAGTCAACATCGGCAATGATGTGTGGATCGGCGCCAATGTCACGATTGTTCCGGGCGTCACGATCGGAAATAATGTTATCATCGCAGCCGGGGCTGTCGTTACAAAAGATGTACCGGACAATACTCTCGTTGGCGGTATACCGGCAAGAGTAATCCATAAGCTTGAAAATGATATTCCTGACAAAGAGAAGTAAGCATATAAGACGGGCAGTTCACATGATGTGTACTGTCCGTTTTATATGCTTTTCTGTTATACAGAAGTATACCCTGCTTTCTCATTTTCAGACAGCTGGCACCATATTGTCTGATAAACATGAAAAAGTACCCGCAGGAATACTTCTTTACTCCCTGCGGATACAAGCTTACTTCTTCATACCATCTCTATTGCATCATTGACTGAGAGATCATCCATACAGCCTTGCTGTAAGCATCAATCAGATCATCCATCTTCGCTGAGACAAGATATTCACCACTCTCATCCGCACTCTTCTTGATGTCTTCCACAAGACCAAGCAGTAAACTGAAGTCATCTTTTACCTTACCCATCAGCTCATCTACACCTATGTATGTTCCACTGTCTTCCTGAATCTTTGACACTTCCTTGAATTCATTCATCCTTGATACAGGCCTGCCGCCGATCTTCAGCAGTGTCTCTGCCACTTCATCAATCTGTTCATTGACTTCATCGTAGTAAGACTCTAACTGTGCGTGGATGGTGAAGAATGCATGTCCTGTGACATACCAGTGGAAGGACTGCAGCTTGTGGTAGAACACTACCAGGCTTCCAAGCAATTCATTCATCGATGTATTAACGTTATTCTTTGTCATATTCTTGTTTTCTCCTTTCGGGATCTTTGTCCCTTTCTTTTTACAATTAGATAATATTCTTTATACAGATCTTAAAATATCATTTTATTCTTTATTATTTGCACTATTTTCTTTTAATGCTATGTTTATTGCTTATAATAGCTTATTTATATTCATGTGAGAAATATTTTTACTTTATATCTCATATTAATTGCATTATCTTTTTTCTCTATACTTATTTATGGTAGATTTAAGGTATGAAAACAGTTAATGATACCAACTATACTTTCGGCAGTCTGCCGGTTGTTTTAGAACAAAGAGAAATCTCCAGTGCAGAGCCTCATCAGGAACTTGCCCACTGGCACGACATGCTTGAACTGATCCAGGTCAGAAGCGGTCAGATGCACTGCTGCGTCAACGGATCCGATTTCTTATTAAAGAAGGGAGATATCTGCATTATCAATGAAGATCAGATCCACCGCATCTACAGCAGTGAAGAAAATCCATGCGATGCCAATACCCTGACCATCAGTCCCGTCATGCTGCAGAACATTACAGATATGTACAACAAACTGATTCTGCCTGTGATCAGTGACAGCGACTTCACCCATATCCGCATGAATGGCCGCAACTCCCATGCCCGTATGATTTCCGACCTGATTGATGAAATGATGAGACTGGCTGAAGAACAGCCTGCCGGCTGTGAACTTCAGGCGCTCGCCTGCGTTGCCATGATTCTCAGACAGATCTATCTTGTCTACAGTGAAGAGCCCATTGCAATTGAGCATGATGAAGACCTCCGTCTCCACAAAAAAATGACCGCTTATATTTATAAACACTACAGCGATCACATCAGTCTGGACGACATTGCTGCTTCTGCCGGGATCAGCCGCTCCAAATGCTCCATATTATTCAATAAATATGCGGAAACATCCCCGATAGATTTTCTCAACGCCTATCGGCTGGAAATGGCAGCCGGTCAGCTGCGCACCACCAGCTATACGATTGCTTCCATTGCCTATGCCTGCGGCTTCAATCAGCAGAGCTACTTCAACCGCATGTTTGCCCGGGAATACAGCATGCCCCCGAAAGCCTACCGTCTGGCCCATCAGAACACGCAGTGATCTTACTGACAGTTTTTCCCGATATACTGTAAAAAGCCGTACAGCCATGAATATATCCATTCATTCTGTACGGCTTTTACATCTTATCCAGCTATTTTCTGTTACTTAACAAGCTCATAAGCAGCTTCAATCTCAGCCACATACATCACAGAATAATCATGATCCGGGAAAGTCTCTTGTGCAAAAGACGGATCGATGAAGTTCTCCGGCTTCTGAGCCTGGCGATAAAGCGTTCTGCATACCAGCATGTACTTTCCTTCTTCATAGGTCGGTTCTTCATTAACATGAATCAGATGCAGCCCCGCTTTTTCGATCTTATCAGGTACATCTTTGCCCGAATGGGAACCCATATACAGAAGTTCTTTCTGATGACCATCAAAGAATATCAGGGTAAACCTGCCGGAGGCATCCATGAACTCCTTTGTATATCTCTGCGGACGGATATAAACCGTTACCGTCTTTTTCTCCCATACATTGCCAAGTGCACCCCATCCAGCTGTTAACGCATTAACTCTGCCGTCCTTTTCCGCACTGACAAGGTACCAGTTTTCACGCATCCCGACAATCGGGTCAATCTTTTTTACAATCTCATTGAAATCAATCTTCTTTGTCTCCATATATGTCTCCTCTCACTTCTGTTCCGTATTCTCCATTGCTTCCAGCTTGAAAATAACCGGACGGATACCGTCATTGCAGCAGTTGATCGTTGTCTTCGGTACTCTGATCCAGTCCGGAAAGAACTCATCCGTACCATGTGCCATAGCAAAGACAAAACGTTCAAAGGGAATCCAGGCATCATCACACAATCCTTACGGTTTCAGACCGCCGTGTGAGATATATACCTGTCCCGGTTTGTTGCATGGGCATGTTCCCAGGCCTTCTATACCGTATTTCTCGGCCAGTTCCTTATTGAATGTTGTCTCAAGAGCAGTGATCTTTACATCGCGTATCATCGTTCTGCTCCTTTCTTCTCCTTCTTTACAATGTGATTTTAGGAGCTGATTTCTTTCCTCACCACGTTAAATCATCAATTCTTCAGTGGTATATCTTAAGGTAAAAAACTGTCTGGTCATCCAGACAGTCCATATATCTCATTACCGTATTCCCTTCAGCCACGCATCCACAGCTTCATCCGCAGCGTCCCGATCATTCTGCACTGTGGTTCCGGACACTGTCATTCCTTCCGTCACCTCAGCCCCCTTACAGATCTCGCGGATCGTATCCACCGTGCTGAAAAGTCCTTCTCCACCGGATGTATTGAATGGGCACACTGTCTTTCCTGAAAAATCATGATCTTCCAGAAAATGATAGACAATCATCGGCATGTCATCATACCAGGTCGGATAGCCGATATATACCGTATCATAATAGTCCCAGTTACTGACATCTCCCTGATAATCCGGCCGCGCATTTTCATCCTTCTCCTGCTCAGCAGTTCGGAACAGCTCCTGCAGACTGGTCGGATAGGGATCAGTCGGCACAATTTGAAATGTATCGCTTCCTGTCTTTTCCGCAATCAGATCCGCGAGGATTGCAGTATTGCCTTCTGTGATATTGCCAACGGCATACTGTTCGCCTGCCAGGGAGAACCATACCACAAGTGAATGAGCAGATTTCTCTGTCGGCACTGCTGTTTCCGGCAAAGCAGACATATCGTTTTCGCTTTCTGCACTGTCCGCAGAACCAGTGCTTTCCCGGCTTTCCCTTGCCGTATTTTCTGAGGATGGCGCACAGCCTGCTGTCAGCACAGCACCCAGCAGTAAAGCCGGGATCAGTTTCATATGTCTCATTTCTTTCCTTCCAGGATATTCATCACTTCACCGATATACATCCGATGTGCTTCTTCATCCGGGGAATAAAACAGATCTGCAATTTCAGACAATGGCATTAAGTTAAACCCTGTAGTTGGAGCTTGATGCCGTCGGATGAATCGGCTGATGAACCGCACTGATGATTTATATATCATCGGTGCGGCTTTTTTGCTGAGACAC
>JALCHG010000081.1:0-8853 GCA_022644565.1 Solobacterium sp. | reverse complement strand
ACAATGCTGCCGAATGAATATGTTGAACTGACAAGTGAGGAAGATATCGAGTCCTATCATAAGCTGATGGACATGCTGAATGATGTTGAGGATGTCAACAAGATCTATACAAATGCTGTCATCCCCAGTGAAGAAAACTGAGTCCAGTCAGACAGAATAAAACCCATGGCAAATGCCATGGGTTTTAATTTGCCTCAGCGGACGTATACAGCGCCTTCTATTTCCTTCTGCAGCACTTCCTGACGCTGTGCTTCCTTCATCACACTGGCATAGAGCAGCGTGGTACGGTACTCCATTCTGCGCCATAAATACGGTACGGTTGAGAACTTGGAACAGATATGCATGTTTTCATTTTTACGGCATGCATGCAGCCACTTGCGGCCGGTATCATTGAAGGCAAGCACCCGAAAGAAATCCGGTTCACTGAGTCCTCTGACTTCTTCTTTTGTCACCTGGTTCATGATATGCAGTACGCTTCTTCTGATTCTTGAAGCTGTATAGCGGCCGGTTGTGCAGGCAGACAGGAAGCTGTTCCAGTCACTGCACTCTGCCGCATGCTTAACGAGATGATTCTCAATGCCTTCATTGATCAGAAACATCGTTTCCAGATGTTCTTTTGAACTTGTCAGAAGCAGTGTGCGCAGATATGGATAATACTTTTCCATCCAGGGAATGTCATAGCTGGAAAGCTCTTCAGCAAGCGGCGTGGCATCTTTGAAGCCTCTGTTTTCTTTAAGCGCTTTGCGGATGGCAAGGGCGCTTGGCATCTGCTGCAGGGTATCATCAAGATAATCACCCGTGCGCTGGATGAGGATCGGTGTAATGGAAGTGTCTTTGATTTCCCGTAAGTAAGCGGTGGCAAGAATGTCATTGGGCATCATGGAGCCGGTTAAAAGGGAATAGGCTTTCGGATAGGACATGCCGGCTGAAAGACGCTCTTTGATGTGATCCGGGTTGATCGGCGTATCGGCGATTTCCTTCAGATTTTCAAGATTGCCGCACTCAGAACCGAAAGACAGGTACTGGATGCCGGCATTTTTCAGAAAAGCTACAGCACCATGGGCAAACCCGGAGGCACCCTGTACGGCATAGACATAGGGCAGCTCAATCACCGCATCAATGCCATGGCGGCAGGCTGTTATGGCCCGGTGCCATTTGTCAATGACAGCCGGTTCGCCCCGCTGCACGAAATTACCGCTCATGACAGCAATATAGACATCTGCGTCACACTGTTTCTTTGTTTCACAGATCTGGTGGATGTGTCCAGTATGAAATGGATTATATTCTGCGACGATACCGCAAACACGCATAAAAATTTACTCCTGCTTTCCGGACTAATGTTACAATACTAAAAGAGGTATGTGTATATGAAAAAAAGTCTGGCAATGAATCTGTTCCGTCCGGAAGGTGAGGCTGAAGCAGCGGTTTTCATCGTACATGGCATGGAAGAACACCGCCGCCGGTATGAGTGGTTTGCCCGCCGGCTGGCTGAAAATCATATTGTCGTCATGACATATGATCTGCCTGGACACGGTGACTCGGTGGAAGAAGGAGAGCCCTCCGGCTGGTTCGGTGAGAAGAACGGCTGGAAGACGCTGGTGGACAGTGCCGTACAGGCAGCCCTTTACATGCACCGGCATTATCCGGATCTGCCGCTGTGGTATTTCGGCCATTCCATGGGGACGATGATCGGCAGATGCTTTCTGCAGGAGAATGATACGCTCATTGACGGCATGATTCTTTCCGGCCCGCCGGCTTATAATAATGCGGCACCGCTTGCCAAACCGATTGCCTCATCCATCAAAGCAGTCAAAGGCGGCAAGGGTCATTCCAAGCTTCTCGACAATATGATGACCGGTACTTTCAACAAGGGGATCAAGAACCCGGAAACGCCGAATGACTGGATCTCATATAATAAGGATAATGTGCAGAGATATTATCATGACCCCAACTGCGGCGTACCGTTCACCATCCAGGGATATATGGATCTTGTTGACGGCATGATTCAGATGAACGACAGCGATCTTTATCTCTGTTCCGTACCGGATCTGCCGATCTATTTCCTGGCCGGGGAAGATGACCCGTGCCGGGGTGGAGAAGAAGGATTCAATGCCAGCATGGATGTATTGAAGAAAGCAGGCTATACCAATATCCATGCCAAGGTATATCCGCATATGCGCCATGAGATTCTGAATGAGGATGATCGTGACAGTGTCGCGGCGGATATTATTGACATCATTCACAACGGCCTGAAGGAAACACAGGAATAAAGTAAAAAGCCTTGACAGTTCCGGGAATTTCCGTTGACTTTGTCAAGGCGTTTGTTATAATGTACTAGCGCTAACGAACAAGGAGAACAGCCGTGAAGTGGACAAGAGATGAGCTGGAACTGCATGAAGGTCCGGTTGACTTCGATGAAATGATTGAAATAGCCGATGATGCCTTTTCTTCCAGTGATCTGATCCGGGGTGTGAAAGACATTCATGTTTACGGCAATGGATTCTTTGACAGTGAAAACGAACTGTTCATGTGCGACCTGCATATTGAGGGAACCATGATCTGTCCGGATGCCATTACCAATGAACCGATTGAAGTTCCCCTGGATACGGAAAGTCATGAGACATACGCTTTTGCGCCGGTTGAAGATGACGACAGTATCCGGATCGTTACGGATGAAGTCATAGATCTTCTTCCTGCAGTGATCGACAATATTCTGCTGGAAGTACCGATCTCGGTGACTGAAGCCGATGAGGATGCGTATCCTTCCGGTGATGGATGGCGCGTACTGACAGAAGATGCGTACGAGCAGGAAAAAAAGTCCGAAGGCGATCCGCGTCTGGCTAAGCTGAAAGAATTCAAAGAGTGAACAGGAGGTGCTGAGAAATGGCAGTACAGCAGAGAAGAAATTCAAAGACAAGAAAGAATAAGAGAAGAACACATTATGTACTGAACAGACCTACACTGGTTAAGTGCCCGGTCTGCGGTGCAATGAAGCTCCCTCATCATGCCTGCCCTAAGTGCGGCAATGTCGGCAAGGCTGAAACACCTGCTGCGGAGTAATTCCACCATATCCGGGAGACCGGATTTTTTTATTTTCTGAAGAGATGTGTCATGGGTGAAAACAAATTCTGTTTTCACCCATTTTTTATATGTGAATCACAGATGCTGGTGGTATACTGGTGGTACAAAGTGGAACGGAGTGGCACAAAGTGGAAGGAAAGGAAGTCAAAACAGCATTTCTTGGTGAATACAGGCATAATCTGGATGCCAAGAACAGGCTGATTATTCCTGCCCGGTTCAGAGAGGCACTCAGTCCTGCTTTCTATGTCACCAGAGGTCTGGATGGGTGTCTGGCTGTGTACAACAGCGATGCCTGGCAGGCCAAGATGGCAGAACTGGCAAAACTGCCGCATACCAAACGGGAAGTACGTCTGTACATCCGCTCGATCACCTCCAAGGCGGTGGAATCAGAGCTGGACGGGCAGGGACGTCTGCAGCTTCCCCAGTTTCTGGTGGACATTGCCGGTATTGATAAGCCGTGTGTCATTGTCGGCTGTTCAGACTATTTTGAGATCTGGTCTGAACAGAGATGGGACAGCTTCGACAGTGAGGCGGATGACTCGTTTGAAGCCAATGCCGAAGCCATGACGGAACTGCTGGAGAAACTGTAATGGAACACACTGCGGTACTTCTCCATGAAACGGTAGATCTTCTCAAGGTAAAGCCTGACGGCATCTATGTGGATGGCACATTAGGCAGAGGAGGACATGCCGGTTTGCTGATCTCAGAACTTACTGCCGGACATCTTTATGCTTTTGATAAAGATGAGCAGGCGATTGCGGAATCAAAAGAGAATCTCAGGGAACACCTGGACAAAGTGACATTCATCCATGATGACTTCCGGCATATGAAGGAAGACCTGGCCGCGCTAGGCATTCATGAAGTGGATGGGGTCATGATGGATCTCGGGGTGAGTTCACCGCAGTTTGATGACCCAGAAAGGGGATTCAGCTACCGGTTTGACGCAAGACTGGACATGCGTATGGACCGGAACCAGACACTGGATGCGTATCAGATTGTCAATACGTACAGTGAAGCAGAGCTCACAAAGATTCTCAGAGAGTATGGAGAGGAGCGCTACGCTGCCTCCATTGCACGGAACATTGTAAAAAGCAGAACCATAACACCGATCACAACTACCTTTGAACTTGTCGATGTCATCCGCGCTTCTCTGCCGCCCCGCGAACTCTACCGCAAAGGCCATCCGGCCAAGAAAACATTCCAGGCACTCCGTATTGCCGTCAATGATGAACTGGGGGCACTGGAGGCCGGACTTCGTGAAGCCTGCAGTCTTCTGAGCGTACATGGCAGATGTGCTGTCATTACGTTCCATTCGCTGGAAGACCGCATGGTGAAGAATACTTTTAAAGATTTGTCTGCTGCTCCATCTGTCGCGCCGCGGTTGCCTATCAAAGCGAGTCAGATGGAGCAGGCCTCCTTCCTTCTTCTGACGAAGAAACCGATTGTATCAGATGAAGAGGAGCTGAATGAAAATCATCGGGCACACAGTGCCAAGCTGAGAGGAATAGAAAGAATCAAGAGGGATTAGGGACATGAACAGCAGCGTCAGGACAAAAAACGTGAAAAAAAAGAAAAGCAGATTGGATTTACTGAGATTTTCGCTTAACATCTTTCTTGTCGCAGCGGGAATGTTCTTTGTCAGTGCTCTGTTCTGCCGTTCCTACAACAACAGTCTGAGTACGAAGATTCAGAAGATCAATACACAGATCACTGCTCTGGAAACTGAAAATGATGCCATGCAGGTAGACATTCAGACCCTTGCCAATCGTGACAGAGTCAATACGATTGCGTCTGATGCCGGCATGAGTACGGATTCCGACAGTGTCATTACCATTTCCGCGGCAGATGACAGCGGAGAATGAAAATGGCAGATCAGAAAAGAAACAGAAAAAGAAAACACAGAAGAACACCGGATACAGTCGGACATCTGATGCTGGCATCTTTTATTGTGATGGCCTTACTGATTACCGATGTTTTTTTCGTATCCATCCGCAAAGTGCATCTTGCCTCAGGGACGGACCTGAGTGCCTATGCGGACAGCGCCAATACGGTGACGGAAACCATCAGCGCCTACCGGGGCAATATCTATGACCGGGATGGCAAGGTAATTGCCGAAGATACGCATACATATGATATCTACTGTGTGCTGGATGCCGCCAAGGCGAAGAAGAATGATGTGTCCTATGTCAAGGACAAGGAAAAGACGGCGGAAGTGCTGAGCGGCATTCTGAATCTGGACAAGGACAGTATCCTCGGCTATCTGAACCAGGACATCTATCAGACTGAGCTTGGGGATGCCGGACGCAATCTCTCCCAGGAGACCAAGCAGAAGATTGAGGATACGGGCCTGGAAGGAATCGGATTTACCGACAGTATTACAAGAATCTATCCCAAGGGAGAGTTCGCTTCCAATCTCATCGGCTATGTCACGCGGGATGACAATGGACGCTATAAGGGACAGATGGGTCTGGAACAGGTACTGGATGATTATCTGGCCGGCAAGGACGGATCACGTACATATCAGGCGGACAGTGAAGGCTATGTGCTGCCGGGCATGCAGGAGAGTGTGGTGTCGGCGGAAAACGGTGCCAATGTGACACTGACGCTGGACAGTGCAATTCAGGAACAGCTGGAAGCTTCATTCAAGGAAACGGTCAGAGACTATAAGAATACGACCAAAGTATGGGGCGGCGTCATGGAAGTGGATACCGGCAGAGTGCTGGCGTGGGGCCAGTATCCCGGCTTTGATCCCAATGAAATGAATATTACGGATTATGTTGATTACGGCCGTCAGGCAGCGTATGAGCCTGGTTCTACGATGAAGACCTTTACATGGGCGGCTACGATCAATGAAGGCAAATATGATTCCAACCAGACCGGTGAAGGCTATCAGTACTGTTATGCGGCAGATCAGAACAATGATCCGGTTCGTACTTCCGAAGCCAATGCGGACGGCTGTATCTACAACTATGGCAAGTTCTCCTATAACAACCCGACCTTTGATGAGGGCCTCATGCGCTCTCTCAACACCATCGCCGTCACGCTGGAAACCGAATACATTACTCCTGAAATCCTGAAGGACTATCTGGAAAAGTTCGGCTTTTTCCAGGATGTCAATACGGACGGTCTTTCCGAAGCTTCGGGCGATCTGTCTTTCTCCACGGTCGGCGACCGCATCAACCTGGCATTCGGCCAGGGCTCTACCGTAACGATGCTGCAGATGATGCAGGCCTACTCCGGTATTCTGTCGGACGGCACATGCAAGAAACCGTACTTCATTGATTCCATCCGTGATTCTTACGATTCTTCCAAGGTGTACTACCAGGGCAGGACCCAGATCGTATCCAATCCGATTACGGCTGAAAGTGCCAGTAAGATTCAGAATGTTCTCTGGAAAGTAGCCAATGAGGACGGCGGCGGTCTGACCAACCTCAAGATTCCGGAATGTCAGATCTGCGGCAAAACAGGTACAGCAGAAGAAGCCATCAACGGTTCCTATAACAATGACCGGGTCATTTCCTCCATTGCCGTAGGCATGCCGGCGGATGATCCCAAGGTATTTGTGTACTATGCCTTTGAACATGAACTGGGGGATGGTTCTTCCACCCAGCATGAAATTGATCTGCTTCGCAAAGTTGCCCAGGAGCTCAACCTGCATGATGGCGGGGACACTGCGGCGGCAGATACTGCTGATACGGCTCAGACTGATACGAGCCAGCAGGTACAGGAAATCAAAACCTACACAATGCCGGATCTGGTCAATCACAGTACCGGCTATGCCCAGAATCAGATCGCTTCCTATGGTACTGAAATCAATGTGCTGGGCGGCGGTTCAACCGTCATTGACCAGTATCCCAAGGCCGGTGATACGGTTGAGACCGGACAGCGCGTGTTCCTTTTGACAGATACGCAGAGCTTTACCATGCCGGATCTGACCGGCTGGACCCGTAAGGATGTAACGGCATTATGGAGCGTTACCGGCTTCGGCTTTACATTGGATGGGGAAGGGACGGTCGTCTCGCAGAGCGTTCCGGCCGGCACTGCTGTCAACAAGGGCACACAGATACAGGTTGTGTTCGGTTAGAATACGGGTTTAAAATAAGACAGATTAAAGGGAGAAATTATGCTTAAGTTGATTCTGTGCTTCTTGGTCAGTCTGATTGCCGTACTGATTCTGATGCCGTACTTTATCAGATGGATGAAGGCAAAGAGCGTCGGCCAGTCCATTTCTGAATATTCCCTGTCAGATGATCAGAAAAAAGCCGGTACGCCGATCATGGGAGGCATCCTGTTCATTCTCATTCCGGTCATTGTGACCCTGATCTCCTCACCAAAGGCTGTGAAGGACATTGAAACATGGATTGTGATCCTTGCGTTTATGGGATATGGCATCATCGGCTTCATTGATGACTGGCTCATTGCCGTACGCCATGACAATACCGGTCTGAAACCGATGCAGAAGTTTATCATGCAGGTGATCCTGGCGGTGGTGTTCTTCCTGCTGTACCGGTCTCATGCAAGACTGGAAGTCATCCTGCCGATCGGCCATCATGTCTGGCATCTTGGCTATGGCTATTTCATTCTTGTACTGTTCATGTTTGTCGGCTCTTCCAATGCGGTCAACCTGACGGACGGCATGGATGGTCTTGCGGCAGGGTGTTCGATTATTGCGATCGCCGCTTATCTGATTATTGCCATTGTGCAGAAGCGCATGGGCGTATCGGTGCTGGCAGCAGGGGTGATCGGAGCATTGTTTGGCTATCTGCATTACAATAAGAAGCCGGCAAAGGTATTCATGGGCGATACCGGCTCACTTGCCTTGGGCGGCATTCTGGCGGCCATGGCCATGGTAACCAAAACTGAGATCTCACTGATACTGATCGGCGGCATCTTTGTGGTGGATACCCTGACGGTTATCATTCAGATCACTTCCGTCAAGCTCAGACACAAGAAAGTCTTCCCGTATACGCCGATTCACTTTGCCTTCCGTCTGGCCGGCATGCCGGAAAATTCGGTTGTGCACATGTTCTGGCTGGTGGAAGCGGTATTTGCGGCATTAGGACTGCTGCTAGCCCTGCATTAACCATGAAAAGACAGACAGAGGATGCCATCTGGCATTTCTCAGTCTGTCTTTTTTTCGTATAAAGTGTAAAACTGTCGACAGATTGGCAGGCTTGTATGTGTGTCCTTGGTTTTTTGCGGTATAATGTTGAAATCGTCGGAGGAAAGATGAAAAACGAATGTTATGATATTCATCAGACCCCGGTACAGATGATTATGGCGGTTCACCTGCAGGAAATCAGGCGGGAAGGACCTGCCGGCATCAGTTATGCGGATCTCGAAGATTATCTCGCTGATTATCTCTGGAAGCGCAGAAAGCCGCGCACGCTGAATGAAGCGGCAGGAGATATTCTGAAAGTTACCAGTGATGATATTGTTCGTTTTCTTGCCCGGCAGGCAGTAACTGATGGCGCCAGCGGCAATCTGGCCGACTTTACGGATATATTAGGAGGGACGAAGTAGAAAGTATGCAGAAAAAGGGAAAGGAAAGAAAGGGGACAGGCAAAGCAGCGGCAGCCTTCTGGCTTGTGGTTGCGATTATTGCCGTACTTGTCTCAAGTACATTTAACCTGATTAAGGATCATATCAACCTCGGCCTTGATCTGAGAGGCGGCTTTGAGATTCTGTATCAGGTGGAACCGCTCAAAGAGGGCGATGACGTTGACATGACGGCAGTTGTCAACGCTCTGGAAAAACGTATTAATGTTCTTG
>JALCHG010000080.1:0-8940 GCA_022644565.1 Solobacterium sp. | reverse complement strand
TCATCATGGTGATAGATCGCTGAACAGATCTGCTCTGTCTCTTTTTCATCCGTTACCCCGATCTCATCCAGCATGGTTCTGGCCAGTTCTGCCCCTTTATGGGCATGATCTTCATATGTGCCGGCTGTATAGGCATACATGTCATGCAGAAGACCGGCAATCGCTGCCAGTTCCGCATCTTCCCCGCGTCTTTTTGCCAGATACGCAGCCGCCATCGCTACCCCGTTGAGATGATCCACAGCCTTTAATGCGGTTTCTGTGTCCCCTTCCATCAGCTTGCGATTCACATATTCTCTTACCGTCTTCACTCTTGTCATATCCATTACCTCTTTTCTTCATCATACTGCAGCCGCTTTCTGATATGAAAGAAATAAACAAGGCAGATCAGGGTCTGCAGTGAAGAAGCACACGGCGTGGAACAGCCGATGCGAAACAGCGATACCGGCTTCATGGTTGAAAAGATAAAAGCCAGGGGAAGTCTTACAAACACACCGCCTGCCACATTCTCCACCATGACAATCTTTGTGCGCCCGCAGCCATTGAAGAAACCAGCCAGATTGAAGAAGAACGGCGTAATCCAGCAGTCAATCGCATAGGCTCTGATATACTGCCAGCCCGCCACAATGACCGCTTCATCCCTGGCAAAGATACCGCACAGAAGATACCCTTTGAACCATGACATCATACTCATACCGATGCCGATGGAAAAAGACAGCAGAAAGCTGTACAGCAGTGCTTTATAGGCCCGATCAAGCCTGCCGGCTCCATAGTTCTGTGCCGTAAAGGCCGCTAAGCTCTGTGAGAAGGCACTTGGCACCAGCATGATAAACCCGCATACCTTCTCCCCGACACCAACACCGGCACTGGCCGTAACCCCAAGCCGATTGACCAGAGACAGAATAACCAGAAAAGAAATACCCACCAGAAAATCACTTGCCGCAATCGGTACGCCAAGTCCTACCATATCTTTGATCAGCTTTCCTTCCCACTTCACCATATTCTTATGAAATATAAAAGGCAGTTCCATCTTTCTGAGAATCAGAAAGGAAATCAGTACCGATACAGCCTGTGAACCGACCGTGGCATAGGCTGCTCCGGCCGCGCCCATATGAAACACCGCCACTAACAGGAGATCACCGAAAACATTGATCACTGCCGCAATCATAACCGTCAGAAGCGGAATCTTCGAATTGCCAAGGCCTCTTAAAAAAGCACCAATCAGGTTATAGCCGATAATGAACAGTAAACCCGCAGAACAGATCCGGATATAGTCACACGTGGCATCATATGCCTCGGCAGGGGCATGCATGATATCCGCAAGGGTCCTTGTTCCAGTCAGCATCAATACCGATAAAACAATCCCGAACACAATAAAGAACATGATGGAAGCGCCCATGACTCGGCCCGCTTTCTCCTGTTCCCTGCGGCCAAGACTCTGTCCGATCAATACCGTTGCGCCCATACTGAGTCCGGCAATGGCATTGGTCACCGTCTGTAATAACATGGATCCGGTACTGACGGCCGACACATCCGCACTGCTGGCAAACTGCCCTACCACAAGCAGATCCACCGCACCATATAGCGACTGCAGAAACAAAGCCGCCAGTACCGGCAGCGCAAACTTCACTAGCGGACTGTAAATATTCCCTTCTGTAAAATCACCTTCCCGCATCATATCTCCTTTCCTGAAAAAGAAAGCCGGATAAGCACAGACATCCCAGTCTGCCGCTTATCCGGCTTCTGTTTCCACTTGAACAGTACGCCTCCGCGTCTTTTTCTATTATATGCGATTTATTCACCCTGCAAAATATTTCTGTTTTGAACTGCGCGGTTTTTCCGGTATCGTCATGCTGAGCTGACCTGTTTCAAGCAGCGGTCTGACAAACTTTTCCATGGCATAGCTTACTGTCCTTATCCCCAGAAATGCCGCAATTTCCTGCCGGGTGCGCGGTATATGGCAGAATTCCAGTAAAGATTCCTGCGAACCTGTTTTCTCTCTAACTGCACTTTGCTCCTCTTTTGTATTATAGAAAGTAACCACAAACTCATCCCGTCTGTTTTCAAATTTCGGAGCCGGCAGTCCGTATTCCTTCATTGTCCTTCTCATGGTCGGAATGCCGGAATACCTGTTTTCTGCACTGGTTAATGCCTCACTCATTACCGCAAGAGAAGGATTTCTCAGATCAGGTCTTGCATAGCCAAGCTGCTCAATACTCATGCGGCCATACAGACAGCCGGGGCTGTGAATTTCCAATCTGTCCGCAAAAAAAACTATCTGTACCGGTGTCCCTTCCGTATAACAGCTGTAATCCCGATGGATCAGTGCATTCAGCACTGCTTCTCTGACCGCATCCATGGGATATTCTGTACGATCCATCCGCTTCCCCGTGGCAGAATCGATCACAGTTCTGACTTTCATATTACGGCGGCAGAAGCGAAGCGCTTCCTCTATCATTGCCGGTATTGTTCCTTCTATCCGCATATTATCCAGAAAGCGGACATTATCTTCGCTCACATCACCGATTTCATTTCCCGGAACTGAAACAGCCGTTATACACAGCTGGGGGAAAAATCCCTGCGGATAGATTCCGAAATTCATCACTGCCGCCAGTGTCGGTTTTCCGCCTCTTGTAATGTTCATCATCTCATACGCATCCTGTTCCGGCATGGACGCAAAACCCGGTCGATTTTCTTTCTGATGTGCCAGATATCTCTGCAGGGCATCCTGATCCAGACTGTTCAGCCCCGCTCTTTCCACCTGCCTTTCATCATCATGCGTATGTTTCCTGAATACCTCATAACTGTACAATTCATATTCAGTCATCGGCAGATCAGCATCACCGACCCGTATATAAGAACCTTTTACTTTCCCTGCTCCCTTGTAATAACAGGGCCGCTGTGACAGCTCCAGTGACGGAATCTCACAGGAACAGACATAAATTCCATTCATCTCAGCAATCGTGAACAATCCTCTGACCGGAGGCTCCATCTGATTGCACTGCTCAGTCACCTTCTTCTGCAGATCCTGTACGTCATAGACACCGACAATTTCATAATTTTTCGCCTCATCAATCCCGAAAACAATGATTCCTCCCTCGTTCTGGTTTGAAAAGGAAGAAAGTGTATCATACAGACGTTTCGGTGTCCCAAGATGTGCTGCTTTCAGTTCAATTGTCTGTTCTTCTGCTTTCTGCCTGCAGATCCGATTGACTAAATCCACCAGTTCATCTGATAACATAGCCTTTTCCTCCTCTGTTTCCATTTTTCAGTAAAATTGTATCTTTAATGTATCCTACTTTTTTATCAAGTTCAATTAATTATTTGATTAATTTAGCAAACAAATCAGCTGATTTTGTTAATTTAGAGTGCACATTCAAGTAAATTAGTAAACATCTAAACAAATAAATTAAATTTTACGCATTTTACTAAATTATTTCATTTATTCATTCATTCATCTTCTTGACGGATTTCCACTTTTTCATAAAAAACCGGATACGTACAGATGTACGCATCCGGTTCATTTACAGATTAAGGATCAGAACAGGCCCTGTGCCATCATGGCATCCGCAACCTTTTCAAATCCGGCAATATTGCCGCCGGCAACGAGGTTGCCCTCCATGCCGTACTTCTTGGCCGCAGCTACGGAAACATCAACGATGCTTGTCATGATTTCCTTGAGCTTGGCATCTACTTCTTCTGCCTTCCACTGCAGTCTTTCACTGTTCTGGCTCATTTCCAGGGCAGATACAGCAACACCGCCCGCATTGCATGCCTTGGCCGGTCCGACCATGACGCCATGTTCCATCATATACTTGTGTGCTTCTGTAGAAGCCGGCATGTTGGCACCTTCAAAGTAATACTTTGTGCCATTGGCCACAATCTGTCTGGCCTCTTCCATACCGATCTCATTCTGGGTTGCACACGGAATGCATACATCCGCCTTGACGCTCCACGGCTTTTCACCTTCATGGAACGGCAGGTTGAACTTCTCGGCATACATCTTGATATTGGCATTGCGGGAAGCACGCATCTCCAGCAGATAGTTCAGTTTCTCTTCGGTATTGATGCCTTCCGGATCATATACATAGCCGTTATGGCCGGAAATGGTCACAACCTTGGCGCCTAATTCAGCTGCCTTCTTGGCAACACCCCAGGCCACATTGCCATAGCCGGATACGGCAATGGTCTTGCCC
The DNA here is from genome assembly GCA_022644565.1 of Solobacterium sp. Classification (GTDB taxonomy): domain Bacteria; phylum Bacillota_I; class Bacilli_A; order Erysipelotrichales; family Erysipelotrichaceae; genus Bulleidia. Next base: position 4,747 of record JALCHG010000080.1, on the reverse strand, counting down.
TTGAGAGAATCATTGACATAGGACAGTGCTCTTTCCGCATAGTACAGCACACCATAGCCGGTCGCTTCCGGACGGATCAAAGAACCGCCATACGTCAGTCCCTTGCCAGTCAGTACGCCATTATCATAAGAATCACGGATTCTTCTGTACTGACCGAACAGATAGCCGATCTCTCTGCCGCCGACACCGATATCACCAGCCGGCACATCCGTATTCAGGCCGATATGACGATACAGCTCTGTCATGAAAGCCTGGCAGAAACGCATGATTTCACCATCGCTCTTACCATGAGGATCAAAATCAGATCCGCCCTTGCCGCCGCCGATCGGCAGTGTGGTCAGACTGTTCTTGAATACCTGTTCAAAGCCCAGGAACTTGAGAATGGACAGATTGACTGACTTATGGAAACGAAGGCCTCCCTTATACGGTCCTAAAGCACCGTTGAACTGAATACGGTAGCCTCTGTTCACCTGCACCTTTCCTGCATCATCCGTCCAGACAACTCTGAACATGATCTGTCTTTCCGGCTCTACCATTCTTTCCAGCAGCGCCGCCTGTTCATATTCAGGATGGGCGTCCACCGCCGGTTCAATGCTCTTGAGAACCTCCGTAACAGCCTGAATGAACTCCGGCTGATCCGGATTCTTTGCCTTTACACCGGCAATGACATTATCAACGTAAGAACTCATAGTATGTATTATCCTCCAGGATTTTTCCCGTTATCTATTTTAACAGCACACATGAACCATGCCTACATTTTGTTTTCATTTTTTCATTGCTTTTCATGTGTCTGTGCAATTATTTACATTCTTTCAAAAAGAAAAGGCATCATTCCGATACCTTTACTTCAAAATCATCTTTCTCAGCGGTAACACTGCTGCTGAAGAATACCTGCATGGCCTGAATCAGATCTTCCGTATCCTTTGTGCCGGCCGTTTCCATACAGGAATGCATGGCCAGCTGCGGCAGACCGATATCCACCGTATGCAGAGAGACATGTCTTTCACTGAGATTGCCCAGCGTACTGCCGCCAAGCATATCAGAACGGTTGGTAAATACCTGACAGGAAGCGCCTGCCTTTTCACAGATCATCCTGAATACAGCAGCGCTGAGCGCATCGCTTGTATAGTGCTGGTTGGCATTGTATTTGATGACAATGCCGGCATTCATATGGGGCTGATTGATGGGATCTGCCTTTTCAGGATGGTTGGGATGGATCGCATGAGCATTGTCCGCTGATACCATGAAACTCTCAGCGATGGCGGTGCGGTTGGCCATGGCATCTCTGCCGCAGCCATCATTGATCGCCGCCAGCGTATCCGCCAGGAATGTGCTGTCTGCTCCCTGGGCACTCAGGGAACCGGTCTCTTCATTATCAAAGATCGCAAGCACCGGCACACTGTCTCCATCCTTACTGTTCAAAAAGCCCACAAGGTCGCCATACCCGCACATCAGATCATCAATATGGGCAGCCAGAATCATATCCTTATGACGGCCGATGACTCTGCCCTTTTCCCTGACATACAGAAACAGATCATGCCCGATGATATCCTCTTTCTTCACCCCGAGATCTTCACTGACAATGGACAGAAAATCCGTATTTTCATCCACCGCCATCAGAGGACACAGATCCGTCTGCACATTCCAGTTCATTCCTTCATTGGTTTTACGGTTCATATGAATGGCAAGAGAAGGAATGACAAAGAGATCTTCCTCGCTGCAGTACAGCTTTGAAACAATCCGGTTTCCTTCCTTCACCATCACTCTTCCCGCCGCAGACAGCGGTCTGTCCAGCCAGCCGGAAAGAATTGCACCGCCATACTTCTCCACATTCAGCTTCGTATAGCCATGTCCCTTCAGTTCCGGATTTTCCTTGATCTTGAGGGATGGCGAATCCGAATGACTGGCCCCGATCATATAGCCCGTATAATCCTTACGGGGAATACGGAAAGCAATGATACTGGCCTGATTGCGGGTCACATAATACTTTCCGCCCTCTTTGAGCTTCCATCTGTTCTTTTCTTCCAGTCTGACATAGCCATTCTCTTCCAGCCTTGTCTCTATGGCATGTACCGTATGAAAACAGGTCGGACAGGCATATAAGAAATCAAGCAGATCCTGTGTATGATTCATCTTTTCTTCTTCATTCCCTTTCTCTCAAAACTCATCCTGCTCTGCCGCGGATCACCGAACTCCTTCCGGTAGGCAGGGCTCTCCGTCAGCCGATTCACCATCTGATCTGTCAGATATACATACTTCGGGCCAAACGGATTGATCACAATCCCGCTGTGCCCCTTGAACATGATCTGACAGGCATCATGAAACGTAATAACCATCGTCAGCGGCGCCTTGCCATCCGTAAACAGCGCTTTCCATTCATGCAGAGCATTCTGATCCGTAAACAGGGCAAATGACTTCATTTCCTGATTGTCCTGCCGGGCAATGCCCTTGAAGCCGATCCGCATGGACTGAAACGAACCTTCCTGGCCCTGTTCCAGGCTCACCGGCACAAGGAAACGGCTGTGCTCTGCCACATGAAAGAACGTATGACGGAAATTCTCATCCTCATAGAATCTTCCATACTCATACATCATGCCCGTTAAAAGCGGATTCTCCTGCGCCTTTCCCGGCATCTGTCCCGGCACGATACTGCTGATTACCCCATACTGCAATGGCTTGCGTACAAGCTTATCAAGAATCAGCTCCACTTCCGTATCCGCCGCTTCCTTCAGCTCAGCCCCATTCTTGAGGATGGCAGCCACAATTGCCTTCTGTGCCTTCATGCCGTCACTCAGCACCATGACAACATCACCCTGCTTCAAAAGACCATGAACCGTCCCGCTGACATGAACCAGCCGTTCCATCCACAGCTTCTCAATCATCAGGGTATATCTTCTGCCTTCCATATTCATATAGACCGTATGGTACTGGGTCAGCGCCCTGCCATTCTGCAGAGGCAGAGAAGCGCGCCTTGGCACTTCCGGTCTGTACAGGAACATCGCCGCAAGAATCAGGCATGCCGTATATTCCACATTCTTACTGACGCCTCTTCTGACCGTCAGGAACACCCCGCCAAGGGCTAATACGCTCAATGCATAGAAAACAAGTGATTTCCAGTCTTTATAAAACCGCATCACGGTACCGATCAGACCGGCCGTGACAGCGGTATACATGATATTCAGCGACAGCTGACTTCCCGCATCCGCAAACAGCAGATAAATACCCAGAAAACATGCCATCCAGAGAAGACATGATCCGATAAACTTCACCATTTCCTGTTTCAATACCATCACCTCAATTCGTATACTTGCGTATGACATTCAGCAGTCTGCCTGCCTCATTCTTATCAATACCGTCATACACAAGCGCACTCTCCACAAACGCCGTCAGAGAACCGCCATAATGACATTCCAGTATATGCTTTGTATACATATGATAATATGCATGGCGGCTTACCGTCATCGTCAGATGGCTTTTCTCATTGACTAACAGCCCCTTATCCTTCATCCGGCGGATCATCGTAAAGACCGTAGACTGCTTCCAGCCATAGGAAGACTCACATACCGCCACAAGCTTCATGGATCCGATCCTCGGATTGGCCCAGATCCATTCTGCTATTTTACTCTCCGCTTCACTTAAAAGCTCCATGGTTACTTCTTGAGCAGGCTGGAAAGATCATCCAGCTGCGTCATATGCATGGCCGTCTTCTCCACTAAAACAGCCAGAATCTCTCTTTCCTTCCGGGAACACTTCCGGAAATTGCGGATCAGCTTCTTCTCTTCCCCTGTATAGCCTGTATTTTTCGTATAATACTTTTTCTTTTCTTCCATGTTCTTTGTCCTCTGCCTTTTATTATATCGGATGTATGGATATTTCTGTTTATTTCTTCACTTGTGCATATTCCCTGCTTTAACACAAAAAGAAAAACCGATGCATTCCTCTGCATCGGCCTTCATAGACAGGATTACATTCTGTCGTGGCAGGTTCTGTCAATAACATCCAGCTGCTGTTCACGGGTCAGATCAATGAATTTCACCGCATAGCCGGAAACCCGGATCGTGAAGTTGGCATAGGCAGGGTTTTCCGGATGTGCCATGGCATCCTTCAGCTTCTCTACGCCGAATACATTGACATTGAGGTGATGGCCGCCCTGCAGGAAGTAGCCATCGAGAACCGAGACGAGATTCCTGCTTCTTTCATCTTCATCATGTCCCAATGCGCCGGGGTTGATGGTCTGGGTGTTGGAAATGCCATCCAGGGCATATTCATACGGCAGCTTGGCCGTACTGTTCAAAGAAGCGAGCAGACCGTTCTTCTCTGCCCCATAGGCAGGATTTGCCCCAGGAGAGAAAGGTTCATAGGCACCTCTGCCATCCGGCAGTGCACCGGTAGCCTTGCCATAAACCACATTGGAAGTAATCGTGAGGATGGAAGTAGTCGGTTCGGAATTACGGTAAGTATGGTGCTTTCTGATCTTGGTCATGAATGTCTTCAATAACCATACGGCAATCTCATCCGCTCTTTCATCATCGTTGCCATAGCGCGGGAAATCCCCTTCTACAGCGAAGTCTCTGGATACGCCTTCCTCATCCCGGATCACTCTTACTTTTGCATATTTAACCTAAGATGATCGAATAAGTAGAACTACACTAACTTTGCGGGAACTACATAAGCGGTTTTATTGCTGTTTTCAACTATATATTGCCATTACACCACGTCAGAACTATAATAAATGTAGTCCTACATA
>JALCHG010000079.1:0-8956 GCA_022644565.1 Solobacterium sp. | reverse complement strand
GCTTGGCTTTCTAAACATAAAGAATTTGCTGGAAATTATCCATTTGATAAGGTTATTACTATCGTCAATTCTGTCCTTGAAGATAATATTTTATCGCAGGATGAGCAGGATCAATTAAAACAGTTATGCAAAGAATATTCCAATCCACTGCCCAATGAAGAAGACAAATGCACAAAAGAATTAAATCTGAACGGAAAAACTGTATGTTTGTCAGGAGACTTTGTATGCGGAACAAAAGCTCATGTAAAAAACATTATTAAGGATATGGGCGGTATAAATGTTGATAGCGTTACAAAAAAAACAGATGTATTGATTGTAGGTGGAAAAGGTAATGAGAACTGGGCGTATGGAAACTATGGAAAGAAAGTTCAAAAAGCACTAAAAATGCAGGACCAGGGATTGAATATTTGCATTTATAAAGAAAATGACGTACTGAAATAAGAGGGAAAATAATTATGGCTGTGAACAGAGATAATGATATTGAAGATACAGAAGATGAAGAAGATGAAGCTGTTGAACTAACAATTTTGAACAGCGATGAAAGGGATCTAATGGAGACTTTAAGGACAATTGTTAAAGATACAGCAGATCCTAATTGCCCAATTAGGCTTTATAAGTTTGATTTTGACAACTATAAGGTTTCCTATACATTAGATGGCAATACTAATTCAATTATTATTTATACTGTGTCTAAAGGTAGCGCTCGATCAATGGTGTTAAAACGATATGAAGGTGCAGAGATTACTGAAATTACAAAAATGGCTGCAAATGAAACTGTGAAAGCTGATATTGTAAATAAATCATATAATCCAACATACTTTATTAAGCTTGATTACGGCATTTCTGAGCCAACATGGTTCATGCTCTCCATGTTAAAGAAGTTCTACAGGATTATTTGCAAAATGTCCGACGAAGATGTGACAGAGTGCCTAAAGGGTGTAGAAGCTGATGTTAAGTGGAGTAGTTACATGATGAATGTGAAATTTGATGGACCAACTAATTTGCATAGTATGATTGGCCTGATCCATAAAATACGTCCTGTTTTGTTACATCGTTTGGATTTTCTTTATACACATCGAGTTATTGAGCCATGCTGCTGTCAGTTAGAGACAAAATGCAACGAGGAAAATAGATGTATTCAAGAAAATAGAGAAATGAGCATGAAGTGTTCTTTCCGAAAACTCAGGGAACGCCAGGGCGTGTTTGGCAGAAAAAAGTATATGTTTGATTCAAATGCAGTAAATACAGATTCTGGACGTATTCTGGCGTGTTTCCCAGAAAACTATACAGTGATTGATATAGAAACAACGGATAATAAGCTGAATGATAATACTTCTATTATCGAACTGAGTGCGGTGAAATATAGAGAATGTAAGGAAGTGGATAATTTTTCTACGCTGGTCCAAATTGATAATAGAAATTCGATCAGTAAAGAAGCTTTTAAAGTTAACAAAATAAGTAATGAAATGGTTAGGCAACCGGATGTTCCAACATTAGGTGAGGCATTGGAAAAGTTCATTGCCTTTGTGGGTAATGATATTTTAATGGGCTATAATATCTCAACATTTGATCTTAAACTAATACGTCGTGAAGTTGCTAAATACTTTTCTAAAGATTTGATGAATGATTCTGTAGATATTTTTCTATATACAGAATATTTATATAAGGGATTATTACGTAACTTGAAATTGAATGAGGGAATTGCAGAACACTTTAATTTATTCCCAGATAATGCACATCGTGCATTGTGCGACTGTTATACCACAAATAAAGTTTATCTTGCTGTTGTTAGTGACGTAGCTGAAAAGTATATTAATAAAATTCATTTCTTTGACGAGTTCCTATCCAATAAGAATATGGAATCTTTTACATTTCATGGGATTAAAAGAGAAAAGCCACTATATAGAATTGTAAAAAACCATGAACTGACAAAAGAGGATTATGATGAAAATTCACCTTTCTATGAAAGTAACGTTGTTGTTACAGGAAATTTAGAGAGATATTCAAGAGCTTCCTTTTATCAGTTAATCAGAAATATTGGCGGCTATGGCAAGGATACTTGTGGCGTATCTAATAAAACTAATATTTTAGTTGCTTCTTATGAAGAAGATGAAAAGGCAAAAGCGGGAAATCCTAGCAACAATTATAAAATTGCGCTTGAGAAGGAAATTAGAATATATAGAGAGGATGAATTCTATGCAATTATAGATGGCAAAGAAGATGATGAAAATTTCTATTTAGAAGGATTATTTGATACTTCAGCATATTCTAGTTTTCATAAAGGAAGTTTTGATTTCACTGGTGGTGATTTGCCTAAATCGATAAAAGGACTTTCAGATGAAGAGACTAATTATGTTAAAGCTCAGAAACAAATGCGAAGAAATATTGGCTTGCCTATTATGAGACGGCTAGTTTATTACACACATCCATATAATGAAACTTCTGTATGCCATAATGTCATCAGTTTTAATGCGAATAAATTCGAAAAGCATGGAAAGACTTTTGATTGGTATATCATAAAGTTAGAAGTTGAAGGTATAAAAGATCCTATAAATATCCTCGGTGATTTCTTTGTGGAAATGCAGGATAAAGATTTCCTTGGCGAGATGTCTTCAAGTTTGGCAGAAGAATAATCTTGAATTCCCGGGTATTTTGTATAACTACTCGTCTAAATCATACATTTTTGGGAGGTGGAAGTCTGGGATCAGACGTCCATCTTTTCGGTTGTAGGCAATAGGACATTTGATACCAAACGCCGTGTAGAACTCGTTAGCTTTTGCCTGCGGCTCGCAGGTTGTTACTCTCGTGGCATAAACAATGCATTTCTGGTTTCTAAGTGCCATGAGCAGGTCTTCTCTGTTGTCTGGAACTAGATTCATTTTGTTCTGAATATAGGTGTTGATTGTTGCCGCGATCATGGAAAGCATCAGGTGCCCGTTCATCGCTTCTTCGCTTTGGATCCTTAATGGCGTCAGCTTGGAGGCTCCTTTACTGATATCAAAATACTGCTCCACGACCTGCCTGGTGTAATACGCTGGAAGAATTCCTTCGGTATCGAATGGAAGCGATGAGATCATTGCAAACCTGCCGACATTGTTCAGCTTCTTATGGAGTTCTTTCTCATCCCATTTCTCTTTCTTGGCTTTGCTCAGAAGCTTGTGGGTTTCATCACTGGCTCTGTCGATGTCATAGCCGAAGTAGACATAGGCTTTATGATCATTGTTCTTTCCGACCAAGCATTCCTTCCTGATCATGTAGACAAACCGGTCCTTGTACTTTACCAGGTTCTCTTCTTTCTGGATCTGATTCAGAGGAATCTGTGCCAGTTCCTTGTAAATCTTGTATTTCTCCGGAAGTCTCGTCAGCCATTCAATACCAGCTTCATATAGCTCATCAATGTTCTCCGGGGTGTAATAGCCTGCATCCAGAACCGCATAATCAGCGCTGATGCCATGCATGTTCAGCACATATACCGAACGGGTCAGAGTGCTCATATCAACGATGTTTCCTGCCATTGCCCGGAACAGCAGCGGATAGCCGGTATCTCTCTGCAGCACCGTGGTGAGCCTTACTTCCCGGCTGATCTTTCCATTGTGGTTACTGACAGCAGTTAATGGAAAGTGAATGTTGTTTGGAAGCCCGGTGCTGTCTATCAGAATTGCTGTATCTTTGGACTGTGTCTTAACCCATTCAATGTGTGAATCAAAGAACTGAGCCAGAGCTCTTATGGAACCAATGGAAGAGAGAAAGTCACTGATCCTCTGAGAAGTGAGATTCGCTTTCGGGTACAGCACATTCGCAAAGTTTCCTTCATACCAGGTTCGCGCATGATTGTTCGCGGAATAAGTAAGAATGTAATACTGGATCATCGCATACAGCGTATCCTTGTTCCGATACGGAATCGTATCCAGCACCTTGTCATAACCGATCTGATGCAGGAGAGAATCAATAAAAAAGCTGTCACCGAAGTCAACTACGCTATGTTCCTTGCGCCTGTGATCCGTCTGAAGATCAGAAGTATAAGACTCATCTGCTTTCCCATATTCTCCAGTATCAGGATCAAAGGTGAAGATACCTCTTTCCCGGTTCCAGAAAACATTGTTCTCTTTATCGATGACACGTCCAAGATGGACCTGTCCTTCCTTCATAACCTTGCCATCCCGGCGGACAGATCTGCCGGGAATCTTGGCATAAAGAATACCGTTTTTAGACTGGTAGTTGAGCTTCATAGAGCCTCCGTAGCTAGACCATATATTATTCTAACTACATTATAGCAAACATGTTACTAATATACAATAAGGGAAATGCAAAAAAGCGCATAACAGAGGCGTTTCTGAACGTTTTCTGTTATGCACACATGTGTGAGCCATTATCAGTAGGTACAACTTAATCCCGGGAATTCAAGATAATTATTAGACTCTTCTTCGTAATATGTATGAGAAGAGTCTTTTATTATATATTATCGATAAATGCATTGTGGCATCATAATTTGAAGATGATTGATCCGAAAGCATAGATTAGAGTTTTCCGCTATAATGAGATAGCTTTATCAAGGAGGTGTCACACATGTTTCAGGAAAAGATCATCTTCTTCGGTACCGGCACGTTCTCCTGTGCCATTCTGAAGATGCTGAAAGAAGAGAAATACAATGTTATTGCGGCGGTTTCACAGCCGGACCGTCCGGTGGGAAGAAAGCACATTATCACGGCGACACCGGTTCATGCATTATGCATTGAAATGGGCATACCGTGTCTGCAGCCGGAAAAACTCAGAAAGGAAAGCCATCTGGTAACGGATCTGAAACCGGATCTGATTATTACATGTTCCTATGGACAGATTGTCCCGGATAATATTCTGGCGTGCCCTGAAAAAGGCTGTCTCAACATTCATCCTTCTCTTTTACCTAAATACAGAGGCGCTTCGCCAATGCACTTTCCGATTATCAACGGAGACACTGAAACGGGTGTTTCCCTGATGGAGATGACCCATGCCATGGATGCCGGCAGGGTATATGCCCAGGTGAAGCTGCCGATCGGTCCGGATGATACGGAAGCGGATATGGAACCAAGGCTCAGAGAGGCTTCCGTGCAGTTACTGAAGGATAATCTGCCGCTGTATCTTGCCGGGAAGCTGGTGGGAAAGGCACAGGATGAAAGTCAGGTAACGGTATGTCATACCATTCCGCGGGAATTTGAACAGGTTCATTTCCGGCAGGAGAAGATCAATGCGCTGTACAACCATATCCGGGGGCTGATTGACTGGCCGCTGCCATATGGTTTATTGGAAGGAAAGCGGATGAAGTTCTATAAAGTCCGCAGGGAAGTAAAGAACTGTCAGGAGGCACCCGGTACGATAATGGGATTTGACCGCGACAGTATGCTGGTAGCGGCGGATGGCGGCGTGATTCATGTTCTGGAAATGCAGATGGAAGGACATAAGCGGATGAATGCCCAGGCATTCCGCAACGGCATGGAAAAGGAAGTAACAGGAAAGAGATTTGACTGATGGATCAGAAACATATTAGAAATTTCTGTATTATTGCTCATATTGATCATGGCAAGAGCACGCTGGCAGACCGGATCCTGGAAATGACAGATACGGTCAAGGAAAGAGATATGAAGGCGCAGCTGCTGGATGATATGGACCTGGAAAGAGAAAGAGGCATTACGATCAAGCTCAATGCCGTACAGCTTTCCTATAAATACAAAAACGGGGAAGAATACCTGTTCAACCTCATTGATACCCCAGGGCATGTGGACTTCTCCTATGAAGTATCACGGTCGCTGGCGGCCTGTGAAGGGGCAATCCTGGTTGTGGACAGCACCCAGGGTGTACAGGCTCAGACCCTGGCCAATACGTATCTCGCACTGGATAATGATCTTGAGATCATTCCGGTCATCAATAAAGTGGATATGAACAATGCCCAGCCGGAGGAAACAAAGAAGGAGATTGAGAATATCATCGGCCTTGACTGTTCGGATGCGCCCTGCATCAGTGCCCGTACCGGCCTGAATGTAGATAAGGTGCTGGAACAGATCGTGGAGAAAATTCCATCACCGTCCGGCAGTCCGGACAATCCGCTGCAGGCTCTTGTCTTTGATTCCTTCTATGATCCCTACCGGGGTGTCATCGCTCTGATCCGTATCCGGGAAGGTGAACTGGCGGTCGGTGATAAGATCCGCTTCATGGCTACCGGCAGTGAATATGAAGTGCTGGAAGCCGGTATCCGCAACCCGAAGGAAGTCAGGGTCAATAAGCTGATCTGCGGGGATGTCGGCTGGGTTGCGGCATCGATCAAGGATATTCATGATGTACGGGTCGGTGATACGATCACTCATGCCGATCGTCCGGCAAAACAGCCTCTGGCCGGTTATAAGAAGATGAATCCGATGGTTTACTGCGGCTTGTATCCAAGTGATGCGGCCAAGTATGAAGACCTGCATGATGCCCTGGATAAGCTGCAGCTCAATGATGCGTCGCTGCAGTATGAACCGGAAACATCCCAGGCCCTTGGCTTCGGTTTCCGGTGCGGGTTTCTGGGATTGCTGCATATGGATGTTGTGCAGGAAAGACTGGAACGGGAATACAATCTGGATCTGATTGCCACAGCGCCATCCGTTATCTATCACTGCTATCTGTCTGACGGCACGATGATTCCGGTTGACAACCCGGCCAAGATGCCGGATGCGGCCAGAATTGATCATATTGAAGAACCGTTTGTCAGAGCGGAGATCATGGTACCGGATGCCTATATCGGCGGGGTCATGGACCTCTGCCAGCATAAAAGAGGCATCTATAAAGGCATGGATGTCATCGATGAAGGACGCAACAATATCATCTATGAACTGCCTTTAAGTGAGATCATCTATGATTTCTTTGACCGGCTGAAGTCTTCTACCAGAGGCTATGCGTCGCTGGACTATGAGATCATCGGCTATCGGGAAGAGGATCTTGTCCGGATGGATATCCTGCTGAATGGAGAAATGGTCGATGCGCTTTCGGTTATCGTGCATCGGGAAGATGCCTATAACAGAGGTTCCCTGATCACAAGAAAGCTCAAGGATCTCATCCCCAAGCAGCAGTTTGAGATTCCGGTACAGGCCGCCATCGGCGGCAAGATCATCGCCCGTACCAATATCAAGTCGTTAAGAAAGAATGTTCTGGCCAAGTGCTACGGCGGTGATATTTCCCGTAAGAAGAAACTGCTGGAGAAACAGAAGGAAGGCAAGAAGCGCATGAAAGCGGTCGGATCGGTTGTGATTCCTCAGGAAGCGTTCATGGCGGTTCTGTCGGTGGATGATGACACCGCAAAGAAAAAAGGCTGAAGCACTGTATGTGCATGTGCCGTTCTGTGATGCGATCTGTTCGTACTGCGACTTTGCTCATGTTGTCTATCAAAAAGAACTGGTGCAGAAATGGCTTTCTGCCCTGCGGAAAGAGATGGAAATGTATCCCATCTCTTCTTCTTTGAAGACGATCTATATCGGCGGCGGTACACCGAGTGTCTTATCCTTAAAAGAGATGGATGCACTGCTGTCTTTGTTTGATCCATATCGTAAAGATGTGATTGAGTATACGATGGAAGTCAATCCGGAAACTGTGAATGCTGACAAGGCTTCCTGCATGGTCATGCATGGGGTGAACCGGGTATCCATGGGGCTGCAGACAAGCGATGATGCACTGTTAAGAAGAATCGGAAGAAGACATACCTTTGCGGATGTGAAACAGGCTGTTTCTATCCTACATCAGGCCGGCATTGATAATCTTTCTCTGGATCTTATGTACTCACTTCCTGATCAGACCATGGCCATTCTGCAGAAAAGCGTGCAGGATGCTGTCTCACTTAAGCCAAAGCATCTTTCCCTGTATTCGCTGACTATTGAAGCAAATACCGTTTTCGGCAGAACCGGTATAAAGAGTCTTGATGAAGACAGCGAAGCAGATATGTATGAATGGATCTGCAGGACGCTGCCTGCCTGTGGCTATCAGCAGTATGAAATCTCAAACTTTGCCCATGCCGGTTATGAAAGCAGACACAATCTGACCTATTGGCACTATGATGATTTCATCGGACTGGGCTGCGGGGCAAGCGGGAAGGAAAACCATGCCCGCTATGACCATACAAAGAACATCAGAACCTATCTGAAAGACCCGGTCCATCGTGACATGATTCCTCTTTCCAGAGAGGATGAAGAGTTTGAAATGGTCATGATGAATCTGCGGCTGAAGAAAGGAATGAAGCTTTCTGCTTACCGGGACAGGTTTGATGAGGACTACAGGGTCAGATTCGGAAAAAAGAGTCAGAAGCTGATGGAGCAGGGGCTGCTTGAAGAAAAGGATGGCTGGATCAGAGCCACAGACAGAGGCTATGAGATTCTTAACAGTGTTCTTGTTGAACTGATGTGAAAAGTATTGCAGAGAAGCGGAAAACTGTGATAATATGACAAAGCTTTTGGGCTGGGTAATACGTTTCCTCATACGTATGACTCGGATCAGAAGGACATAGAAAGAAAGAGGAAAATAAGATGTTAGAAAAAGAAAAGGTTGCAGAAATCGTCAAGGAGTATGGCCGCAAGGAAGGCGATACAGGATGCACAGAAGTACAGGTCGCTCTGTTAACAGAACAGATCAACCGACTCACTGAGCATATGAAGGCCAACAAGAAGGACTACTCTTCCAACAGAGGTTTGATGAAGATGGTTGGACGCAGAAGAAGCCTCATGAACTACCTCAAGAGAACGGATGTCAACCGTTACAGAGAGCTGGTCAAGAAGCTGGGTCTGCGTAAGTAATTGAATGACTGCAGTGAACCGGTATGCCGTATGGTGTCAATGTCAGTAAGTTAAGATATGGCATTGGCTGCAGGCCTTCGAAGCGTTCGTCATGAAAATGACGAGCGTTTTTTATTTAGCTGATCCAGTATCAGGATTCTTACATTGTTTACATATAAAGGTGC
>JALCHG010000078.1:0-9081 GCA_022644565.1 Solobacterium sp. | reverse complement strand
CGATGAGCAGATCCACATCTTTCAGCTTCTGTACCGCTTCCTGGCGGATGCGGGTGGCATTGCATATTTCTGCCTGCACCTGTGCATGCGGGAAGCGTTTCTGGCAGGCTTCGATCAGTTCCTTTGTATCAAGAAGTGAAAGAGTGGTCTGGGAAGTGATGAGCACATCATGCAGCAGGGGCAGGGCATCAATATCTTCTTTACATGAGACAAGATGGATATGGTCGGAAAGTGAGACGGTGCCTTCGGCTTCGGGATGATTGCGGCGGCCGATGTAAATGACATCTCCGCCTCTTTTACAGTGTTCTTTGACCAGTATATGGGTGCGTTCCACATCCTTGCATGTGGCATCCACGATTGTCAGTCCTTTTGCTTCAGCCTTGGCATAGACGGCATCGGAAACGCCATGGGCGGTGAAGATGACAATGCCATCGTCAATTTCATCCAGCAGCTGCAGTCTTGTCTTTCCTGTATCTTCGACAAAGCAGATGCCAAGCTTCTGACAGGCATCCACGACATACTGGTTGTGTACAATCATGCCGAGCATTGTAATCTTTTCATGCGGGTGGGCAGCGGCAGTTTTCTTTGCGGTTTCGATTGCCCGGACAACCCCCTGGCAATAGCCTCTTGGTATGACGGATATGATCTCCATATTTCGGTTTTCTCCTGAAATCGTATATAATACGAATGCAAAAATATTATAGGTGATAATGTATGAAAAAGTTTGAAGAGTTCAACTTGAGCGCAGATACACTTGCGTTCATCCATAAAAACGGTTTTACAGAACCGACCCCCATCCAGGAACAGGTGATTCCCTATGTCCTCAAAGGCAAGGATGTCATCGGACTGTCAAAAACAGGTTCCGGCAAGAGCCATGCTTATCTGATTCCGATCATGGAAAAGACAGAACCGTCAAGACACGAAGTACAGGCAGTTGTCACTGCCCCGACCCGTGAACTTGCCGTACAGATTTATGAAAAGGCAAAGGTTATGCAGGAAATCCGGCCGGATCTTGATATCCGCCTGTTTACCGGCGGACGGGAAAAGTCGCGTGATCTTGATTCTCTGCGCCATGGCCAGCCGCAGATTGTCATCGGTACCCCGGGCAGAATCAGAGACCTTTTCCTGAATGAAGGACAGCTGCGTCTGGATAAGGCGGATCTTCTGGTTGTGGATGAAGCGGATATGACGCTGGAATACGGATTTCTTGATGAAATCGATGCCTTTGCCGGCAGAATGGGAGAGAACCTGCAGATGCTTGCTTTCTCCGCTACCATGCCGGATCAGCTCAAGCCGTTCATCCGCAAATACATGCACCATCCACTGACCATCCAGATGGGTGAGAAAGTACGCTTCAATCCAGAGATTCATCATGTGCTGGTACCGTGCTATCACCATACCTATGCGGAAACCATCCGCAGCATCCTGCCGGGCTTTCAGCCGTATGTCTGCCTGATCTTCTGCAATACACGTGAAGAGGCATCTTCACTTGCCGAAGAACTCAGAGGCTATGGCATGAAGATCAATGAACTGCATGGCGATCTGCCTTCCCGTAAGAGAAAGCAGGCCCTGAAGGACCTTGAAGCTTCCAACCATACCTTTGTAGTATGTACGGATCTTGCCGCAAGAGGCATCGATATCGATACGGTTACCCATGTTATCTCCTGTGGGTTTCCGGATGATCTGGAATACTATGTGCACCGGGCCGGCCGTACCGGCAGAGCCGGCGCAAGCGGAACATGCTATGCGCTGTATCATGAAAGCGATGATGCCAGTATCCGTTCTCTTATGAAACAGGGCATTCACTTTGACCACATGCGCTATCACAACGATGAATGGCAGCCCCTGCGACCGTATGGACAGAAGTATCAGAAAAAGGATGATGAGCTTGCCAAGAAGATTGCCATGATCTATACCGGCAAGAATAAGAAAGTCAAGCCGGGCTATAAGAAGAAGCGTCAGAAACAGGTCGAAATGATCCACAGACATAAGAAGAGAGATCTCATCCGTCAGAAGATCAGAGAAGAAAAGAAGGCCATGTACAAGGAACGTCAGATTGCCAAAAACAGAGGTGAACTGAAGTGATTTTAGGATGTCATGTACAGATGAAGGCGCCCCTGTTTCTGCAGGGCAGTGTACAGGAAGCTCTTTCCTATGGATGCAATGCCCTGATGCTGTATACCGGAGCGCCTCAGAATACAAGAAGAAGACCGGTGGAAGATCTTCATGTCAAAGAAGCACAGCAGCTCATGAAGGAAAATGAGATGCCGATGGATCGCATGATTGTTCATGCGCCTTATATCATCAATCTGGCCAATTCCGTCAAACCGGAAGTTGCTGAGCTGGCCGAGGAATTTCTGCAGAAGGAACTGGAAAGAACCCATGCCATCGGGGCGAAGTACCTTGTGCTGCACCCGGGCTCCTATACCACAACAGATCCTGAAACAGGTATCCGTACGATTGTTTCCAATCTCAACCGCATCAAAAGCTTTCCGGATGATGTCATTATCTGTCTTGAGACGATGGCCGGCAAAGGGTCGGAAGTCGGGAGAACTTTTGAAGAGCTGGAAGAAATCCTGGCGGGACTGGATCATCCGGAACATTTCGGAGTCTGCCTTGATACCTGCCATATCTCCGATGCAGGGTATGATGTCAGTGACTTTGACCATGTACTGGATGAATTCGGCCATGTCATCGGTCTGAAGCAGATTCATGTGGTTCATCTCAATGATTCCAAGAATCCGAAAGGGTCCCACAAGGACAGACATGCCAATATCGGCATGGGAGAAATCGGCTTTGAAATCCTGCATGGCATTGCGGAAAATGAAAGACTGAAGGATGTGCCCAAGATTCTGGAAACGCCTTATATCAGCAAAAAGCCGCCGTATCAAAAAGAAATAGAAATGCTCAGAAGCGGAAAGTACGATCCGGAATGGACAAAGCAGTATGAGGCATCCTGAGAAGGATGTCTTTTCTATATGTAAGAACTTTCAGAAAATATTCTTTGAAAGATGCCGGAAACAACGTATAATACTTCCAAAGCGATGAAGGAGAGGACACTTTCCATAAGCAGAGACAGCGAACGGCAGAGGGTGAAAGGCCGGATGTGAAAGAAAGATGTCTATGACTCCGGAGCTGTCAGTTCGATAGGTAGGACTGGTCCGCCAGCGGGATGCGTTACAGCCCGGCATAAGCGGCGTGAAAGCGCAATTTGAGTGGTACCGCGGATCTATTTCGTCTCAAAGCAGAATGCTTTGAGGCGCTTTTGTTTTTCAGGAGTAATGAAATGCCCATCAAGATAGCCAATGATCTTCCAGCAGCCCGGACGCTGGAAAAAGAAAACATCTTCTACATGAGTGAGACAAGGGCGCTGACCCAGAATATCCGTCCTCTCCATGTCCTTCTGCTGAATCTGATGCCGACCAAGATTGAAACAGAAACCCAGTTTGCCAGAGTCCTCGGCAATACGCCGATCCAGATCGAGCTGGATCTGATTGCCCCGGCAACCCATATTTCTTCCCATATCTCCGAAGAACATATGCTTTCGTTCTATCGTACGTTTGCGGATGTGAAACAGGATTACTTCGACGGCATGATCATCACCGGCGCCCCGGTGGAACAGATGGCATTTGAAGAAGTGGACTACTGGGATGAGCTATGTGAGATCATGGCCTGGTCAAAGACCCATGTCCATTCCACTCTGCACTTATGCTGGGGCGCGCAGGCCGGCCTTTATTTCCACTACGGCATCCCCAAGCGTCCCCTGGACCATAAGGTGTTCGGCGTTTTTCCCCATCATACGGAACGCGATAACTTCATTCTGTTCCGCGGATTTGATGATATCTTCTACATTCCGCATTCAAGACATACCGAAACCGCCCGGGAAGATGTGGAAGCTGTACCGGAACTGACCATCATGGCTTCTTCCAAAGAAGCCGGCATCTATGCCATCAAAACCGAAAACGGCCGGCAGATCTATCTGATGGGACATGCGGAATATGACCGCGATACTTTGAAACATGAATACGAAAGAGATGTAAAGGCAGGAAAGCCGATTGATCTGCCGAAGCACTACTTCCCGGATGATGATCCCGCCCGTCCTCCCATCAACAACTGGCGTTCCAGCGGCCATATGATCTATGCCAACTGGGTCAACTACATCCTGTATCAGACCACCCCATACGACATCACTGCCATCGGCAGATAACTGAAGGAGAAAAAGAAAATGAAACAGAACACAAAATGCATTCATGCCGGCTATGAACCGGCCAATGGTGAACCAAGACTCTTCCCGATCGTACAGGCAACTACCTTCAAATACGATACCAGTGAAGACATGGGAAAGCTGTTTGATCTGGAAGCAGATGGCTATTTCTATACAAGACTGCAGAATCCGACCAATGACCATACCGCTGCCAAGATCGCAGCGCTGGAAGGCGGCAGTGCCGGCATGTTAACCAGTTCCGGCCAGGCGGCCAATTTCTTTGCCGTCTTCAACATCGCCAATGCCGGTGATCATGTGGTCGCATCCACAGCCATCTACGGCGGTACGTTCAATCTGTTCAATGTGACCATGCGCAAGATGGGCATCGATTTCACGTTTGTGGATCCGGACTGTACAGAGGAAGAACTGGAAGCGGCATTCCGTCCCAATACAAAATGTGTATTCGGTGAGACCATTGCCAATCCTTCGCTGGTTGTATTCGACTTTGACAAGTTTGCGTCTGCTGCCCACCGCCATGGCGTACCGCTGATTGTGGATAATACATTTGCGACCCCGATCAACTGCCGTCCGTTTGAGTGGGGTGCTGATATTGTTACCCACAGTACCACCAAGTATATGGATGGGCATGATGCAACGGTAGGCGGTGCGATTATAGATTCTGGTAAGTTTGACTGGATGGCCCATGCGGACAAATTCCCGGGCTTATGTACGCCGGATGATTCATATCACGGCATAACTTATGCTGAAAAGTTCGGAAAGGAAGGTGCCTTCATTACCAAGGCTACGGCCCAGCTCATGCGGGACTTCGGTTCCATTCAGTCACCGATGAATGCCTATATTCTCAATCTTGGTCTTGAATCGCTGGCGGTACGGATGAAGCGTCATTGTGAAAACGGCCAGGCGGTTGCGGAATTTCTGGAAAAACAGCCCAATGTCGCCTGGATCAACTATCCCGGCCTGCCTTCCAGCAGATACTATGAAAGAGCGAAGAAATATATGCCGGAGGGCACCTGCGGGGTTGTTTCTTTTGGGGTAAAAGGAGGCCGTAAGGCAGCAGAGGAGTTCATGAAACATCTGCACATTGCCGGTATTGAAACCCATGTGGCAGATGCCCGTACCTGTGTTCTGCATCCGGCTTCTTCCACCCACAGACAGCTTACTGATGATGAACTGAGGGCATGCGGCGTAGAACCGGATATGGTAAGACTGTCCGTAGGGCTTGAAGACAAGGATGATATCATTGCCGATCTGAAGCAGGCACTGGAAGCTATCTGATCCATATGGATTAAAGGGGATGATGTTTATGTTTCTTTCCGTATTGACCGGCATTTCCGATTTCATGTGGGGCACATGGATGACGGTGCTTCTGATTGCGACCGGTCTGATCCTGTCCATCCGTTTCGGCTTCCGCTATAACTTCCGCAAGATCAGATTCAATTTCCAGAATACCTTTGGAAAGATGTTCAAAAAGGGAGAAGGTACCGGGACCGTATCCGGATTTGCGGCAGCCTGTACTGCCATGGCTAACACCATCGGTGTCGGCAATATCGGCGGGGTGGCAACTGCAATTGTCTCAGGCGGTCCCGGGGCTGTGTTCTGGATGTGGATTTCAGGGCTTCTTGGCATGTCTACCAAAGCGTGTGAGATCATTCTCGGCCAGAGGTATCGGGTCAGATATTCCAAGTCCATGGATGAATATATGTGTGATCGCTCATTTGTTATGAAAAATGCGCTTGGCTGGAAGAAAGGGGCATTTATCCTTGGCATTGCCTGCTTTGTCCTTGGTCCGTGGACGGATTGTGTGCAGACGGAAAGTGTGACAAGTTCACTGCAGGAAGGCTTCGGCATTCCACCCATTATTTCGGTCACGATCCTTGGCATTACATGCTTTGTGACAATCTGGGGCGGTCTGAAAAGAATTTCTTCGATCATGGAGAAAGTTGTGCCGCTGATGGCCATGTTGTATATCGGCGGAGGATTGGCTATTCTGCTGATGAACATAAAAGCAGTTCCTGCCGCCTTCCTGCTGATCTTCAGATCCGCTTTTACCCCGATGGCCGGGATCGGCGGCTTTGCCGGGGCAACGGTCAGAGATGCGGTGCGCTATGGGGTGGCAAGAGGCCTCTATTCCAATGATGCGGGTACAGGATACGGTATCATTGCCCATGCTTCAGCTAAAACCGACCATCCGGTCCGCCAGGCTTCCTGGGGCTGGGGTGAAGTATTCCTGGATACAATTGTGGTATGTTCTGTGACAGCATTGACTCTGATTCTGACCAATGTCTATATCGATTATCCCGGGGTGAGCAGTGCCAGACTGACTACTGTAGCCTTTGAAAGAGTCTTTGGCAAAGCTGGCGGCTGGTTCATGGCCGCAGCCATTGCGGTATTTGCCTGGACCACGATCATCGGCATGTATTACAGCTGTGAGAAGTCCGTCAACTATGTGTTCGGTGATTCAAGGAAGAACAGAATTGCAACCAGAATCTACATGGTGTACTACATGATGCCGTGCGTTCTGTTCTACAGCATCGATGCCCAGTCCCTCTGGGCCATGACGGATATTCTTTCCGCCATCTATATTCTGATTACGATTACCTTCATTGTGACCCAGCAGAAAGAGATCATGCGTCTGTTCTGTGATTTCTGGTTTCGCTACATACCGGCTCTGGACAGGGGAGAACATCCTGCCCCGGTTGTATACGGCAGCTATGATGAAGATGCTCACCCATCTGTTGAGTAAGGGAGAACAATATGCGTTATACACTGGAAGATACATTGAAACATGCCGGCGGCGTCATGGTCATTGACGGCTCCATGTCAACTGCACTTGAGAAAATGGGATGTGATCTGAACAATAAGCTCTGGACCGCTAAAATTCTGGCAGAACATCCGGCCAAGATCAAAGCCGTTCATACCGGCTATTTCAATGCCGGGGCAGACAGCGGCATTACCGCAAGCTACCAGGCTTCTTTCAAAGGACTCATGGAAAACGGGTACAGCGAAGACGAAGCAGAGGCTGTGATCCAAAGATCGGTAGAGCTGTTTCTTGAGGCAAGAGAGGAATGGATGCCTCTGCATAAAGACCGTACCGCTCCGCTGTGTCTGGCCGGGATCGGTCCTTATGGGGCGTATCTGGCTGATGGCAGTGAATACAGAGGACATTATGGCGTCAGTGATGAAGTGCTTTATGCCTTCCATCAGAAAAGAGCGGAAGTGCTCTGGAATGCTGGGGCGGATCTGCTGCTGTTTGAAACACAGCCTTCTTTGCATGAAGCGTTGATTGAAGCAGAGATTGCTGAAAAGCTTCAGGCGGATTACATGATCAGCTTCTCCTGTGCGGACGGCATTCATACCAATGAAGGCCAGAAAGTTTCAGAGTGCGCTGCCGTTCTTTCCAAAGATCATCCGCATCTGCACATGATAAGTGTCAACTGCACCAAGCCGAAATACATCAGCAGTCTGATTCATGAACTAAAAAAAGGCACGGATCTGCCGATTGCGGTATATCCTAACAGCGGGGAAATCTATGATCCTGCGACCAAGACGTGGGCAAAGGATGATGAAGATACAACATCCTTTAAAGACTATGCTTTCAGATGGATGTGCGATGGGGCATCAGCCGTTGGAGGCTGCTGTACTACCGTGGAAAAACACGTCAGACAGATCGTCTCAGCACGTCAGAAGTTCTATGAAGCAGGCTGTCCCAAAACCATTGTGAGATAAGTCAGGCAGGTATGTTTGATCAGCATATCTGCTTTTTCTCTCTTTCTGTTAGAATAGGAAAATGAATGAGACAGAACATAAACTGAATGTATTAAGTACAATTGCCGAAAAACTCAATGAAGCGGGAGTGACATGGGATATCGGGGCTTCTTTGAGCCTGTATCTCAGAGGCATCACCGATATTTTCCATGATATTGATATCACCACAACCACAGAAGATGCCTTGAAGGTAAAAGAAATTTTCGATCAGATGGGAACATGTGATCCTTCCTATGAAAATGCAAGATATCATACAAAGGTATTTCTGGAATATCAGGTGGACGGGGGGATCTTGATGTCATGGCCGGCATGATCATCGTAAAGGATGGAAAGGAGTATGACTGCTCACTGCGGAAAGAAGATATCACTGACCATGTTCAGGTAAACGGGCAGGATATACCGCTTCACTCCCTTGAAAAATGGAAGTTCTATTATGAATTGATCGGAAGGGATGCCAAGGTGCAGATGATCGATGCGTATCAGCGGCAGACAAATATTATTTCTGCCCTGCAGAGGAAATACCATCCCTGCGGCATGATCGTATATGAATCCTTTCAGGATGGCAGTGAAGGAAAGAACAGTGATTTTGATGCTCTGCTTCTAACGGATACGAAACAGCTGTTTCATGATGCTTCAATCATACAGAAAACAGAGATGGATGTCTGAGTCTATCCGGAGGACTATTTTCATGAGAAACGGAACATGGAAGATTATGTTCAGCTTTATGATGGAAAGATCCTGATGGATCGGGATGGCAGTCTGCAGAAGCTGAAGGAAGAAGTAAAGCAGTATATTGAATCCATTCCCCTGAAAACAGAAGAAGAGAAGAAACAGCACTTGTCTGGTGTGAGAAGATGCTGAAAAGAACGGAAAGAGAAGATACGGAAGGATATTTCAGATGGCACTGGGTGCTGACAGAATTCCTTGCCATTTATTGTGAAATCACGGACCAGCGCTGCTTTGGCGTGAAGAAGGCTTTGAAGCTGTTAGTTAATATGAAAGTGGCCTCCAAAGTGTACATCGTGGATTTACCTGCATAAACTTAAGACGTTATACAAAAGTATGCTGGGATTACCACATACAGGAAGGAG
>JALCHG010000077.1:0-9153 GCA_022644565.1 Solobacterium sp. | reverse complement strand
GCTTTGAGCAGTTGTAAAGCCTTGCGTTTAATAGTCTTATCCATGTTTACCTCCATAGGTAAGACTATCAAATGGTGACATTTTCATTTAACGAGGGCAGGTGACATTTTCATTTAACAACGACAATTCCTCCCGTATTGTTAAATAATTACATGCATGAAGTGCCATCTGAAGAAAGAATCAGGCAGGCATACCAGAAACTGCTGGAAAAGAAAAATGCGGATGACATTCCGGTCAGTGAAATATGCCGGCAGGATGGAATCAGCCGCAGAACCTTCTACAACTATTAACAGGATATCGGCAATCTGATTGAACATCTCTATCTGTCACAGTACCGTAATGATTTCATTATTTCCCTCAACCGCTATGCGGATCAGATGCTGTATAAGGCAGCGGGTGTGTGCCCGTGAATACGGGATTGCCATCAGTAACAGCGGCCGTCTGCCTGCGGCGCGCTATTACCGCCATATCTTCTGCGGTGTGCTGGTGCAGTATATCGGGGATGGGATCTCTCCAAGACGCTGCGCAGGGCGGCGGATGATGAAAATGTTTCATATTGAAAATGTGTTTCAGAAAATAATGTAAGACATTTTGAAAAAAATCTTGCAATGAAACGGGAATTAATTATAATGGATTCATCTTCAGAAAAAAGAAGAAAAGTGAGGGAAAAGATATGAAGTTCAACAAAGTGTTCAGTACAGCTTTGGCAGCTATGATGGCTGTAACCTTAACAGCCTGCGGTTCCAGCAGCTCAAGTTCATCTTCTTCAACATCTGGCTCAGATTCTGGCAGTTCTGGCGATGCATTTGTACTTGGCGGCTCCGGTCCTCTTTCTGGCGATGCTGCTGTATATGGCAATGCCGTTAAGAACGGTGCCACGATCGCTGTTGATGAAATCAATAAAGAAGGCAAGGTTAAATTCAACTTCGTATTCGAAGATGACCAGGCAGATGGTGAAAAAGCTGTTACAGCTTTCAACAATCTGATGGATAAGGGCATGCAGGTATCCATCGGTACCACAACTTCCGGTGCCGGCCAGGCTGTATCCTCTTACTACAAGGATGAAAACATCTTTGCAATCACACCTTCCGGTTCTTCTCCGGCTATCATCTATCAGGATACAAAAAATTATTCTGATCCGTATGGCAACATCTTCCAGATGTGCTTCACCGATCCTAACCAGGGTACTGCTTCTGCTGACTATATCTCCAAGCACCCTGATCTCGGTAAAAAAGTAGGCATTATCTATCGTAACGATGATAACTATTCCACAGGTATCTACAGCAAGTTCAAGGAGGAAGCAGCCAAGGTCGGTCTGGATGTCGTTTATGAAGGCGGCTTCCCGAACGGCACAACAGACTATTCCACATATGTCAAGGGCTGCGAGGATGCAGGTGCTGATCTGGTCTTCCTGCCGATCTACTACCAGCCGGCTTCTCAGATCCTGATCCAGGCGAATAAGGACAGCTACAAGGCTAACTTCTTCGGATGCGATGGTATGGATGGTATCCTGACTCTGGACGGCTTCGATACATCTCTGGCTGAAGGTCTGTATATGCTCACACCGTTCTCTGCAGATGCTGCAGATGAAAAGACACAGAACTTCGTCAAGAAGTACAAGGAAGATTATGGCGAAACACCGAACCAGTTCGCAGCTGATGCTTACGATGCTGTATATGCAATCGCACAGGCTCTGGAAAATGCCGGCAGCAAGCCGAGTGATGCCACAGATGATATCACATCTGCTTTGGTTAAGCAGTTTACAAGCATGTCCTTCAATGGTCTGACAGGCACAAATGTTACCTGGAGCAAATCAGGTGAAGTGACAAAGGATCCTAAGGCTGTTGTCATTCAGAATGGCAAGTACGTCAGTGTAGACTGACCTGATATGATTTGGAAAGGAGGCTGCCTTAAAGAAAAGTTAAGGACAGCCTTCTTTTGCTGGTTAAAGAGGAGGTTAGAGAGTTATGTCATTTCTTACGTATCTGATTAACGGCCTCAGCCTCGGCAGTGTATATGCTCTGATTGCGCTTGGTTATTCGATGGTTTACGGCATTGCCAAGATGCTGAACTTCGCGCATGGCGACATTATCATGGTAGGTGCCTATATTGCATTTTTTGCGATCGGCTCCTATAAACTGCCGGCGATTGTGGCTATTCTGGTGTCAGTGATCGTATGTACACTGTTAGGTGTGGTGATTGAAAAGCTGGCTTACAAGCCTTTGCGGCATGCGTCCAGTCTGTCTGTTCTGATCACCGCCATCGGTGTTTCCTATTTCCTGGAGAATGGTGCCCTGCTGTTATGGGGCAGTGATACAAGAATTTTCCCGACATTCATCAATGGTACGGTGAACCTGTTCGGCGGCAGGCTGAAGCTGCCGGTAGTTACTCTGGTTACCATTGCCGTGTGTCTGTTGATTGTGTGGCTGCTGTCTCTGTTTATTAATAAGACAAAGACAGGCCGTGCCATGCGTGCTACAAGTGAAGACAGAGGTGCCGCTGCTTTGATGGGTATCAATGTCAACAAGATTATTTCCATCACCTTCGCCATCGGCTCAGGCCTGGCGGCGATTGCGGCAGTTCTATTATGTTCCACCTATCCATCTGTTTATCCGATGTTAGGCGCCATGCCTGGTATCAAGGCATTCACCGCAGCTGTTCTTGGCGGTATCGGATCCATTCCCGGTGCGTTCCTTGGCGGCCTGCTGCTTGGTATTATCGAAAACCTTGCCAAGGCATATATCTCAACCCAGCTGTCCGATGCCATTGTCTTCGGCGTGCTGATTGTGATCCTGCTGATTAAGCCGACTGGTCTTTTAGGTAAGAAGATCAGTGAGAAAGTATGAGGTGGGAAGGATGAAGAAACTGTTCAAAGAAAAGAAGTACAGACAGAGAATCATCGCTTTTGCCATTACGGTCATTGCCTATGCCGTGGTTACAGCCATGCAGGCTTCCGGTTCTCTTTCCCGTATGATTATCTCCCTGATGGTGCCGGTGACATGTTACATTGTTGCGGCGATCGGCCTGAATCTGAATGTCGGTGTTTCGGGTGAACTGAACCTCGGCCAGGCAGGTTTCATGGCAGTAGGCGGATTCAGTGCTGCCGTGTTCTCCGGCTTACTGCAGAGCGCGGTGACCAGTGTTCCGTTAAGACTGCTCATCTGCATTGTGATCGGTGCCGCTGTGGCAGGTTTGATCGGCTGGCTGATCTCAGTACCGGTTCTGAAGCTGCAGGGCGACTATCTGGCCATTGTCACACTGGCATTTGGACAGATTATCGTCAACCTCATCAATAACTTCTATGTCGGCGTTGATTCAGACGGCCTGCACTTTGCCTTCATCAATAACACACTGAAGATGAAGGATAGCGGCAAGATTCTGATTTCCGGCCCGATGGGCGCTACCGGCATCCAGCGTGCTTCCACCTTCCTTGCCGGTACGATTCTTGTGCTTGTATCTTTGATTCTGGTGTTCAACCTGATCTATTCCAAAACAGGACGTGCCATCATGGCCTGCCGTGACAACCGTATTGCGGCTCAGACCGTTGGTATTGATGTTGCCAAGACCAAGACCGTAGCCTTTGTCATGTCCAGTGCGTTAGCCGGAGCAGCCGGTGCACTGTATATGCTGAACTATTCCTCTGTTGCGGCAAGCAAATTCGACTACAATAACTCGATCATGATTCTGGTTTATGTGGTGCTGGGCGGACTTGGCAATGTGACAGGCACATTGATTTCCACAAGTGTACTGGTCATGCTGCCGGAAGTACTGCGTTTCCTCAGTACATACAGAATGCTGATCTATTCCATCGTACTCATTGCGATCATGCTGATCACCAACAACGAACACCTGAAGGTGGCGTTCGAAAAGCTGAAGGCAAAGAACCGGAAACCGGCGGAAGGAGCGAAGGACAATGGCTGAAGAGAAAACACCTGTACTTGAAGTCAGAGGCCTTGGTATTGATTTCGGCGGTCTGACCGCTGTCAATGAGCTGGATCTGACGATCTATAATGAAGAAATCTATGGTCTGATCGGTCCTAACGGTGCCGGTAAGACAACTGTATTCAACATGCTGACAAAGGTTTATCAGCCTTCCCGCGGTACGATCAAACTCTGCGGACAGGATATGGCCAAGCTCAATCCTGTGCAGGCCAATAAGGCCGGGGTTGCCAGAACCTTCCAGAATATCCGTCTTTTCTCCAATCTTTCCGTTCTGGACAATGTCAAGATCGGTCTTGGCAATTCCATCCATTACGGAATCCTCACTTCTCTGATTCATACACCCAGATATTTCAAGGCAGAAAAAGACGCAGATAAGGAAGCTCTGGAATTATTGAAGATCTTTGAACTGGATGATCAGGCTGATACCATGGCCGGCAACCTGCCGTATGGCGCCCAGCGCCGTCTTGAGATTGCCCGTGCTATGGCAACCCATCCCAAACTGTTATTGCTCGATGAGCCGGCAGCCGGCATGAACCCGCAGGAAACAGAAGATCTGATGCGCATGATCCGAACGGTCAGAGACCATTTCCATATTTCCATTCTGTTAATTGAACATGATATGCAGTTAGTCATGGGCATCTGTGAAAGAATTACGGTACTGAACTACGGCATGCTGCTGGCAGAGGGCACACCGAAGGAAATTCAGAACAATCCGGAAGTCATCAAGGCTTACATTGGTGAATGAGGAGGAAAGAGAATGCTTAGAATTGAGAATCTGAAAGTACGCTATGGCATGATCGAAGCCATCAAGGGCATCTCCTTTGAAGTCAATGATGGAGAGATTGTTACACTGATCGGCGCCAACGGTGCCGGCAAGACAACGACCATGCATGCAATATCGGGTCTGTTGAAGCCGGCGGAAGGACATATCTATCTGGATGATGTCGATCTGACCAGGACCCCGGCCTATAAGATTCCGGGCATGGGACTGGCCCAGGTGCCGGAAGGCAGACGTGTGTTTGCCGAACAGACGGTAGAAGAAAACCTGATGCTTGGCGCATATTCCCGCAAGGACAAAGAAAACTTCCAGAATGATCTGAGTCATGTCTTTGAACTGTTCCCGCGTCTGCTTGAAAGAAGAAAGCAGCCGGCCGGTACATTGTCCGGTGGTGAACAGCAGATGCTTGCCATGGGGAGAGCCCTGATGACAAAGCCGAAGATCATGCTGATGGACGAGCCCTCCATGGGTCTTTCGCCATTACTTGTAAAGGAAATTTTCCATATCATTGAAGATATCAACAAGCAGGGCACTACGGTACTGCTTGTAGAACAGAACGCAAAGATGGCACTTTCCATTGCGGACCGTGCATATGTTCTGGAAACTGGTAAAATAACCATGCAGGGCACCGGCGCTGAGCTGGCTGCCAGTGAACAGGTAAAGAAAGCATACCTTGGAGGATAATCAACTATGTATGTAAAAGACCACATGACTGCGGATCCGATTACGATTGATCCCGATGTCACATTGCTGAAGGCCCTTGAAATCATGGGCAAGCATAAGTTCCACCGTCTGCCGGTTGTACAGGGCGGCAAGCTGGTAGGACTCATCACCGAAGGTCTTGTCAATGAGACATCGGGCAAGGACAGCACTTCACTGTCCATCTATGAACTGAACTACCTTCTGTCCCGTACATATGCCCGTGATATCATGATCACGGATGTCAAGACCATTTCCCCGGATGCCTGGATTGAGGAGGCAGCGGAAGAGATGCTGCATAACAATATCAATGTGCTGCCGGTTGTGGATGATGCTAAGCGTGTTGTCGGTATTGTGACCGAGAAGGATCTGTTCAAGGCATTCCTGAACCTGACCGGCTATCGCCATCAGGGCACACGTTTTGTTGTCAAGGTGCCGAATCAGCCGGGACAGTTCGCCAAGGTATGCAATCTGTTTGAACAGGAAAATGCCAATATTGAAAACCTTGGTGTCTATCATTCCAAGGAAAGAGGCGTTGAGGTTGTCATCCGTGCAACGGGTGAAGTATCTGTTGAAAGAATGACATCTGTTCTGAAGGATGCCGGCTGGACTGTCGTCAATGTATGGCAGACCAAAGCAGAAGAAGCTTATAAGAGTTCCAAGTAAACAATGTGAAAGGGAAAGCCGGATGGCTTTCCCTTTCAGCTTCGATAGACCGTTCTTGAAATAACGATGGAATCCGGTTTCTGATACTCCTGTTCCAGGAAGGTAAGATAGCTTCCCGGCGTGACAAAGCCGGAAGGTGTAACGAGTCTCAGATCTTCATTGCGGATGAGCTCATCGGCTAACAGGACACAGTTTGTTGAAGCGACAAAATAGGTCCGGAAACGGCCGGAAGAGAATTTATAGAAGGAAGCACCGGTATTGCGGTAGACACGGGAAGCGTAGTCTGCTGCGGTACTGGTGTCTTTCTTTTCTTTTTCCAGTCTTTCATATAAAGGCTGCCAGACAACGGTACGTTCCATCATGGCATGGATCCGCTTCTCTACCATTTCCTTCTGTTTCTCATTCAGCCTTAAGCCATACTGAATGATCGTCTTATCCTCACTTTCAGCCGCATTTTCAAGAAACTTCTTCTGATCAATCACAATCAATACACCATCGCCTAATGTTCCACCCAGTGTCCTGTTTTCAGGATCATGGCATCCATAGGAGTAGATCATGCCTTTATAAGCAATATCGATGTGGCCGAAGCGCTCAAAGCCCGACCCCTTGCAATAGACATACACATAAAGATCAGCAGGTGTTGTATCCTTAGGCAATTGATCTGCCTGCTGGATAATAACCCAGGCCCGCATCGGTACAAATGCACTGAACAGTAAAGGCAGAGACAAAGACCATGTACGATGGCGGGCAATCCAGCTGTCAGGAAAGAAACGGGTGCAGTCAACAAGAAACGCCCGCAGACTGTAGGTCACAAAGAAGCTGCCTGCTAAAAGAGAAAGAATCCAGCGCTTCAAAGAAAAGGAAGCCCCGAGAATCAGAAACAGACCAAGAAGACCGGCATAAATCGTATAGAGAAACTGCCGCAGGAAATGAGCCTGTCTGTCTCTTGCAATGACATAGCAGTTGATGGCGGACAGAAACGCTGCCGCCAGCATCCATACACCTACCAGAAAGAAGATGTTATACATGTATTTTCCCTGTGCAAACAGCAGAGGAATGCCGATGGCAAAGGCAAGACAGTTCAGGACCAGATCAACACTGTCGTTGGTGCGCAGCCCCTTATGTGTACTGATCCGGTTGACGATCGGCTCATACAGACACAGTAAAAGTAATAATACTGTCACAATAATCCAGCTGATCGAACGCATGGACAGAAACAGAATGCCAAGCAGTATACCGGCAAGATCTGCCGCCAATGTACCATAAGTATGGAAGAAGTTTTTCATATCTGACATTATAAACAGCTTTGTGCGGCAATCCAGGCTGGAATAGACAAAACCGGAACATTGCTGTTCCGGTCTGTGCTAAAGTTTTGCGCAGTCTTTCAGTTTCCGTTTGACGCCGTTCAGGACAACATAGCCCTCTTCCGGTTCTTCATGAACAATATACTGATGGCCGCTTTCCGGATGATCATGCCCATACTTTGTCGTACAGGTCAGATCTTCCTTTGTTTTTACCTTATGACCGTCATCAGATACCATGCGTTTTCTCTTTCTGGCTGCGACGCTTGAAATAATGGCAATAATGATGACAGCCCAGAAGATTACCTCAAAGACAAGAAAGGCCGGAAACATGGCTTACTGCTCTTCTTTCACGGTCTGTTTCACCCCTTCTGCTAAGCCCGCCAGTGAGGCGATTTCAGAAGGAATGATGATCTTGGTTGCCTTGCCGTCAGCGGCCTGGCCAAAGGCTTCCAGAGACTTGAGCTTAATGACGGCATCATCCGCATGAACATCTTTGATCATGGAAAGACCCTGGGCGGTAGCTTCCTGAACCTTACGGATGGCTTCTGCCTTACCTTCCGCATCCAGGATCTGTTTCTGTTTTTCGGCTTCAGCTTTGAGAATGGTAGCCTGTTTGTCCGCTTCTGCATTGAGAACAGCAGATTCCTTATGGCCTTCTGCTTCCAGAATCATGGACTGTTTCTGACCTTCTGCGGTGAGGATGGCAGCTCTCTTTTCACGTTCTGCCTTCATCTGCTTTTCCATGGCTTCCCGGATGGCTGCCGGCGGTTCAATGTTCTTGAGCTCAACCCGGGTTACTTTAATGCCCCAGGGATCGGTGGCTGTATCAATGGTGGAAAGCATCTTGGAGTTGATGGCTTCGCGGGATGTCAGAGTGGCATCCAGTTCCATGTCGCCGATGATGTTTCTTAAGGTTGTGGCGGTCAGGTTCTCCATCGCCATGATCGGATTTTCCACGCCATAGGCGTAGAGCTGCGGATCAGCGATCTTGAAGTACACAACCGAATCAATCCGCATTGTGACATTATCCTTGGTAATGACAGGCTGCGGTGCGAAATCAGCCACCTGTTCCTTGAGCAGTACTTTACGTGCTACTCTGTCCACAAAAGGTGCTTTGAAGTGGACACCGGCAAACCATGTGGTTCTGTATTTGCCTAAACGCTCGACAACATAGGCTGAGGCCTGCGGTACGATATTGATCGTAGACGCAAGCAGAATCAATACAATAACTAATAATACAAGTAGAAAGATGACAGTAGGATTCATATGTTTACCCCCAATCCGTACACTGCTTACATCCAAAATATACCCGATGAATGTAAAGACTACAATGATAGACAGATGAAATGTTGTGTTAAGAAATTATGCGGGTTATGTGAAATGAATTTCACAATTCATTATGATACGGACCGTTTGTCGTGAGCCGGCAGAATATGACAGCGGATGATCCGTGTTATCTGCATCCTTCTTTTGAAAAAATACATATCCGTATTTTCCTTTCGGGGAATGAAAGCTCCTTCTGCATATATATACGGTGAAGGAGGAGGTTATGAAGAAAGAATTCAAAGAACTGACCATCACAGATGACTTCATGTTCACTGCCGTATTTGGCAATCCCAAGAACATCGCAATGATCAAACGTTTCATTGAGGTGATTCTCGGTCGTGAAATTGAAGAAATCCGCCACAGTACAAGACAGGCGTTTGCCCAGAGTGATGTCAATGCCAAAGCTGTACGCTTTGATGTGCTGCTCAAGGGGACTGG
>JALCHG010000076.1:0-9252 GCA_022644565.1 Solobacterium sp. | reverse complement strand
AAGCCAAAGTACAGCATTACCGATGTGGTAAAAAATCTGAAAGGTGCATCTGCCAGGCTGTTTCTGAAAGTACATCCGGAAATCAGGAAAGCGATGTTCTGGAAAGACAGGCTATGGGCGCCAAGCTGCTATGTTGACAGTGTCGGCAATATGAGCAAAGAAACTATCAAACGTTATATTCTGAACCAGTATGATGGCAAAGGCGGTGATTATTCCCCGGAAAGAGAAAAAGAAAGCAATTCCTCCCCGCAATAAATTACCGGGATTCCTTGCTTATTTTCTTCATCGGACAGTGCATCAGCTGGTACAATCTGTATCCGGATCTGTTAAAGGAAGTAGATGATCCCTGGATTGTTGAAGAAAAGCCAAGGTAAGATAAAAGGTCACCTGATCACATGATCAGATGACCTTTGTCGGTTTTCTCAGGCTCTTAATTCAGCCCCGAGCTTTTCTTTGAACTGTTTGAGAATATTCTCATGTACCGGTGCAATCTCTTCTTCCTTGAGCGTATGATCCGCTGACTGATAGACAAGATGCAGGGCAACAGACTTCTTGCCGGCCTCGACATGTTCTCCTTCATACACATCGAAGATCTCAGCAGAATGAACAATGTGCTTTGAGTTTCTGGAAACAACCTTCAGAATATCCGCCGCACTTGTATCCTGATCTACCACAAGGGCAATATCACGGGCTACACCCGGATAGCGCTCCAGGGCATTGAACTTCAGTCTGCCGGTCTTGCCGCTGACAATCGGATCCAGAACCAGTTCAGCATAGACACAGCGCTTCAGATCAAACTTCCCGGCATAGGCAGGATGCACTTCACCAAATACACCAAGCTTCTTTCCATCCAGGGAAAGTACGGCTGAGCGGTAAGGATGGAAATGCACTGTATCTTCCCTGTTTTCAGTGATCCGGACTCTTGCCTTGGCATAGCCGCATCTTTCCAGCCACGTCATCAGGATACCCTTCATCGTATAGAAATCAGAAGGTCTTGTATTTTTATGCAGCGGATCATCCGCCAGCCTGCCATCCAGTACAATGGCAACCCTTTCCTCTTCTTTGTCCTTGGCATATACCTTGGAAATCTCAAAGAAGTTATTATCCAGAGAACCATGTGCTTCATTGTACTGAACGATTTCAAGCACCGAATTCATCAGACCCGTCCGGATGTTCTTTCTGGCTTCGCTCATCGGCATGGACAGGGCAATCGCTTCGCCCAGCGGATTGAATGTATCATCACGCCATGCATCTGAGATCAATGTATAGGTGATGATTTCATGCAGGTTGAAACCGGTGAACACATCACGTGCCAGTCTTCTTGCCCGCTGTACTTTGGACAGTTTGCCGACCGTCGGTTCCATCCATGGCAGGGTGCTGGGCAGATCATCATAGCCAAGCAGACGGATGACTTCTTCATCTACATCTGCCTGTCCTTCCATGTCGACACGCCAGGAAGGAATGCGGCAGGTAATGGCAGTGCCTTCTGTCTGTGGTCTGAATCCAAGTCTCTCACAGACATCTCTGATCTGTTCCAGCGTGAAGGAAGTGCCTAACAGACCATTGCAGTGTTCCACTGTTTCCGTGATGACCTTTTCTGTATAGCCATCATCGCCATACTTGACGGTTTCTTCAAAACCGGACGCATCCGCAAATCTTGTCAATAGATCTACGGAACGGTCCATGGCTTTGTACATGGCCAGAGGATCAATGCCCTTGGTAAAGCGCTGGGCTGCTTCGGTTACCAGGTTGAGACGGATGGAAGTATGGCGGATGTTCACGGCATCAAAGTGGGCTGCCTCAATGAAGATTGCCGTTGTATTTTCATCGATCATGGACTCTTCGCCGCCCATGATGCCGGCAATGCCGGTTGCTTCCCCGTTTGTTGTAATCAGCACATCATCCGGTTCAATCTCAAACTGCGCTCCATCCAGCGCCGTAATGGTCTGCTTACGGCCGGATACAACGGTAATTTCA
Source organism: Solobacterium sp. (assembly GCA_022644565.1). Taxonomy (GTDB): domain Bacteria; phylum Bacillota_I; class Bacilli_A; order Erysipelotrichales; family Erysipelotrichaceae; genus Bulleidia. The sequence continues at coordinate 7,275 of JALCHG010000076.1, read as the reverse complement.
TGGGCTTTGAGCTTGTTGAGATCATAGTAGTGCAGCGGCTGGCCTGTCTCCAGCATGACGAAGTTGGAAATATCCACAACGTTATTGATGGAGTTCATGCCGGCAGCCTGCAGATACTGACGCATCCAGCTGGGGGAAGGTCCTACCTTGACGTGATTCACCACCTTGCCAAGGTATGCTTTACAGATGGGTGTTTCAGAAGAAACTTTGAAATCAGAAGGTGTACCGACAGCCGCCCGGCCTTCCACTTCAGGCAGCGTTACCTTGCGGTTGAGGATCGCACCGACTTCCCATGCCATATTCCACATGGAAGAACAGTCAGCTCTGTTAGGCGTCAAAGAAACATCAAGAATCGTATCATCCAGGCCAAGGTAGCCTAATACATCCGCTTCGCCTACCGGCGCATCCGCATCTAGCTCTTCAATGCCGGAAAGCTGTTTTTCGTTTAAAGATTTTTTTGATACACCAAGTTCATACAAAGCGCATAACATGCCGCTTGACTCATAGCCATGCAGAGGCTTGGCTTCAATGGTACCGCCCGGCAGCTTCGCACCGGGAAGTGCAACGATGACCTTCAGGCCCTTGCGGCAGTTAGGAGCACCGCAGACAATGTGGTAATAGTCTTCCTTGTTATCGCCAACCCGGGTAACGGTATTATGCAGATGGGTATCCGGAATGTCTTCACATTCCATGACTTCACCGATCTTCAGACCGCTGGCATCCGCCATCTTTTCAATGCCTTCTACTTCAAGGCCTGCCGTTGTCATCCTGTCGGCCATTTCTTCCGGAGAAATGCCGTCAAGATCAACATATCTGCTCAGCCATTTATAACTTAACTTCATCTTCTCATTCCTCCTCAGTCAAAACGGTCGAAATTCTTCAGAAAACGGATATCATCCGTATAGAAATTGCGGATATCATCAATGCCGTACTTCAGCATTGCCACTCTTTCAAGACCTACACCGAACGCAAATCCGCTGCACTTCTTCGGGTCAAAGCCGTTCATTTCCAGCACATGCGGATGCACCATGCCGGCGCCGAGAATCTCAATCCAGCCGGATCCCTTGCATACCGAACAGCCCTTGCCGTTGCAGAACGGACAGGACACATCAACTTCTACGGAAGGTTCCGTAAACGGGAAGTAGGACGGACGGAATCTGACCTTACGGCCTTCTCCGAACATGGCATTGGCCATGAATTCCAGCGTTCCCTTCAGATCAGCCAGAGTGATGTGCTCCCCTACAACCAGTCCTTCACACTGCATGAACTGATGGGAGTGGGTCGCATCATCATCGTCTCTTCTGTAGACCTTGCCCGGGCAGATGAGCTTGATCGGCAGCTGGCCATGGGCTTTCTCCAGCTCTCTCATCTGGATGGCTGTTGTATGTGTTCTTAAAAGCGTATTGGGATCAATGTAGAAGGTATCCTGCATATCTCTTGCCGGATGATCCTTGGGCAGATTAGCCAGTTCGAAGTTGTAGTAATCCTGCTCGACTTCCGGTCCTTCCGCTACTTTGTAGCCCATGCCGATGAAAAGATCTTCCAGCTCCTGCTGGATCATGATCAGAGGATGAATGGTGCCTCTTTCCATCTTCTCACCATCCAGGGTGATATCGATCTTTTCACTCTGCAGTCTCTGCTTCAGTGCTTCTGCCTGCAGTACTTTCTGTCTTTCTTCAATCAGTTCGGAAACAGTCTTCTTGAGACTGTTCACCTTCTGACCGAAAGCAGGCTTTTCTTCCTTGGGCAGATTCTTCATCTCTGCCATCAGTCCCTGAATCTTTCCCTTCTTGCCAAGCCATGTGATTCTGGCTTCCTGGAGTCCGGAAAGATCTTTCGCTTCTTCCACCGCTTTTACGGCTTCTTCCTTTACACTGTCAAATGTATCCATGACTTCCTCCAAGTAAAAATAAAAGCGTTCCTGTCAACAGGAACGCTGAACAACGCGGTACCATCCTGATTCGTACATGAGCCATGTACGCACCTTGATTCATCTGATAACGGAGTGACCCGGGGAGGATTAATCCCGCTTGAGAAGTGAATTCATTCTGCCTTCCGGTCAGAAGACTCTCAGCCTCTGTCTTCCTCTCTTTGACCTTCCTGTGACAAACTACTTGTCTTCTCTTTTTAACGTTTTACGGCTTTGATTATACCATTGTGCGATTTGAAAGCAAAGCATGAAAAACTACCACATGTATGGGGTTCGGCTGTCTTCCAGGGCCGCGTACAGATCATCAAGATTATCTGTATCTGCGGTAAATGCCTGCCCCAGCAGTTCATAATTTCCATCCTTTACCAAAAGACCGCTCTGTTTAGGACAGCAGACCACCGGATTGCCTCTGTCTTCAATCGAGCGGATGATCGCTTCCAGATGTTCTTCACTGACTTCAAACTGATTCTCCACATCAAAACCGGACAGCAGCCCCAGTCCATCGCCATAGCCGAATTCAAGACTTTCATCCCTTGTCATATGATACTGATCCAGCTGAATCAGTGCACCAGCCTTACTGCCCATGATAATGCCGTCAAAGTTTCTTAACGGCTCCAGCAGGTCCAGATCTTCAATCCGTTCCATCATCCAGTCCGGATAAGCCCCGGCAAGATAGATGATATCCGCATCGCGCAGCTTCATCAGCGCCGTATCCGGATCATCCTCATGGTCATTGATCCAGGTGATATCCCCATCACAGATGAAATAGGAGCGGAACGGTCTGACTAACAGTTCATAGTCATCCGTGCCCCTCGCATATCTGCGGCGCCATTCTTCTTCATCGGCCAGCCATCCTTCATGAAAGCTCAGCGGCAGGATCACCGTCTTCATATGGGGTTTGAGATAGCGGGAGAGCGCACTGTATGCCCATGCCCCGTCAAAATCCATTGCATTCAGTAATATATTTATCATTCTGTATCAACCTCAGATGTGCATTATAATCTATATGAAACAAAAGTGTAATCAGGAGGCATCATGATCAAACGCTATCATATCTATGTATCCGGCCAGGTACAGGGTGTCGGCTTCCGCGGTTTCTGCATGGTTCATGCCCAGCAGCTCGGTCTGACCGGCTCGGTGACCAATCTTGACAACGGCATGGTGGAGATCTATGTCCAGGGTGAACCGGAGAAGATCGATACATTTCTAAGCATCATCGTCAAAGGCGATAATTACATCCATGTGATGGATTACTCCATCAAGGAAGTGCCGGTGGTAAAAGGTGAAAAGCGCTTCAGCTATGGCTGGGGCAGCTATTACTGGTGATACTGATACATCACAATACCGCCGGCTACAGCTACATTCAGCGATTCAAAGCCGTTCATCTCAATAAACAGCCTTTCATCCGCCATGTTCTGCAGAGAAAGAGAGACGCCGTTTCCTTCATTGCCTAAAATGAAGGCCATCTTCTCTTTCTTTTCTATTTCATGCATGGGCTTAGCATTTCTCAATGCCGTGACAATGATGGTAAAGCCGTCTTTATGCAGTTCATCCACATAAGCAGAAAGATCCGTATAGACAGCCGGCATATGGAACATGGCACCCTGGGTGGAGCGGATGGTTTTTTCATTGTAAAGATCCACGGTATCCCTGGAACAGACAACCCCGTCAAAGCCGAAGGATACGGCCGTACGGATGAGCGTGCCGAAGTTGCCCGGATCCTGAATATCATCCAGTAGTAAAAGACGATGCGGATCTTCTATTTTCATCTGTTTTTTATGACAGACACCGATCAGATGTACGGCTGAAACATTGCTTGAAAGCTTCTTCATGATTTCCGGCGTCACCTCTATCATGTTTTTCAGCTGATACTGGTCCGGTGTATCGGTGAGGACGGTTTCCACCATGTTTTCTTTCTCTGCCTCTTCCAATAGATGCTCACCTTCAATCAGAAACAGACCGGTACGGTCTCTTTCTTTTCTTGTGTGCAGTTTTGCGTATGCCTTGATGCGGCTGTTCTGGGCTGATGTGATTTTTTCCATAACTGGTATTCTACTATTCTTTTTTCTTTCGTGTTCTAATTTACACGAATTTAACATTTGACGCCTTATTTATTTACACGGATTTTATATTATGAATATGTAAAAGAAGGTGACAGGCGATGATTTATTGTGTGGAAGATGATGCCAGCATTCGTGAAATAGAGATCTATACCCTGAAGTCGTGCGGTTTTGAAGCAGAAGGCTTTGAGACTGGCACTGACTTTTTCAATGCCCTCAAGAAAGAGAAGCCGGAACTGGTGATTCTGGATATCATGCTGCCGGACATGAACGGCATTGATCTGTTGAAACAGCTGAAGAAAGATCCTTCCATATCGGATATTCCAATCATCCTGGCCAGTGCCAAAGGCTCGGAATATGACAAGATACAGGGCCTGGATGTCGGAGCTGATGATTATCTGGCCAAGCCATTTGGCATGATGGAGATGGTATCACGTGTCAGAGCCGTGCTGCGCAGAGCCGGTGCACGGCCGCAGCGGGTGATTGAAAACAGTGAAATCACCATTGATGAAGACAAGCATGAAGTGCGTGTGCACAGTGATCTGATTCAGCTGACGCTGAAGGAATATGAACTGCTGAGCATGCTGATGCGCCATCCCGGCATTGTCTTTACCAGAGACCAGCTGCTCAACGACATATGGGGATCGGAATATGATGGCGAAACGCGTACCATCGATGTCCATATCCGTACACTCAGGCAGAAGCTCGGAGATGCCGGAAGGCATATTGATACGGTAAGAGGTGTCGGCTACCGCTACCGGGAGGATGTATGAGAAAAAAGATATTCCGCACCGTTGCTTTGACCATGGCCGTCATACTGGCCATTGCCATGGTGATTGTAATCCTGATTGTAAACCACCACTTCATTACCGTGGAGGAAAACAGGATGGATACCGAAGCCCAGCTGGCTGCGGAAGGTGTGGCATATGGCGGCGAAAACTATCTGAAAAGTCTTGCACCGCATAGCTACCGTCTGACCTGGATCGATCAGGATGGTTCAGTGCTCTATGACTCGCAAGCAGATCCGGCCACAATGGAAAACCATAAAGACAGAACCGAAGTCAAAGAAGCTTTCACGGACGGTACCGGCGAAGATGTCCGTTATTCTGATACCCTGGCGGAAAGAACGATCTACTATGCCGTGAAGTGTGATGACGGTACGGTGGTGCGCATTGCCGAAACATACGATACCGTCGGCATTCTCACCCTGCGCATGGTATCACCGATGCTGGTGCTGCTGATCCTTTCCATCCTGAGTTCCTCATTGATCGCCAATAAGTTAAGCAAAGACCTTGCCAAACCGATCAATGAGGTTGATCTGGATCATCCCCTTGCCCAGACAACCTATGAGGAAATCACCCCTCTGCTTACCCGTATTGATAAACAGAACCGGCAGATTGATGAACAGATGGAACAGCTCCATCAGCGAAAGAAGGAGTTTGAAGCCGTGACAAAGAATATCAACGAAGGTCTGATTCTCATCAATATGAAGCAGGAAATTCTCTCCGTCAATGAAGCAGCGCTGGACCTGTTCGACCTGGATGAGAAACCGAAGAAAATCACTGATTTCACTGATGATCCCAAATTTGCCGGTCTGATCAGCGATGTCATGCACAACTATGGGGCTGAAGTCATACTCAAAACAAGCGACATCACCCTGCGGGCGGATGCCAATCCGATCCGCTCCCACGGCGTACAGACCGGCGCTTCCATCCTGGTACAGGATGTCACGGAAAACTATGCCGCAGAAGAAGTCAGACGCCAGTTCACCGCTAATGTATCACATGAGCTTAAAACACCGCTGCAGTCCATCATGGGCTATTCGGAACTCATGGAGAACCATCTGGTGGATCCCAAGGACTGTGACAGTTTTGCCCATAAGATTCATACAGAGTCCTGCCGGATGCTGCAGCTGATTGATGATATTATCCGTCTGTCACAGCTGGATGAAGGCAATGTCGTCGACGTTAATGCACTCAATCTCAAAGACCTGGTCAATGAAGCTGCGGAAGCTGTTTCAGCTGAAGCAAAGGAACATCAGGTAGAGCTGAAATTTGACATTGAAAGCGTATGGATCAATGCCAACAGCAGACTCATCTATGAAATCATATACAACCTCATGGACAATGCCATCCGCTACAACCGGGCCGGCGGGTATGTCAAAGTCAAGACGCGCCGCAAGCATGATGAAGCCGTCCTGGAAGTATCCGATAACGGCATCGGTATTCCCCGTGAATCCCTGCCCCACATCTTTGAACGCTTCTACCGGGTAGATAAATCCCATTCCCGTGCCACCGGCGGCACCGGCCTTGGTCTTTCCATCGTCAAGCATGCCGTTCAGCTCTCCCACGGCCGCATTACCGTACAGTCCAAGATCAATCAGGGCACTACCTTCACGGCCCGCTTCCCGGCTGTACAGAAATAACTTTCATCTTCTTGCAGGGACACCGTTAGGGTGTCCTTTTTCTGATAAAACAGAAAAAGAGAGCAGGAGTTTTCCCGCTCTCTATCAAACACATGAATATGATAATTACTTTTTACCGTTCTTAACAAAGTCAAGCAGTGCTTCCGCAGCCTGGTTGATGCCGTGATCGCCTTTATTGGGCAGACCGAGGCAGGTATAGATTTCACCTACCGGAATCTTCTGGTCGTATAAGGCATCAAACATCTTATCGATCAGCTTGCGGCAGGAATCCTGTCTCTGCATCGGACCGAACGGATTGGCGAAGAATGTGGTGGAAAGGCCTTTCTCCTGGGTAGTACCAAGGGCGAAGCGCTTGCCTTCAATGAAAGTCTGTTCTGCCCCTTCTCTGTTTTCAAACCAGTGCATGCCTCTTTTATCCGTATAGTTATTGGCATACAGGAAGCAGTCAACCTTATGGTCGCTTGTGACAACATCATACGGTGCCGCCGGAATGACAACACGGGCATTCGGCTTTTCCGGGTTGAAGAAGATGGAACGGTCCATATCCTTATAGGCTGTGCCCTTATCCAGATCATCCAGTCTGACGAAAGCACCGATCTCCGTGCCCTGGGCACGGATATTGCCATCCTTATCCAGATGAATGGTACCCATATCATCAAAGACAGTTTCCTGATGATCGATCAGATCACTTGCCAGCGTAGACAGCGCTTCAATGGTTTCAGACTTGCCGGCACCGGAGTCGCCCATGAACATGAGGCCTTTCTTGGTGCCGTCTTTCAGATAGATATTGACCATCGCACCATGAATCGGCAGCCAGCCTCTGGAAATCATGGCCAGGTTGTGCAGGGTCAGGATGGTCT
>JALCHG010000075.1:0-9384 GCA_022644565.1 Solobacterium sp. | reverse complement strand
TGGAATTGATCTTGAAGTAGTTGATGTATGCCGGATCAAGCCGTGTGATGAAGAAGGAATCAAGGCTGTACTGAAACAGTTTGATACGGTGTTCACAGCAGAAGAGCATAATGTGATCGGCGGCCTTGGCTCACTGATCACCGAGATTGCATGTGAGACCTATACCAACAGAGTACACAGAATCGGCATCCAGGACAGATACGCCGAGAGCGGACCTGCGGATGCACTGATGCATAAGTATGAGCTGGACGCTGAAGGCGTTGCCAAGTTCATCAAAGCGCATCTGCAGTAATGATCAGTAAGAGTATCTTGGAAAAGATGCTCTTTTTTGTATGCAAAAACATGCGGCATGTGTGAAAGGAAGTTCACATGCCGCATGTCTATTTTTGTCAGTTATTCTGCATTTTTTGCCATGATGTCTTCACCATGGAGCAGGGGCTCAACACAGATGACTTCAACGCCTTTATCACGGATACGCTCCAGTTCTTCACGATCTGCTGCTATATCGGTGATGATGGTGCTGACTTTATCAAGAGAACCTGATTTGAAACTGTACTTCAGACCGAACTTTGTATGATCGGCAAGGACAAAGCGTCTTCCTGTTGTCTGCTTGAGCATCATTTCATTGATGGTTGTTTCGCTCATGATGGCAGTGGAGATACCGTCTTCGTCGGTAATGCCGGAGCAGCCGAGGAAACATTTATCGGCCATGACACGCTGAATATTATTGATGGCAAAGTCGCCGACCATGGATTTCTTCGGAAAGTGAAGTTCACCTCCTGTCAGAACGATCTGCACCTTGGGGTCGTGCTGAATCGACATGGCTGTACCGTTGTTAGTGATGACGGTGCAGTTTTTCCCACGGATGTAATAGATCATGGACAGGGCGGTATAGCTTGTGTTGATGAAGAGGGTATCGCCTTCTTCCACATACATGGCAGCATGTTTGGCAATTGCCTGGATGTAGCGGTCATTGGTCAGGTTCCGGTTATCATTGTGGACCATACGCTGGACCAGTTTGGCACCGCCATGGGTGCGCTGGATGGCGCCGGCATCTTCCCAGTACTGCAGATCTCGGCGGACAGTAATTTCCGAAGTGCTGAATTCCTGCGCAAGCTGCTTTACCGATACGGTGCCAAGCTTCTGGATGAGCGTCATCATGTCATCGCGTCTTTTCTGTACCTGTTCGTATTCAACCTTCATAAAACCACCTTTCCGCGTCAATTATATGATCGTTTGATCACTGTTTCCAGAACAGCTGGGTATATATTTTTTTACTTTTTCTTCTGTCCGTAATAAGCATTGGCACCATGTTTGCGTGAATAATGCTTATCCTGCAGAGACTGCGGTGCCGGTGCAACATGGCTGTTGATCAGCTCGCACTGATAAGCCATCTGGGCGCATACTTCCATAACGACAGCGTTATGTACTGCTTCAGCCGGATCTTTGCCCCAGGCGAAAGGACCGTGGTTCTTGCATAAAACACCAGGTACTTCCAGAGGCTTGCGGCCGGACTTCTCAAAGTAGTCCGTGATGAGAAGTCCGGTGTTCTTTTCATAGGCATCTTCGATTTCTTCTTTGGTCAGAACACGCAGGCAGGGAATATTGCCGTAGAAGTAGTCGGCATGCGTTGTACCGTAGCAGGGAATGTCGCGGCCGGCCTGTGCCCAGCTTGTAGCATAGATGGAATGGGTATGAACAACACCTCCGATGTCGCTGAATGCCTTATACAGTTCAACATGGGTAGGGGTATCGGAAGAAGGATTGAGGTCACCTTCAACGACTTTGCCTTCCAGGTTGACAAGAACCATCTTTTCCGGGCTCAGTTCTTCATAGGGGACACCGGAGGGTTTGATGGCGAAGATGCCGGACTCACGGTCAATGCCGGAGACATTGCCCCATGTGAATGTGACAAGGCTGTGCTTCGGCAGCATCATATTTGCTTCATAAACAGCTTTTTTGAGATCTTCTAACATTTTCTTTTTTCTCCTTTATATCGTTATTTCTCAGCTTCATTGATCTTTGCTTTGAGGAATGCGGCAGCGTCGCTGATGGTCTTCTTGTAGTCCTGGCCTTCCTGATACCAGAATTCGCCCGTGAACATGCGTACACCCATGGACAGGGCACAGCGGATATCCGGTACATATTCGGTATGTCCGGTGGGATCACCGAAGTTCATATTGCGGTAAAGACCCGGTTTTGTTTCCTTGAGATGAACGGCGAAGATGTGGCCTCTGCCTTTTTCAAGATCCTCGACGACATCGCCATGGTACAGAACGGAAGCGTTCTTCAGGTTGCCGATGTCAGGATAGACGCCAAGGTATGGTGAATTAACGATATCCACATAAAGCATGGCTTTTTCTACGGTATCCATGAAAGGTGTTTCCATGGTCTCAAAGCCTAAGAGAACACCGGCTGATGCGGCATAGGATGCGGCATCTTTCAGGTTGATGAGGAAGTTTTCACGGGTGGATTCGTCTTCGTCTTCATAGTAGACGTCATAGCCGGCCAGCTGGATCAGACGGATGCCGGAATTGGCCGCAAAATCAACCGCCTTATGCATGATGTCAACCGAGCGCTGACGAGTGGCCGGATCATGCGAACCGAAAGGATATTTGCGATGGCCGGACAGGCACATGGTTGTGATCGGCGTGCCGGCATCCAGGGCCATGCGGCCAAGGTCTCTCTGCTTTTCAGCTGACCAGTCAAGTCTTGCCTGACGGGCATCGGATTCATCGATACTGATTTCCAGGCGGTCAAAGCCGCAGGCTTTTGTGATGGCAAACATTTCTTCAAATGATTTGCCGGCGGGGATAGCTTTCTCGTATAAAGCAAGTGATGTTTTCATGTGTTTTTACCTCTATGCCATGAGTGTTGAGACAAGTCCCAGAATACTGATGGCGGCCATGGCAATGGCCAGCACCAGCATGCCTGCAGAGGTTCTGTTTTCGATCAGAACGGTACCGTCCGGGCTTGTATAGAAGGAAACTTCGCTTCCTTCTTTTGTACTGGAACGTGCGATGTTCTTGGAAAGATAGTGGTATGTCTGATCACCATGCGTGCAGACGATCAGAGGATACTTTTCAACAGTCTTGAAAATTCTTCTCTGGTTCTTTTCCTGTTCGTAATAGAGCAGGGCTTCTACTGTACCGGTATGTTTTTCAAGCTTTTCGTTGTGGTCTCTGTACCAGCTGATGAAAACGGCAGCGGCAATACTTGCAAAGACGGCTGACAGCATGTAGGAGGCAGCTGTCGCTGACTTGTAGGAGTAAAGCATTTCCGCAGCGATCAGCAGTACGCCTGAAAGCATCAGGAACAGACCGGAAAAAGGTGAAGTTCCTTTTTCATATAAGAAGACTTCATTGTCATGAACGTTCAGCAGTACCGGATCACCCGGGTGAAATTCACGGGTGGAGCGGATGCCGGCTGATTTTGCCTTTCCGTTTTCCTTATAATTGATGTTCAGACTGTAGTAGTGCTGGATCAGTCTTCCTTTTTCATCTTTCGTTTCACGCAGTGTACAGCTGGCTGTTTCGCCTTTGATGAGACCGCCTTTCTTCTTGGACGCAAACGCGGTCTGCAGAGTATTGATACCGGCTGTGAACAGCATGATACCGATCAGAGATAGAAATACAGCTTGAATCGACATAGTTATTACCTTCCATTCCTATATAAAGGATGTGCAGACAGAAAGCATTTCCGATTCAAATGACCGTGTTATTTAAACGATCATTTAACGATTATCATTGTAGCATTTATGAATAAATGATCAATGTATCCGCTTGCATAAATTGCAAACGGTCGTATAAATGATCAAATGATCGTATAAACCTATTGTGATAAATGGACGATAGGCCTACATTAATGGTGCAGACAGTTTGCATCATTAAACGAAAGGACTGGAGAAAAAAAGATGAGCAAAATCAGTGAGATGACCCGTGACAAGTGGATCATGAACACCTTCCCTGAATGGGGAACATGGCTGAACGAGGAAATTGAAAACACTGTCGTACCGGAAGGAAATGTCGGTATGTGGTGGCTGGGATGCACAGGCATCTGGTTCAAGACTCCTTCAGACACAAACATTACCATTGACTTATGGGCCGGCAATGGCAAGAGAACACACGGCGACGGCAAAATGAAGGTCGGCCATCAGATGGCCAACATGTCCGGCGCCAGAAAGATGCAGCCGAACCTCAGAAACATTCCGTTTGTTATTGATCCGTTTGCTGTCAAGCACGTAGATGCTGTACTGGCAACACATTATCATCAGGATCATATGTCCGCGGAATTCGCTGCTCATGTCATTCAGAGCGGCATGACCACAACCAATGAAAAGGGCGAAGAGATTCCGGTACCGTTCATCGGACCGGCAAAGTCCTGTGAGCTCTGGCAGAAGTGGGGCGTACCGGCTGACAGATGTGTTGTTGTAAAGCCGGGCGATGTCATCAAGATCAAGGACATCGAGATTGTATGCATGGATTCCTTCGACAGAACCTGCATCACAACAACTGATTCTACCGGACCGGATCGTGAAGATCTGTGGGGCAAGTGCCCGATGGATATGGATGAGAAGGCTGTCAATTATCTGGTCAGAACACCGGGCGGAAACATCTATCATTCCGGTGACTCTCATTACTCCATCTATTTTGCCAAGCATGGCAAGGAAATCGCCAAGAAGTACGGCGGTGTTGATGTAGCTTTCGCTTCCTACGGCCTCAATCCGGTAGGCATTCAGGACAAGATGGAAACAACAGATGTTCTGAGAATGGCTGAAGCACTGCAGTGCAAGGTTGTTGTTCCGATCCATTGGGATGTATGGACAAACTTCCAGGCCGATCTGAATGAGATCAGTGTTCTCTGGTACATGAGAAAGGATCGTCTGGATTACAAGTTCCATCCGTTCATGTGGGAACCGGGCGGAAGATACATGTATCCGCGTGACAAGGAAAAGATGGCATATCATCACGACAGAGGCTTCGACGACTGCTTCGAGAATGAACCGAATGTTCCGTTCAGAAGTGTATTATGAGTGTTGATATGATTCAGGATTTCATCAAGGAGAAGCATTATGCTTTCTTTGATGAAGCTTCCGACTGGAAAGATGCAATTCGCAAGGCATGTCAGCCAATTATTGAAGACGGAACTGTTGAGCCGGCCTATGCGGAGAACATCATTGAATGTGTTGGCAAATATGGACCTTACATTGTCATTCTGCCAGGTGTGGCAATGCCGCACTCCACCGAAGGGGGAGCTCTGGTTCATAAGACATGCATTTCCTTCATGAAACTGGCCAAGCCGGTCAGCTTCGATGAGAATGATCCGGAAAAGTGGGCGGATCTGTTCTTCACAATCGCTTCTGAAAATGCAGAAAAGCATCTGGCTGAAATGCAGCAGCTCGCAGGCATGCTGTCAGATGAAACTCTCGTTGAAAAGCTTCATAAGGTCACAAACAGGGACGAACTGCAGGCCCTGGGTGATTCATACAATCCTGAATAAGGGGATGGAAAGGAATAATTCGTTTTTATGGTAGTATGGACGTTCTTTGTCAATAACATTCTGACAAAACCGCAGTACATGGTAGGTCTGATCGTTCTGATCGGCTACCTGCTGCTTCGCAAGCCCTGGTACGATACCGTATCGGGTACAATCAAAGCCGTTGTCGGCTACATGATTCTCTCTATCGGTTCCGGCGGTATGATCAATACCCTCAAGCCGATCCTCTATGGCTTAGGCGGAAGATTCGGCCTGGATGCCATCATCATCGACCCGTATAACGGACAGAACGCCGTACAGGCTGCCGCAGATGCCGGTGATAAGATCGTCGGCGGACAGGCATTCGGTCAGGTCATGCTGTTAATGGCCATTGCCTTCATTGCCAACCTGGTTCTGGTCAGACTGAACAGAGTCACAAAGCTGAGATCTGTATTCACAACAGGTAACGTTCAGATCCAGCAGGCTTCCACAGCTTTCTGGCTGATTCTCTTCGCTCTGCCTTATCTGCGTACACATTCCACTCTGACTCTGATTGTCATGGCAGTTGTACTCGGTCTCTATTGGGCAGTCGGTTCCAATCTGCTTGTCGGTTATACACAGGAGCTGACGGATGGTGCCGGATTCTCTCTCGCCCATCAGCAGATGTTCGGTATTGCGATTTCTACAAAGCTGGCTGAAAAGATGGCTGCACATGATGCCAAGAAAGCGAAGGCCGGCAAGAAGAAGCCTTCTATCTGGGACAGAAAGCTTGAAGATCTTGAACTGCCTGGCTGGATGCAGATCTTCAACGATAACATGGTATGTACAGCGCTCATCATGACCCTGTTCTTCGCCATCATCCTCTGCGTTGTCGGCAAGGAATACCTCGTCTCTCTGCAGCTGCTTACAGAAACAGACAGTTTCTTCTTCTACATCATCTCAACCGCATTCTCCTTCGCGGCTAACCTGGCTATCCTGCAGCTTGGTGTTCGTACCATGGTTGCTGAACTGACCGTATCCTTCAAGGGTATTTCTGATAAGCTGCTGCCGAGTGCTGTTCCTGGCGTTGACTGTGCTGTATCCTTCTCCTTCGGTTCTCCGAATGCTGTAACGATCGGCTTCCTGTTCGGTGCTTTAGGTGAGACAATCGCCATGCTGCTGTTAGTTGTCTTCCATTCTCCGACAATCGTTATCTGCGGATTCATCCCGATGTTCTTCGATAACGCTACAATCGCTGTCTATGCTAACTCCAAGGGTGGCACAAAGGCTGCCTGCCTGTTCCCGTTCATCTCCGGTTTCATTCAGGTATTCGGTTCTGCTTTCATCGCTACCTGGACTGGTCTTGCCAAGTACGGCGGATATCTCGGTATGTGGGACTGGGCTGTGATCTGGCCGGCATTCACTGTCGTCATGAAGTATCTCAGCTGGATCGGTCTGGCTCTTGTTGTAGTATTCCTGATTGCTATCCCGCAGATTCAGTATCATAAGGATCCTGAACATTACTTCATGGAAGTCGATGACTGGGATGAATACAAGAAGGAAAAAGGTATTGTAATTGACTACTAAGTCAAATTGAAAAATAGGAGGAAAAATTAATATGGCAAGTATTTTAGCATGCTGCGCAAATGGTTCCGGTACATCTTTAATGATGGCTATGACACTGGAAAAGGCGATCAAGGCCGAGGGCTGGAATGTCACAAAGACACATCACTGCTCTCTTTCTGAAGGCAAGAACACTGCGGTCAACTATGACATCGTTCTCTGCCCGCAGAACTTCACAAATATGTTCAAGGACGCTGAGGCCAAGGGCGTCAAGGTTATCGGCCTCAGAAACGTCATGTCCCAGAAGGAAATGGTCGAAAAGATCAACGCTTCCGGCGTGAACCTGAAGTAAAACAAGCACTTCCTGCCGGTATTTCCGACAGGAAGTTTCTTTTCTAGAAAGGATGAAAAAGAAAAATGAAACTGAATAAGACAGCTGTACATGAGCTGGAGAAGTGCTATGCCATTGCACCTCTGCATTATCAGAATAAAGATCATATCCTTGTCGCTGCAGAGAAGGTAAACAAGTGCCTGTTATTTGATCTGGACGGCAATCTGGAAGATACCATCTGGGATGAGCCGGGCGGAACCATGTCCATGGTACAGGTTCCCGGTTCTGATGGCTGGTTCCTGGCTACCCATCAGTTCTACAGCCCCAATGACGGTGCCAAGGCACACATTGTCTTAGTTAGACCGTCTGAAGCAGGCTGGACGGTTACCAATATCAGTGATCTGCCGTTCTGCCACAGATTCTCCATTCTCAAGGGCAAGGACCAGAACTATCTGATTGCCTGCACAATCAAGGGTGCACATGAGTATAAAGAAGACTGGCGTACACCGGGTGCCATCTATGTAGCTGAGCTGCCGGCTGACATCGAGAACTACAATGAGAACCATCAGATTGTCTGGACAAAGCTGCTGGATGGTCTGTTCCACAACCATGGCTATGCGACCGATACGGAAAACGGCAGTGAATATGCTTTAGTCGGTACCGATAACGGTGTATTCAAGGCTGTTCCGCCGGAAAAGAAAGGTGAGACATGGACTCTGTCTCAGCTGACCCGTGAAGAAGCTTCTGACATGGTTGCCGTTGACTTCGATCAGGATGGTCAGAAAGAACTCATCACCATCGCTCCGTTCCATGGCGATCACATCAAGATCTACCATAAGAATGGAACAGGTGTATATGAGCAGGTATGGGAGTGCCCGTTTGCGACAGAAATGGCACATGCCATCTGGCCGGTAGATGATCGTACTGTACTGATCGGCCACCGCAAGGGTGAAAGAAGAACCATGGCCTTCTATTACAAGGATGGCTATCAGGTAGAAGTTCTGGAAGAACATACCGGTGCAGCGAATCTGTTCTCCTTTGTCAAGGATGGAAAGATCAGAGTTGTTGCGACAAACCGTGAAATCAACGAAATCGCATTCTACGATCTGGAGAAATAAAACATGGATAACAATGAACTGAAAAAGCATGCGGCACATATCCGCATGAACATCGTCAAGGAAGTATCCACAGCCCAGTCCGGTCATCCGGGCGGATCCTTAGGCTGCACGGATATTCTGACAGAGCTCTACTTTGAAGTCATGGACATCAATAAGGACAACGCTGATTCCATTGACAGAGACAGATTCGTTCTGTCCAAGGGACACTGCTCCCCGGCTTTATATGCCGTATTAGCAGAAAAGGGAATTATCCCGGAAGAACAGCTGCTGACTTTCCGTGCCCTCAATTCCAAACTGCAGGGACATCCGAATATGAACTATGTATCTGGTGTTGATATGAGCACCGGCTCCCTGGGACAGGGCTTAGCTGCCGCAGACGGCATGGCACTTGCCAATAAGCTTGATGGCAACGATCATCGCATCTATGCCTTAGTTGGTGATGGTGAAAGCGAAGAAGGCGAGATCTGGGAAGCTGCCATGGCTGCAGCCCACTATAAGAATGACAACCTCTGTGCGGTTATTGATGTCAATGGCCTGCAGATTGACGGTAAGACCGATGATGTCATCGGACCTAACCCGCTGGATAAGAAGTTTGAAGCATTCGGCTGGCATGTGATCAGTGTCAACGGCCATGACTTTGATGAATTAAGGGCAGCTTTCAAAGAAGCGAAGGAAACCAAAGGACAGCCGACGGCGATCATTGCCCATACCGTAAAGGGTAAAGGTGTATCGTTCATGGAAAATCAGGCAGGCTGGCATGGCAAGGCACCGAACGCAGAAGAGACAAAGCAGGCATTAGCAGAACTGGAGGCATCCTTATGAGCAAGGCAACAAGACAGGCATATGGTGAAACATTAGCTGAACTGGTAAAGGAAAATAAGAAGATTGTCGTGCTGGACGCGGATCTTGCCGGTTCTA
>JALCHG010000074.1:0-9982 GCA_022644565.1 Solobacterium sp. | reverse complement strand
CTTGGGACAGAAAATTACATGATACTGATTTTTATAAACAAGTCCTTCTTTCCTTGTGTAGCTGTCGTTTTCGTTATTTCTTTTCACAACTATATTATACATATATTTGTATTGAAAACCAACAATATAAAGAAAATAAGGCATATTTTTGGCTTTCATCCCCATGACTAAAGTCAGGGGCTTTCAGCCTTGCTTTGTTGTAAAATATTCCCGCTGCGCTTCCCCGAACGCCCTGGCGTCCGGTTCTGCTGACAGCACATCCAGCAATGCCATACCCGCATCTTCATACCTTTCTTCTTTGAGAAGCACCGGCATATCCTTCTTCAGTCTCTCAATCCTGATATCATCTGAAAGATCACAAAGAAACGGTTCATACAGCAGTACATGATCCATCCCTGATCCATCCTGCATCAGATACTGCAGTACCGGTATGGCACCGCAGGAATGCCCCACCACTGAACAGGATCCGATCGCATGAATCAGATGCTGAATATCCTCAGCCTGTTCCACCAGGCTCTTTCCTTCTTCATCACTGCGGCCATACCCGGGATGATCATAAGTGTATACGGTATATGTATCAGACAGATACGAGGCCAGATCATCATAGAACGAGCAGTCCGCCATCGCCCCGTTGACCAGAAGAATATTCCTGCCGCTGTGTCCATACCTGCGGCAGTAAAGATCATTGCAGTACCATTCCTGCATACACATCACCATGCGTGCCTTCCTGTTTTCATCATTATATCAGCACCATGAAAAGTATTTTCCTTTGCTTCCTGATGGTACATTTCATGACTGTTCAGAATTTCCGGTATCAGCTGATGTGCCTTTCATCCTGAATCACATCCTTTACCCATCCCTGTTTCATCCAGGCATATCTTTCTGTCAATAACAGAAAGAAAGACATCGCAGAGCCTTTTCAGAATAGATCTGAGCATGCAGGCATAATTATAGCAAAAGGGGGGCCTTGCATGACCATAAACTTCATAGCAGAAGTCAGTACGAAGATCCTCAAGGACTGATATTATCCAGCCTGAAATCATGCTTTCAGCAGGCTTTTACAAATTCTGCAAACAGCGCTTTGCTCGGTCCATCATCCCACCTGGTCAATTCAGGATGCCACTGCACACCCCAGACAAATCTGTGCCGGGTGTGGCGTACTGCTTCCACAATGCCATCCGAAGAAACTGCCATTACCTGCAGATCTGTTCCAAGGTCATGAACTGCCTGATGATGCAGACTGTTTACACCAAGATGATCCGCTTGGAAAAGATCATACAGCGGCGTATTCTGTTGAATGGTTACCTCATGTGCCGAAGCATCATAGGGATGCTCCATATGATGAACAACCTCTGTACCGTATTCTGACGGCAGATCCTGATACAGCGTTCCTCCCTGCAGGACATTGATCATCTGAATGCCCCGGCATATTCCAAGCACTGGTTTATCTTCCTTTAGTGCCTGATGATATACGATCTCTTCCATCCGATCGCGCGCATCACAGATGGAACCGCATGAAGCCTCTTTTTTCTGGCCGTATAGTGCCGGACTCACATCATGGCCGCCGGTTAACAATAGACCATCACATAGATCAAATGCCTGCAGGATGTCCTCTTCACTGCCCTTTAACGGCAGAATGACAGGAATTCCCCCAGCCTGGGCAACCCGATCCATATATCCCGGCAGCATCCATATGCTCTGTTTTTCATCATCCCATATCGGAGTAACACCAATTACCTTCTTACGCATACCGTTCCATCCTTCCATGTATTACAGCCATGATACCGCAGCAGCTTTGAAATCACCATTTGTGACTGCCTTATGACCGATGGATGACATCAATGCACTGCTCAGCAAGCTGACACCGATCATGATCACATCCAGAATCAGTGCAGATACAATCTGATAATACAGAATGCCCGGAATCATCTGGAAATACGGCCAGAGCCGTCACTTTTCCTTCTTCTCTTTCTGCTTCATATGCTTTGAAGCTATTCTAACGCATGAAAAAAGCAGAGGATCACTTCTCTGCTGAACAGTACTTACGATAATCCATTTCACCTTTGATGTATATGGCAGCAGCACATACAATGCCGATGGCAATGATCACAATCGCAGCTGTCTTTGATCCGGTCTGATTATCCATGAGAATGCCGGCTGCCATGGCCAGAAAGAAAACAAACATGGCCGCAATATCATACTTCTGGGTAAACTTGTCCTTTGGCTTGATATAGTTCTTGGCTTCCTGTTTTTCCACCAGCTTCTCAAAGCTGGATTTCGTCTCTGCTTCCGTCTGCTTTACCGGTTCTTTTACTGCCTTCTTTTCTTTTCGATCCGTTCGAATCTTCATCCCGCAGTAAGGACAGTAGTAGAAAAGGCGCCCGGGCTTTACCCCCGTCACTTCAGAACAGGAAGGACATGTGATCTCCTCTGTTTCATCCTCTACCTGTACAGCATTCGTATCCTCATTGATTCTGATCTGCATCCCGCAGTAGGCACAGTAATACATCAGCCTGCCCGGCTTAACTTTCATGATTCCTTTACAGGAAGGACATTCCAATCCTAATAATTCATCCATATTTTAAAAGTACCACACATGCCGGGACGTCTTCAATGCAAAAAACAGACAGAAGACGAACTGGTGATTGACATCCGAAGGTCCAAGTTCCTTCGCCATGCCTCCTGAGAGGGAGAGAGAGAAGAGCCTTTTCCATGCTTGAATTCATTCCTCCACACAGGTATAATAAATAAGCTTTCACAGATGCCGACATAGCTCAGTTGGTAGAGCAACTCATTCGTAATGAGTAGGTCGTTGGTTCGATTCCGATTGTCGGCACGCTAAAAAATCGCTCAACAGAGCGATTTTTTATTATTCCTATACATGCATGGATTTTACAGAATGAGCCTGAAAGGCTAAAAAGCGGCTAGACTATAACGTCAAAAAAACAGTTCTTTATCCAAGAACTGCTCCCAAAGCACCATAGGAGATAATTGTCATGATCACGGCTGCCAGAAAAATACCCAGCAGAATGGAAAATGATGCTTTCTTCAGATCCATATCAAAAACAGACGCTACCAATGATCCTGTCCAGGCCCCTGTTCCCGGTAAAGGTATGCCGACAAATAACATCAGACCCCAGAACCCGTACTTTTCAATCTTGGGACGGTTCTTCTGTGCCTTGGCCTCAATCCAGCCTGCCAGTCTTCCCATATGATGATCAGCCATCCAGTGCAGTACCTTCTTGATCAGTAAAAGAATAAAAGGAATCGGTACAATATTGCCCAGCACACAGAAAATAACACCTTTCCACATCGGAATTTTCAATAGACGTGCCGCCAGCAGTCCGCCTCTTTCCTCAATTAACGGAATCATGGAAATAATAAATACTGTCCACTCCGCTGAGATATGCTGTCCGATGCCGTTCACAAACCAGTTCACAAAGCTGTCCATGTCTCACCTCAATAAAACACATTAACTCTATCACAGCCTGCCATGATCATTCAATTGCCTGACCGTGCCAATCCGTTATAATGATAGCGAAAGGCAGGTAAATCCTATGACACGTGATTCCGAAAAAGCTATTGCATCCCTGCAGAAATATATTGACAGCCTTGGTGATGACATCCAATCCGAAGAAGATCTCAATGATGTACTGCAGGAATTCATGCAGAAATACAATGCCGGTCTCAACGACACCCATCGTGATCCGGACATTTATGATTTAGAAGACATGGCAGATCGAGCACCTACTAAGAAAGAAAAACTGGCTTCTCTGCAGAAAGCTCTTGTTCTTGATCCAAATAATCTCGATATCCAGAGAGAAATTGCCCGCACGAATATCACTTCACCCCTGGCATATCTTGATGCCCTCAGAGAAATGAAAGCCAATGCGGACAATACATTCATGCGTCCCTATCTGGAAGAATATGTGGGCGAGTTCTATCTTCAGTTTGAGACCAGACCTTATATCCGTCTCTTGAAAGAGATGGCAGATCTGTATGCGTCTCTGGATATGTTTACCAAAGCAGCAGAGACAGACGAGGAAATTCTCCGTCTCAACCCTGATGATCATACCGGTGCCCGCTTTCAGCTTATAGCTGTATATGCCGTCATGGAACAGGAAGAAAAGGCCCAGAAGCTGTATGACAGCTTCTGCAGTGATCGTCCGGAAAGCTTCTTTGCCTTATGCATGTCCATTGTCTGCTTCAAGAAGGATGAAGAAGAGAAAGCATATGACTGGCTGATGAAGCTCTGCTCTGTCAATGATGACACAGACCATTTCTTCGCCGATCTCTGTGAAGATACCATGCCGGCTGAAATGCAGGAAATAATCACCCAGGATGCCTACAGACCAGACTCTTACAGTGAACTGGCAGTCATGTATCTCAAAGTCAATGATTTCCTGGCCGCTTTCTCCAGCTACTATCCTGTATGGGCAGATCAGAGGCTGGAAGAAAGAGCTTTGGAAAGCTCTGGTGATATTTCCATTGCCTGATTCAAATCAAACGCCTGATTACGATGGCAGCAGCGAACTGCCATCGTTTTTCATTTCTGAAATAGTAAAACAGATGCGTTCAGCCTTTATTAAGGCAAACCAGGAAACTTTTTAAAAAATTTGATGATTCCTGTTGACATCCCATGAACCTGGGGGTATTATAACAAAGCATTCGATGAGATGCGGGCCTGTAGCTCAGGCGGTTAGAGCGCACCCCTGATAAGGGTGAGGTCGTTGGTTCAAATCCATTCAGGCCCACCATCATCGAATTTGTATTGGGGTTTTAGCTCAGCTGGGAGAGCACCTGCTTTGCAAGCAGGGGGTCAGGAGTTCGATCCTCCTAAGCTCCACTGAAAAAGTTCGCTGAAAGCAGCGAACTTTTTTATTTGCATGCCGTTGAAAAGAAATGAGGCAGTCCATGTAAATTGCCTCATTTCTTTTCTTTTTCCCATCCTTTTGTGCCATTTTCAGGCGAACGGTAATTATGCCGATTTGTATGACACCAGCTTCCCTTATGATGATTCTTCACATAATACAGCACATTGTCAGCACCGGCCGTATAATCCCATATTCTGTTATTAAACTTCGGCACAGCAGAATACAGTCCCTGTGATATTGAAACAGAATCAGAAACCTTTGAGTTCCTGTGTTCCATATGGAGATCACGCACGCCATCTTCAATTTCCTGCATGATTTCTTCCATACGTTCCTCCGACAGACTGTCATACATCAGAATAATCTCATCACCGCCATACCTTGCCGCAAACATGCCTGGTTCTTTCCTGATCTCCTTCTTAATGACATCCGCAACTGCCTTGAGGCATTCATCCCCCTTTACATGACCATAGGTATCGTTGTATTCCTTGAAGAAGTCCACATCCATGATCTCTACGCCAAGATTCCTCTGTTCCCTGTAACATGCGTCAAACAGCTCTTCACTGTGAGTATGCAAGGCATAGCGGTTGGGCAGGCCGGTCAATTGATCCGTTTCCGCTTCTTTCAGAAGCCTTGTGTTTTCTTCACTCAGTCTTGCCCCAGACAATGAACCTTCTACCGCAATCACCGCAGCACGGTCATCCTCATTGGCTTTTTTCATGCTGGCTTCATAGTACTTCAATGCCATGGCATGTTCCTTTTCCGTGTTTCCAATCGCCTTGTAGTAGCGTATTTCCTCATCATATACCTGCATCAGTACACCAGGTACTTCTGTATCGAGTCTGCTTTCAACATACGCAACGATTTCCTTACAGGCTTCGAACTGCCTATGCTCAATCATATAGCTCAGCAGATAATTCACACCTTCAATACAGTCAGCCGTATATGGCAGACTGGTCTGAATTGCCATGAAATCATGATAGTATTTCATGACTTCTGCATCATCGTGCCTGGCGGCCGAAATACGGATTCTTGTCAGCAGCTGATCCATATTGCTGAACTCATCCCAGCCTTCTCTGCCTCTGAGCTTTTCTGCTTCGCTGTATTTCTTTTCTGCTTCCGCTATATCATTTTCGGCTTCCAGGGCATAGCTTGCAGAACTGGCAAGCATGGATGCCATATCCCTGACATAGGCTGGTGTTTTTTCTGCTCCTATCATCAGTTCAATGGCCATGTTATTGTAGTATTCTGCTTTTTCATATTCATGTACAGCCGCAAAGATCTGGGCAATATTGGTATTGACGATCGCACCATTCAGTTTTGGATTCTCCGTTTTGGGAACAATACCGGCCGCATCAATATAGTAGGCAACGGCCAGGGGATAGTTGATATGAATATCCGATACAATGCCAAGCAGGATATAAGCCCGGCACAGCGTATCATAATTCTTGGCCAGCTTGCTGTGTTCCACCGCTTCCAGAGCATCTGTCATGACCGCATTCAGATGAAGTGAATCAAACAGACGCGCTCTGGCCCTGCCATAGACGGCAATGCCCATCAGATAATCATCCTGCATGGATCTGCCAATGCGATACAGCTCATCGGCAATTACCGCACTGTCTTCATCTTCGTCTTTGAGCTTCTGAATCATATTTATAATGCTCTGATCATACATGCCTGCAATCATGGATGTACCTCCTCTTCCAAAGGATAGAACTGCCCCAGAACTTCAACAGCTGTACCGTTGGCGTCTCTGATCGGGGTAAATACGGCTCTGACTTTCAATGTGCCGTCATCCCGCTTGTGCAGAATGAGATTCTGTGCAGCCGGCTGATCTGTTTCAAGCACTTTCAGAAACGGACATTTCGAACGGCAGAGATCATTGCCTGCCTCATCCATATGTTTCAGCAGGGTTTCATTGCACCGGCGGCCGCACATCCATCCCCTGCTGCAGCCGGTAAGGGCCTGGGCAGCTTTGTTCCAGTACACAATCGTACGGTCTAGTCTGACAATAGCAGTCTGTCCCCCTCATCCAGACCAAACCTGTAATTATATCTTGCAAAGTTGAGAATATTGTAGAAAAGAAGGACAAACTTCTTTCCCTCTTTCCTTCTTTTATTCTCTTCATCCGCCAGATGCAGGAAAGGACGCATCATGAGCAGTCCTGTCACTTTATCCCGTATATCCTCTCCCAGCAGATGATCCAGCGTCATTTCATCCTGTGCCGTTATTCTTTCCGAGGCCAGATAATAAAGCGCCAGGCTCTTCCATGTATCATTATCTTCTGCACAGCCTGCCGCAAACAGTGCATCCGCGTCTTTTCGCCGTTCCAATTCACTTTCATACTGATTCTGCTTCAGCCGTTCAATCAAAATATCCGTATTACTGTTCTGCTTCATAAAATGCCTGCCTTTCCGGCTTTTATTAATACTGTCTATTGTATTCTATTTTCACGTCTGTTGTGCAGAATGAAAGGATAACAAAAAAAGAAGTCCTTTATGATGAACTTCTCACTTCTGCGGGATCAGCTGGGCATTCATACCGCGGTGCAGTCTTCTGGCTCTGCCGATTCTGAACAGACCGCTTGCCGTTACACTCAGCTCAGGATTTCTGCCCGGGAACCGCCCTTCATCATTCTTACGGATAAATGCTTTTCCCTGAACAAGTACTCTATCGCCTGCTTCAAACGCAAACGCTTCATCCGCTCTCCATCCCTTGGCCGTAAAACTGATGATATCCACTGACCCTTCTTCTTCATTCCAGTAATGATAGTAGACTCTGCTCCCTGTCTCATTTGTCAGCATCTGTATTTTCTTATCATAGTTGCGGACGGTCAGACGGCCGAACGCCATCTTCTCGTCCCCTTCTTTGCCAAGATCCGTCCGCATGTGGACAGCGCCATCTTCCTCGATAGTCCCGATCATTGTAACGTAATAACAGATAATGTTCTTATCATGATCGCGTATGGTTTCAAATGAAAAATAATCACGACCTGCCATGTAATAAAAGATCCCCTTGTCTAAGAACTTGTGATTCGCTGTTAGTATATCAACTTTTTTACATGCATGCGCATGTAATGCCAAAAATAATAACGTTTTCATAATCAACTGATGAAAAATGATGCTGACGTGTAATCTGTGCTAAATTAGTTTCGAGGTAACAGTATGAATTCCATATTAAAGCAGATCAGCATTACTGATATTGAAGGTTTTTCCATCGGCCAGGCCGAAAACACCGAGGCCGGTACAGGTGTCACCGTCATTCTGGCACCGCATGGTGCCTGTACAGGCATTGATATCCGGGGCGGCGGTCCGGCCAGCCGGGAAAGCGGCCTGCTCAATCCGCTTGCCAGCAATGATGCTGTACATGCCGTTGTGCTCTCCGGCGGTTCTGCCTTCGGACTGGACAGCGCCACAGGCGTCATGCGGTATCTGGAAGAAAAGAACATCGGCTTTGAAACCGGCTATGGGGTTGTGCCGATTGTCTGTGCTTCCTGTCTGTTTGATCTTGGGGTTGGCCGAAGAGATATCAGACCGGATGCCGCCATGGGCTATACCGCATGCCTGAATGCCCCGAACTTCAAAGAAGGCAATCATGGTGCCGGTACCGGCGCATCTGTAGGCAAGGCCGGCAGAGCGGATCAGGCAATGAAGTCCGGCATCGGGGCTGCTGCCTTTCAGGCAGGTGATCTGAAGGTTGGCGCCATTGTCGCTGTCAATGCCATGGGAGATGTTTATGATCCTTCAGACGGCAGAAAGCTTGCCGGCATGATCAGTGATGACGGTACGCTTCAGGCAAGCTGTGAAGAAGCCCTCTTTGCCATGCAGAACAGCATTACTCTTAAAGAACATACAAACACCACCATCGGCGCCATCCTGACAAACGGAAAATTCAGCAAGACCGAACTGACCAAGATCGCCGGCATGGGTCACGACGGCTATGCCAGAGCCATCTATCCCGTTCATACCAAATGGGATGGCGACAGCCTGTATGCCATGAGCTATGGCAACGTCACATCCGATCTCAATATTGCCGGTGCGCTTGGCGCTAAAGCAGTGGCAGCCGCTATCGACAATGCGGTGCTGCATACAGAAAGTGCCTATGGTCTTAAATGTGCAGAAGACTTCCAGTAAGCCTTCTGCTTTTCTTTACTGCCCTTCAGTTCTTCTTTTCAATTACTCTGACCCGCAGCGCTCTTTCAACCTTCTTGCCCCATCCTTCTATCCGGTATACGGCAATCTGTTCCCCGGGTTCACTCGTATCCACACAGGGCAGTTCCACTACCGTCTTTGCTGTACTCATTTCCTTCACATACGCCATGGCATCAAAGCTGCTGTACTGTTCCACCTCTGCCTCCCTGCAATTCAACTCCAGCCGTACTTCATTCCTGCGGTAATAATATAATGTGGTACATACCCCTGACAGCACACAGCAGCCAGTCAAAAGAACCTGCACAATCATTCTGATATTCCATTTCATACTTCACCTCAGTCTATATATATGCAGTTATCCCTCTTAGTCCACATAAATTTGATAACTTAAATCAAGCCCTTTTTCGAAGATTTCTTCGATAAATTCATAAGCTTCAGAATTTTTCTGATCGGCCACCACGAAAAGAGGAGACAGGCTCCCCGGTTTTGAAAATTCGTTCTATAATCTGCTTAGGAACGGAAAGTTGAGCCGTTCTTCATAAGCGAATAAATTACTGCCAATAGTTTATCCGCCGCAGCGATATTGGCAGCTTTTGGCTTCAATGGTGAGGCAGCCTGCTGCCTTTTCTTTTGGTTGAACTGATAGATAGAATCTCCCTTTTTCAGCCTGTAGCTGCACGTGACTGCCAGATAAAGAAGACACCTCAGATGTCTGTTTCCTTTCTTGGATATAGCCAGGTGGGTCCCATCCTTCTCACCTGACTGATTGATTTTCGGATTCAGCCCTGCATATGCTGCGATGCCTCGCGCGTTCCTGAACCGGGTGACATCGCCGATTTCCGCGATGATCCGTGCCGCAATGTTCCTGCCAATTCCAGGAATACTGAGCAGAATCGCAAAGGAAGGAAGCTTACTGGCATCTTCGATCAGTTCCTCAAGGTATGTATTGCAGAGCTCCAT
>JALCHG010000073.1:0-10144 GCA_022644565.1 Solobacterium sp. | reverse complement strand
TGGTATCTGCACATTCCGATGACGAAAACTATCCCGGATACGTTCGACGCAAGTAAGCCAAAGCACGTTGTCGGTATCGACAGAGGGCTGCGTTTTATGATCACAGCGTATGACGAAAGAGGTGATGTTCAGTTTGTAAGTGGAAAAGAAATCATGAAGAGAAGAGACAAATTCAATGCGGTGAGAGCTGAATTGCAGTCTAAAGGCACAAAATCAGCGAAACGTGTTTTAAAGCGCTTATCAGGACGAGAGAACCGCTGGATGACAGATGTGAATCACTGCCTGTCAAAGACACTCGTCGATAAGTATGGGGCAGATACACTGTTTGTGCTTGAAGACCTTACAGACGTCAGCTTTTCTGAAGAGAATCTGTCGAAGCGGAACGCCAAAGGCAGAAATGAAACAAGAAGCTGGACGTTTTATCAGCTGGAACAGTTTCTGACTTATAAAGCGCGTGCAGCAGGAAGTGATGTGCTGAAAGCAGATGCCGATTATACCTCACAGCGCTGTCCGAAATGCGGCCGTATTCTGAAAGCAAACAGGCATCATGATACACACGAATACGTATGTGACTGCTGCGGATATCGGTCAAATGATGACCGTGTTGGTGCCATGAACATTTATCAGCTCGGCACAATGTATGTCTCTGATGATATGCATCCGCGATATGGTGCGCGTAAGTCCGAAAAGCAGAAGAAGTGATATGTTCTCGTTGGGTATATCCTGATGAGATTAAAAAGCGGGCTTTGTCAATAGCCCGGTGATGCGGTAAGAGTGAGGAAGATCTGAACAATCGCTGCTACCTCTGCATTCCTTAACTGCAAGCTTCGACCCTTTAGGGTCGGGGTTATTGACATTCCTATACGCTTATGATCACGACAGGTGTATATCCTAATCATTGTCAGATGGAGCGAGACATCTGATCAGTATAATAAAAGTTCATTATTTCTTTCCCCAAAGACATTCCGGCATCACTCCCTAAACCGGGATGCTTTCTTTTATCTCGATGATGCGGGTTGTGCCGATGGATTGGGAAAGGCGATGGGAGATGGAGATGACAGTCCTGCCTTTTGAGGATGCACGCAGGGCATTGATGACACGGGCTTCTGTTTCGGCATCAAGGCTGGCAGTTACTTCATCCAGCAGAAGAATGGAAGGGTGAGAGACAACGGCTCTGGCAATGGCCAACAGCTGCAATTGTCCTTTGGAAAACAGCTTTTCATTCATGGGTGTATCCAGGCCCTGAGGCAGAGATGCGATGACATCCTTCAGATCTGAAAGTGTGAGTGCTTCCTCTATTTCTTCTTCTGTATATGCATTATACAGGGTGATCTGGTCCCTTACGGTACCAGGTACTGCATTGAACTGCTGGGTGACAAGTCCATATATCTTTCTTCTTTCCTGGGGCGTTAAGCCGACCGGACAGTGTCCGGCAAGGGAGATGTTTCCCTGATCTGGTGCATAAAGGCCTGTCAATAGACGAAAGATGGTGGATTTACCAGCGCCGGTACGGCCGGCAAAGGTGACATTTTCACCGGATTGAATGGCAAAAGAAAGGTTTCTCAGAACTGGTTCTGACGGCTCATAGCCGAAGGTGACATGGTCAAAGTGAATGGCATCATCATGGACGGGTTCTGTCTTGGAAGGATTCCATTCAGGCTCCTGCAGGAAGGCTCTGATATGCTGGATGGCAGCACTGGCAGCCTGGATGTTCTGGATTTCCATGCCGATGTTTTCCAGCGGTGAGAAGATCTTTCCTACATAGGCAATCATGGCAACAGCAGATCCGACGGAAAGACCGAAGAAGGCACGGAACGTATGGCCTCTGGCCGCAAAGATCATCATGACGGCTGTTACAGCAGCCTGGGTGATCAGGATGACAGGGGAGTAGATACTGTCAATGATATTGCCCTGGTCTGTTGCCTGGTAGCTTTCCTGGATATATGCATCATACGTATCTTCCATGTATTTCTGGGCATGGAAGCCATGGATCATGCGTATGCAGCGAATGGTTTCCGGCACATGGCTGTTCACTCTGGCAATGGCGCGGCGGTTTTTCAGCTGGGCGTTGTTCATCTTCTTCTGGCACCATCTTGTAAACAGATACAGGAAAGGCGTTACAGCCGCCAAGAGCAGACCCAGACCGATGGAACGGGTGAAGATGACAATCAGGATGGCAATCAGCTTGAAACAGTCAGCGATCATACTGACAATGCCGTCACTGTACAGTACATCGATGGTATCACCGTCATTGGTGAAGACGGATTCAATTTCACCTGCCTTATGCGTATGAAAGTACTGAGCTGGCAGATGGGACAGTTTATTACATAAGGCAGAACGGATGCTGTGAGTCATTTTCTGGCCGAAGATGGTGATGCAGGCATTCTGCAGGGATTCCAGTACATCGGCCAGAACGATAAACAGGAAGTAGGATAAGGCATGCAGGAAGGAAACAGACTGATGATTGCTCAGGCGGTTGACTGCTTTTTCAAGAACAAGCGGGGGAATGAGTGATGTGATCACGGAACCGGCAATGATGAGAATCAGTAAGATGACAAGCTTCCTGCTGCGGCTGAGCATGGCTTTGATAAAGACATGCATTTCATCATTTTTCTTCATCATAATCACTTCCTTCTTTCTGTTCGTTATAGAGTTTTCGATAGCCCGGTTCTTTTTTCATCATGTCATCATGGCACAGGAATGTACCGGTGTGATCATGCAGGTAGAGGACATGGGAAAAAGAAGGAAAATGATAAAGACGATGGGAGATCAGAAGGATGGTGCGGTCAGGATAGGCAGATCGGATCTGTTCCAGGATTTCTGTTTCCGTTGTTTTATCCACAGCCGCAAATGGATCATCCAGGATCAGAACAGATCTTGCATGGGCAAGGGTGCGGGCCAGGGCGAGTCTTGCCTGCTGGCCGCCTGAAAGCATGGATCCGGCTTCACCGGCACTGTCGGATATAGAGCGGTTCATCTGTTTCAGATCTGTATCAAGAGATGTCATATGGATGTATTTTTCTGCATCGGAATCTTCTCCCAGGCGTATATTGTCGCCGATGGAAACGGAAAGCAGTTCCGGCTCATGTCCCATATAGGTAATAGAGGCAAGCTTTTCTTCCGGTGTCAGCTCACGCAGGTCTTTGCCATTGAGGGTGATGGTACCAGTGTAGTCTGTTTCATCGATCAGAACTTTGCCCAAGGAGCTCTTGCCGCTGGCAACTTCACCCGTAATGCCGATGATTTCACCCGGCGCAGCGGTAAAGCTGATGTCATGGAGCAGTGAGCCGATACTGACATGATCAAAGCGCAGGGTGACAGGTGTAACAGGAACATGGTCAATGACAAGATCATCTTCCACCGGCTCTTTCATAAGAGGTCTGATCCTTTTCCAGGAAACAGAAGCTTTCTGTACCGCATTGAAGAGTTTGGCCGCATGGCTTGTCTTGACGGCAAGCTTGGTAAAGCAGGCAAGGTAAGTGGTAAAGGCAGCGATGTTCCAGGCTGTCCAGCCGGTTCCATTGACGTTTCTGGCACCGAAATAGATGACAATGGCAGCGCCGATCATGGCAATGGCATCATATAAAGGAGCGAGTGATCCTTCAAAGAGATTTGCCTCTGCGCTTTTTGTCTCATAATCCTGCAGTGCCTTCTCATATGCTTCATCTCTGTTTTCCTCACGGCCATATACCCTATAGGTCAGACTGTTTTCAATTCTGTCCATGGTCATTCCGCTTAAGGCGGATGCACTCTTCTTATAGGCCGCATTGGCGGAAGTGACAACGGTCTTCATGCGGTCCGCTGCAAAATAGGCAAGGGGCGTAAATGCACAGGCAAGCAGGGTAAGCTTCCAGTCATAATGTACCAGCATGCATACATAGGCAATCATGACAACCCCCGTATCATAGATCTCAGTTGTGAACTTGCGCATGCCTTCTGTACAGGCATCCACATCAGCGATAGCCTTGGTCAGCAGTGAACCCATGTTTTCTTCCTTGAGCTTTGAAGCATCCATATGAACCAGGCTGTTGTAGAGATTTCTTCTCATACTGCGGCTGATATTATTGGCAAAGCGTCTGACGCCGAAGCGCTTGACAGCACGGGACACCTGTACGATGGCAATGACAATTACATAGACAAGGGCCAGCTTCAGCATATCCCCGGCGGAAGCGGTACCGTGAATGATGTTATAAAGACACTGGGCCAGCTGTCCTTCATAGTACGGCCCCGCCAGCATGCCTACATTGTAGATCAGACCGGAAATGGTAACGATGACAAGGACCGGTACCTCAGCTTTGAAATAAGTGCTGATCCGATCGGGATGAGAAAGCAGTTTATCTTTTTTCATGGTGGTTCAATGCCTCCTGGATATGCGGAAAGCCGGCTTTGGATTCGGCTTTATTGCGGACATAGAGTTTCTGCAGAAGGGCATAGAACTGCTGTTTTTCACCTTCATCCAATCCTTCCGCCAGCCAGTCATAATACACATTTTCAATTTCCACTTTGGAGAGTTTGAGGTGTTCTGCTTTGTCAGATGCGTAGAGCTTCCAGACGCGCTTATCCTTTTCATCCTGTTTCCGGATGAGATAGCCTTTGGCTTCCAGGGATGCGGCCCGTCTGGCACAGGCACCTTTATCCAGTCCCAGAATTTCCCGGATGCCTTTCTGGGTGATGCCGGGATGATGGCGGACCACATGGATGAAATCGAATTCACCAGTGCCGATGCCTTCTTCTTTCATGGTACGGATGGTAAATTTGGATACTTCTCTTGCGATCTTTGTAATCTCTCTCATTTCTTCACTCATACCTGCCTCCTTTAAAAAGATGTACCATCAACTAATTGGATGATAGTACATCTATTATGAACATACAATGACATACAGCAATATCATGTAAAGAAAAATATTTTCTGTATCAGGAAGGTGTACTTCTTTCACATTGGATGGATTTGATGCGGCTCCAGGCAGATCTGCGTCTCTTTTGGGTTGTAAAAACGGGCTGACAGCTGGTAAAATATCTAAGCTTATATACGAAGAGGAGGCCATATTAAATGTCTATTGAAGCAGGCGATTTCAAAACAGGTTTAACAGTAATGGTTGATGGCGATCCGTGGGTCGTTCTTGAATTCATGCACGTAAAGCCGGGCAAGGGTGCAGCTATTCTGAAGACAAAGATGAAGAACCTCAAGACAGGTTCCACCCAGGAAAGAAACTTCAACGCTTCGACAAAGTTTGAAGCAGCTGTCATTGAAAAGAAACAGGTTCAGTATTCTTACAAGACAGGCACAACATATTCCTTCATGGATATGGAAACATTTGAAACATTCGATCTGGATGAAAGCAAGATCGGAGACGGCAAGTATTATCTGCTGGAAGGCATGGATGTATATCTGGTCATCTTCGAAGGTGAAGTTCTTGACATCTCTCTGCCGGATAAGGTAGCGCTGACGGTTACGGAAACAGCTCCGGCCATCAAGGGTGCACCTTCCACACAGACAAAGGATGCTACACTGGAAACAGGTCTTACCCTCAAGGTTCCGCAGTTCATTGAACAGGGTGAAAAGATCATTGTTTCTACTGCTGACGGCAAGTATTCTTCAAGAGCTTGAGTTTCAAGCTCTTTTTTTCACAGAATGACAAAGAATGTTCTGGTTACCGGCTCTTCCCGGGGCATCGGTGCTGCCATTGTCAGAGAACTGTCAGCGTACGGATACAATGTCATCATCAACTATCATCATTCCAGAGAACAGGCATATGCTCTGGCTGAGCAAATACAGACATCGCATGCTGTGCGCTGTATGGTCATTCAGGCAGATGTTTCCAGGGAAGAAGAAGTGGATGCGATGGTGCATGATGTTGAAGAAGAACTTGGCGGTGTTGATATTCTCATCAACAATGCCGGCATTGATCTTTCCAATCTGTTTCAATTGAAAACAGCAGATGAATTCCGGCGGACAATGGATGTCAATGTGGTAGGAGCCTATAACTGTGCCATGCGGACATACCGCCATATGAAGGAACAGAACTATGGCCGCATCATCAATATATCTTCCATTAACGGCATCAATACCTACTACCCGATGAGTATTGATTATGATGCCTCCAAGGCAGCCATGATTTCATTAACCCATGATCTTGCCGTGCAGCTGAGTCCGGAAGTCCATGTCAATGCCATTGCCCCGGGGTTTATCGGCACAGAGAGTGAACTGGATGGATATGATGAGACATTTCTGAAAGAGGAGTGCGAAAAGATTCTGGTCAAACGGTATGGAAAGCCTGAGGAAGTGGCGCATCTGGTACGGTTTCTGATCAGTGAAGAAGCTGATTTCATCAATAATACAGTCATCCGCATAGACGGGGGACAGATGGGAAGCTGTTAGCTTCCTTTTTCCGTATATGAAAAGGAATGCTCTGTCAGACAGAACATTCCCTTAATTGATTTATTTGGCGCGCATTTTCGTCAAAGCGAGAAGTACAGAGAGTTTTCCATACTGCTCGGAAAGACCGCCCTGGATATACAGAGTATAAGGCGGAACGACCGGGGCATCCGCACTCAGCTCAATTGTAGAGCCCTGGGTGAAGGTGCCGGCTGCCATGACTTCATCAAAGGGATAGCCGGGCATCGGGGCTGCTTCGATATGCACGAAGGAATCAATCGGTGAGGATGCCTGGATGCCCTGGCAGAATTTCACCAGGTTATCCTTGGAGCCAAGCTCTACGGTCTGGATTGTATCAGTACGCTCTTCATTCCAGGCCGGAGTGATGTTTTCAAAGCCGAGCTTTTCCATCATATATGCTTCAAAGACAGCTGTCTTCATCGCACTTCTGACCGCAGATGGGGCCATATACAGACCTTTGAAGAAGGTGATGTTCTGGTTGTAGTTGGCACCCTGTTCCTTGCCAAGGCCCGGTGCGGTCAGTCTGTCTGCCACCATGGCAATCAGATCTTTGCGTCCGGCAATATAGCCGCCGGAGCAGGCAATTCCACCGCCTAAATTCTTCATCAGAGAACCGACCACTACATCCGCACCGACGTGTCCCGGCTCTTTCTTTTCCACTAATTCACCATAGCAGTTGTCAACCATGATGATGACATCCTGATTGACAGAGCGGATGGCTTTGATGACGTGTTCAATCTTACGGATCATCAGGGACTTGCGGTGGGAATAGCCGCGGGAACGCTGAATCTCCACCAGCTTCACATCCTTGCGTTTCAGTCTTTCAACAATCTTTTCTTCATCAAATTCATTATTTACAAGATCAATCTGCTCATACTTCACGCCGGCTTCTTTGAGAGAAAGCGGGGAATCGCCGGTCAGTCCGACCATTTCCTGCAGCGAGTCATACGGCAGGCCGGAGATGGAAATCATGGTATCGCCATGTTTGAGAAGGGCTGAGAAGGTCAGCCACAGCGCATTGGTGCCGGACATGATCTGCGGTCTGACCAGGGCATCTTCACACCCCAGTGTTTCCGCAAACATGGCCTCCAGTTTATTGCGGCCTTCATCATAATTGCCATAGCCGTTGATCTCGGCAAAATCGGTATAGGATACCTGATTTTTAATAAAAGATGCCAGGATTCTGTCTGAGTTGTAGAGACAGATCTCATCAATTCTCTGGTAGACATCTTTCAGGTCTGTATCAGACTGCCTGGCTAAGGCAAGCAGTGAATCATCTATCTGATCAATAATCATTGTTTACTCCTTTGTATCTGCACGCGGCCTATTATAACGCGATCAGAAGAACACCGCCATGTACAGAGAGACAGGCGGATTTTCTTTTCAGCTGGCGGCGCATCGAAAAGGCGTTTTGTATGGGCAGAAGCCCTGCTTTTCTGCAGAATGCATGAAGATAGGTTAAAATAAGAACCGCTGTAATAAAGAAGAGGGGAAAGAAATGGAGACATTCTGGAAACAGATTACGGAATTTACCAGCCGCATGGACCAGGTGATATGGGGCAGGCCGATGCTGATGCTGCTGCTTGGCACCGGTATCTTTCTGACCGTGCGGCTTGGCTTCATGCAGTTTAGACGATTTGGCTGGATCATGAAAAAGACAGTAGGCAAGCTGTTCAATCCCAAGGAAAATACCAAGAAGGGAACCCTTAGTCCGGTCCAGGCATTGACAACTGCTCTTGCCGGTACGGTCGGTACCGGCAATATTGCCGGGGTTGCCGGGGCAATTGCCATCGGCGGACCGGGCGCGATTTTCTGGATGTGGACTGCGGCTTTATTCGGCATGTGTACTAAGTATGCGGAGATTGTGCTGGCTGTTCATTTCCGCCGGAAGAATAAAAAAGGTGATTTTGTCGGCGGACCGATGTATTACATAGAGAATGGGCTCGGGAAGAAGTGGCATTTTCTGGCGGTGATCTTCTGTGTCTTCGGCATGGTGGCAGCGCTTGGCACTGGCTGTATGACCCAGATCAATACCATTGCCAAGTCCATCGGTTCTGTCTTTACTTCCTTTCAGCCTTCACTGGATCCGGGCATGCTGAGGCTGATCTATATGGCGGTCGGCATTATCGCCGCGATTCTGACGATTCTTGTATTGTTCGGCGGACTGCAGCGGATCGGATCGGTAACGGAAAAGCTTGTGCCGATCATGGCACTTGTCTATATTGTGGCCGCGCTGATGGTGATCCTGAGCCATGTCAGTCAGATTGGACCGGTATTTGTTTCAATTTTCAAAGGTGCCTTCAATCCTTCGGCGATCGGCGGCGGTCTTGCCGGGACAGGCATACAGAGTGCGATGCGGGCCGGTTTCGGCAGAGGTATTTTCTCCAATGAAGCAGGTCTTGGTACAGCCCCGATTGCCCATGCGGCAGCGGATGTGGAACATCCGGTTGAGCAGGGTCTGTACGGGGTGTTTGAAGTGTTTGCGGATACGATTGTCATCTGCACGCTGACCGCACTTGCGATTCTTTGTTCAGGCTGTGCGGATGCCTTCTATGGCAAGTCAGCTGCGGCAGATCTGACAATCAATGCCTTTGCGACTTCCTTTGGCAGCCGGGCAGCTTCCATAGTT
Source organism: Solobacterium sp. (assembly GCA_022644565.1). Taxonomy (GTDB): domain Bacteria; phylum Bacillota_I; class Bacilli_A; order Erysipelotrichales; family Erysipelotrichaceae; genus Bulleidia. The sequence continues at coordinate 1,118 of JALCHG010000073.1, read as the reverse complement.
ATTGCTTTATGTATTACCATGTTTGCTTTTTCTACGCTGCTGTCGTGGAGTCTCTATGGCGGTAGATGTATGGAATTTCTATGCGGTGAAAAGGGCATGGCAGTCTATCAGGCCATCTATGTTATCTTTGTTGTTGTCGGTGCAACCACAAAGCTTGATATTGTCTGGAATCTCTCAGACAGTATGAATGCATTGATGGCAATCCCCAACCTGATTGCCATTCTGGCCCTGTCGCCGGCTGTAGTCAGGCTGACGCGCAGCTATCTGAAAGGAGTGGATGAAGATGAAGAATAATCTGTTTCAGGTATCTTCCCTGCAGGCTCTGCTGCAGGGTTATTACAAAGAGGTCATTGCAGTGAAAGAGCTGAAAGAGCATGGAGATACAGGCCTGGGTACATTTGTGCAGTCGGATGGAGAGATGATCCTGCTGGATGGGCATGTGTATCAGGCTCTATATGACGGCAGAGTGATTGAAGCCAGAGAAGATCAGGGCATTCCTTTTGGGGTGGTGACGTTCTTTCATCCGGATGAAACAGTGTCTTTCAGTGCTGAGAATATGGAGGACGCCAGAAGGAAGCTTGATGAAGCCATTCAGGCACACCATAACCATATGGCAGTGATCCGGATGGAAGGCATGTTTGATCTTGTACAGTATCGCAGCGGCAGACCTGTACCTTCAGGTAAGGACATTCCGTTAGCGGATTGGCTGAATGAGAACCAGAAGGAATGGACAGAAAAGAACATTGCAGGCACAGCTGCAGGCATCTATATGCCAGCCTTCATGAATCATCTCAACTGTCCCGGCTGGCATCTGCACTTTCTTTCGGAGGATCACCACAAAGGCGGCCATGTTCTGGATCTGAAAGTCAAAGCGGCGAAACTTTCTCTTTCTTACTGCAAAGGGTTTGAGATGATACAGCCGGAAGATGAAAAGTATGAAAGAATGGATCTTTCCCTGGATCAGACAGAAGCGATCGAACGCGCGGAAAAGTAGGTTAACACGAGGCTGCTGAAAAAGTAAAGGTATTCATAAACTGATCAGCAGTTTCATGTTTAGGCGCTTTCAATCAGGATCTGAAGTGCATAGCAATCTGAAAAAACGATTGTTATGCACTTTT
>JALCHG010000072.1:0-10379 GCA_022644565.1 Solobacterium sp. | reverse complement strand
AACGCGCTACCTGCAGAATTTTTGATTCCATGGGCACCTTTGTTTCGTTCATAAGGCTGCCTCTCTTTCTAGAACGAAAAGAGCCGCACGGAAGCTCCTTCCGTACGACTTAATCATAGAATCAATAAATGTGCTTATATACTTTTGGACGCACCGACGTGTCAGCCGACGTACCGGTACCAAAATCGCCGACGACATGCGTCCCTAACACCGCCGTTTCCACTTTCATTGGAAGTGACAAAAAGTCTCGGAAAGTGATGAAACTTTTATCCATTTTACAGGCTGTTATACTGATAAGTCAGCGGATGAAGGAAGAAAGCTGGGTCCCTGCAATGAGAGCAGGGCATATGACCTGGAATTTCCATGCTCCTGGGGACTGGCTTTTCGATTAGAGTAAATATGAAAAAACCGCTTATGAACAATATTGTTCTTAAGCGGTAACTGTTATTCAGTGCACCAGACAAGACTTGAACTTGCACGGATTGCTCCATACGCCCCTCAAGCGTACGTGTCTGCCGATTCCACCACTGGTGCGTGCTTAGTTATTATAACTGATACAGTATTTATGTCAAACATTTTTTTGAATGGCATATTCGTACGGGTACTTTTGTTATACATGCATGGAAACGTTTTAGTGTGCACAGCTGTGAACAAGAAATGCCAAGAAAAGGAAATTGTGGGAGAAAAATGTGTTGTTTGGCGCAAAATTGGTGTTGAGAAAAACAGCTTTTTTGTAAAATGATTTAGTAATCGTTAAGCGCTTACAATATAGTGCAGAAAGGAAAGGAAAAATAATGACAAAGTATGTAGTTATGGTCAGCCATGGTGAATTTGCACCGGGTCTTCACACTGCTGTCAGAATGATGACAGGGGATCGCAATGATGTGCTCTCTACCAGTCTGAAGGCAGATATGAGTGCAGATCAGTTTGCTGAGAACTTCAAGGAGCTGGTAAAGGACTTTACACCGGATGATCAGATTATTCTTTTAGCGGATATTCTGAGCGGTTCTCCGTTTACCAATGCATTGAATGTACTGAGTGAGAAGGGACTGATCAACAATACACTGGTACTTGCCGGTATGAACCTGCCGATGGCTATTACAGCTGTATTAATGAAAGATAATGTAGATAATGTGCAGGATCTGAAGGACACCCTGCTGACGGAAGGAAGAAACGGCGTGACGGACTTCAAGGTTGAAGCCGGTGACGACGATGATGATCTCTGATCGGATGTAACGCTGTAGCGTGCACATAAAGTAAGAAATGGAGGAATAAAACAAATGATTACTTTCATGCGTGTTGACGACCGCATCATTCACGGCCAGATTGTCACAAGATGGTCCAAGGAATATCCTTGCGACGGTATTGTTGCTGTTAACGACAAGGCAGCGACGACACCTGTTCTGAAGCAGTCTTTCAAGGCAAGTACTGATAAGAAGGTATTTGTCTGGACAATGGAACACTTCAAGGAAAAGGCACAGCAGGTTAAGGATTCTCCGAAGAGATACTTCCTGATCACCAAGAATCCGCTGGATATGAAGGAAATTCTGGTTGACTTCGGTTTTGTTCCGAATGATGTCAAGACACTGGTAGTTGGACCATGCAATGACAGACCTGGTGCTGTCAAGCTCGGCAATAACCAGTCCATTACGCAGGAAGAAGCAGACGCTTTTGAAGCTATTTCCCAGAAGGGGTACCGTGTATGGTTCGCTCTTGTTAAAGAGACAGCCATTGGTGACTGGGACAAGTTTAAGGGCAAGTTCGGCTATTAATTTACAATTAATTTACAATTTATTCAAAGACATTACCTGATAATTGAGAGGAGGGGATTAAAACTATGTCTTTGCTTCAAGCTATTCTGATCGGTATCATGAGCTGTACAGCTGCATCTACCATCGCATGTCTCGGTACCACCGTCGGTAACTACACACTGAACCGTCCGCTGGTCGCCGCATTGTTCGTCGGTCTGATTCTCGGCGATGTCAAGGGCTGCATTGAAATCGGTATTCCAATGCAGGTTATGTGGATCGCTCTGGTTACACCTGGCGGAACTGTCGCATCTGACCTTCGTGCTGTTTCCTACATTGGTCTGCCGCTGGCTTATGTCGGTGCTAAATCTGCCGGAATGGACTTCGCTGGTGAAGAAGCACAGAAGCTTTCTTCCACCATTTCCGCTATGACCGGTGTCATCGGTATCTCTCTGTTCTATGGAACAGCTATGATGAACCTGGTCTGGCAGCACATCGGCTGGGCTGAACTGAAGAAGGGCAACATCGACTGCCTGGGCAAGGTAGATACAATCTATCCGCTGATCTCTCACTTCGTCCTTTCCTTCCTGCCGGTTACCTTACTGTGCTACTTCGGTTCCGGTGCTGTTGAGGATATCTTCGCTAAGCTGAATACAGATGTATGGTATGTCAAGGCTATGCTGACAGTAGGTGCTGTTCTGCCGGCTGTTGGTATCGCTATCCTGCTGAAGTCTGTTGTCAACCAGCCTACTGATCTGATCTACTTCCTGATGGGATTCACATTAGGCAGATCCATGGGTCTGACGCTGATCGCTGCGACAACTGTTGGTGCCGTATTCGCTCTGCTCAAGTACAACATGGCTATGATGAAGATCGAAAGTAAAGAAGCGGCTGCCAAGGCAGGAGCCGGCGGCGCCGTAGATGACGATGATGAGGAGGATATCTGAAATGTCTGAAGCTGCAACAATGAAGAAAGTTTCACCTGATGCTCTGAAGCATTCCTTCTGGCGCTGGTGGTATGGTAATCTGACATGTTTCTCCCAGGAGCACATGCAGACATTCGGCTATATGTGGTCCATGCTTGCCATTATCAAGGACCTGTATGGCACAAAGGAAGAGCAGTGCAAGGCTCTTGAAGCTTACTATCCGTTCTTCAATACCGAGCCGCAGATCGGATCGATCGTTGTCGGTATTACAGCCGGTCTTGAAGAAGCACGTGCAAACGGTGCTGAAGGCATCGATGATGAAATGATCAATGGTATCAGAGCTGGTCTGATGGGACCTCTTGCCGGTATCGGTGACTCTCTGATCGTTGGTACTTACATTCCGATTCTGCTTGGTATCGCTTTAGGTTTCGCTGAAGGCGGTTCTGCGATCGGCCCGATCTTCTATATCCTGGTATGGAACGCTACATCCATCTGGTTCCAGCACTGGATCTATTACAAGGGATATTCCTTAGGCGGATCTGCTGTTGAAGTATTAGTCGGTGACAGAGCTACGGCATTCCGTGAATCCGTTATCACCATGGGTCAGGTTATCGTCGGTGCCATGGCTGCTAACTGGGTCAATGTAGGTTCACCTGTACAGATCGCAACTGACTCTGAAGGCAACCCTGTCATGTTAATCGATAAGCTGGATGGTGCATATCCTGGCTTACTGACATGCTTCTTTGTCTTACTGGCCTGGTGGCTGATGGCTAAGAAGAACATGAGTGCTATTAAGGTTCTTCTGCTGTTTGTTGTCATCGCGTTCTTCGGATCTGTTATCCATCTTCTTGGCTGATTCAAATCACATAGATGATGTATCATGGATAGGCAGAGATTTCTGCCTGTCCATGTTTTGTTATTGAGGTATTTGTATGAGCAATAAGATGTCAAGAAAAGAAAGAGATGAACTTGCAGCTGCCATTGAGAATGAAAATCATCTGTTAGGCAACCTGACCCGCATGGCAAGAAACAGCTTTGTTACCTTTGCCATATGTCTGGTTATAGATATATGGGGCTTTACAGGAATGAAGGATGCCCTGTTTCCTAATATCAGCAGTACGGTTAGAACGGTTATTTCCTGGATTGCTCTGGTGATTGGGGTGATCTGTCTTGTAATTGCCATTCTGTCATTAATCGCCAGGCACAATGGCAAGAAGAGTGTTCTTTACAAGATCAATAAGTATCAGGGAAGAGATCCTTTTGATAAGCGTAAGAAGTAAGGTATAATCATATTCACAGGGGATAGTCAGCTATGAGAGATACCATTATTGAAATTGCCATTGCCGGTATTGTATTTGCCTACTTCGGTTATGGAACAGTAAAAACCATCAGAGAATACAGAAAGTACAAGGAAGATGCTGAGCAGTACAAAGAGAACCATAAGGATGTTGAACTGTACAGAAGACCGGCAGCCTTTACGGTATTTATTGCCTGTGTCTGTGTGCTGTGTGTGGTCCTGGCCATTTTTGCCGGCTATATGGCAGATAAGCAGGTCAGCTATTACCGAATTGCCTATATCGGTATTGCCATTCTGTTTGCCGGACTGATCTTTGAGTCCATTATGAAAAGACAGGTATACTTTACGGAAGATGGTTTCTTCCTGGATGATATGAGCTTCCGCTACAGGATGATTGAAGACTTCAAGATCAGAAAGGGAATGGTCAAGAATGTCAAGATTCACTTTGCGGATGGCAGGGAAATGGAAGTGCCCAGGAAAGTAGGCTATGAGATCCAGAACCGGTATGATGCCTGGAAGGAAAACAAGAAGAAATAAGTATGTCTGATAAAGAAGATAAGAAGACGGAAAGAAAAGAGAAGGCCAAGGCTTTCTGGCAGGAATACAGGCAGGCGGTAAGCGATGCGAAAAAGGAGCAGGATAAGCTCTATGAAAAGGACCGCATCAAAAGTACGGATGAAAGAGCCGCAGAAGCCAGAACAAAGGAAAAGAAGAAGAGTCCGCAGGCTACCGCGGCCAGAATTGTCATGGATGGCTTTGAGAAGAAAGGTGCCCTCAGAGCATCGAAAGCCATTGATGTCAGTGCTTTGAAGGATCTGCCTTTGGCGACGCCTACCATCAGCTATACCATCGCAAATCTGGTAAAACAGGGTGTCATTATCCAGACGGAAGACAATAAGTACTATTATTCCAGAGAAGGCTATCAGAAGCTGGAAAAGAGCTTTCTGAGGGGCTATACGCTGATCTTTGTCATACCGATTGCGGCCGCAATTGCCCTGTGGCTGATCTTGAAATTCATGTAAGGAGACAGATGTCTCCTTTTATTGACGAAAAGCCATTTCGTCAGTAACATAAAAACGGGAAAAGAGGAAACACGTCAATGGTAAACGATACGGTAATATTTGCTTTGACTTCCAGTGTGGATCTGGCAAAGAAGGTATGTAAGGATCTTGATGTACCTTTAGGCAAGATCGAGGTGGAACACTTTGCGGATGGGGAAATCCTGGTTACACCGCAGGAATCAGTCAGAGGCAGATCTGTTTTCATTGTACAGAGCACATGCAATCCGGTGACGGAAAGATTAATGGAAGTACTTGTCTGCATTGATGCATGCAAGCGGGCCAGTGCAAGAGAAATCAATGTCATCATGCCTTACTATGGCTATGCAAGACAGGATCGAACCACTAAGCCCAGACAGCCGATTACAGCAAAGCTTGTGGCAGATCTGATCCAGAAGGCAGGAGCACACAGGGTTGTTGTCTTTGACTTACATGCGGCACAGATTCAGGGCTTCTTCAACATACCGATTGATGATATTACCGCCGTACCGATGATCGGCCAGTATTTCCATCAGAAGTTCAAAGGAAGAGATGATCTTGTGGTTGTTTCACCAGATCATGGCGGTGTGACAAGAGCCAGAAGATTAGCCGATATCCTGGATGCTTCCATTGCCATTATTGATAAGAGAAGACCTAAGCCCAACATGGTAGAAGCACAGAATGTCATCGGCAATGTGGATGGAAAGACATGCATTGTCATTGATGATATCTGTGATACGGCAGGTTCACTTACCGCAGGCTGTGAAATCCTGAAGAAACATGGTGCATCTGAGATCTACTGTGCCATCACGCATGGTGTCTTCTCAAGAGATGCCGTAACAAAGATCCAGAACTCTCCGATCAAGGAAATGATCATTACAGATACCATTCCGTTATCTGAAGAAAACAAAGCAAAGACAGATAAGATCAAAGTATTATCTGTAGCAGATATGATCGCTACTGCCATAGACTCCATCCTCAATCATAAGCCTGTATCCAGGGTGTATGAGATGTATAGGGACTGAGAATTAACCGATTACCAAAGAAAGGCTGCCTCCTGCTAGGAGGCAGCCTTTACTTAATTATTATCATTCCAGATGAATCTCCTCATCCGCTTTCTGATAGATATTCACTCTTGTATTGATATCTATTTCATTGACAATCCAGTTTCTTAAACTGCAGGCACGTATGAATTCATCATAACGATTCACGCCATACATTTCTTTCAGGGTAACAACAATACCGAAGCGAATGGGCTTCTGTTCAATGATGCTGGAACGTTCTTTTCTGACAACCCGGATGCCCCATACATCACTTTCATATTTCTTCCGCGGGTATTGTGTTCCAGTTGAAATGTGATCGGCAATGTGTTTGACATTATCCCATTTACGATAGTTTTCCCGGGCATCTTTCTCATAGATTGCATGCAGGCCTTCTTCGGACTGATGATTGTTCTTAATGTCTGAGATTTCTTTTTTATCATTGATCCGACCAAAATGTACATCAAGTTCTGTTCCGGTATAGTCAACCCCCTGGTCAGGATTGCAGTGGGGGTAATAGACCATGGTGGCACGGGCATAGTAGGGAAACTGGTCATTGGCAAAGGGAACAGGAATATTGAAATTGTATGTTTCATAGGCAGAGGATATGCCGTTGATATAGAATTTTATTTCATCATCATCAGCATTCAGGACATCCTCAATTCGAACCGGTACAACACCATAGCCTGTTTTCTCATCACAGCAGCCATTCCAGCTGCATGCGGAATCAATCAGCAGGGCCTTGGCTGTTTCACGTGTCAGGCCGAGTACCTGTATCAGATAAGCCATTTTTCTTGTAATCCAAGGTGCTGCTAATGATGTTCCGGATGTATAGCCCTGACATTGTGAGATGGGATCATAGACCTTCATTTTTCCATATGCTTCAACTCCATCCCCACCGAAGCAGCTGACATCAGGTTTATTGTAAAAGGAAAGTACCGGTCCGGTTCTTGTATAGGATGCCGGTCTGTTATCCAAGTCTACGGAGTTGACAACAATGGAGCTGATGGAATCAGCAGGAGAACCGATATGATAGTTCTGCTCAGCAGGAATGCCTTCCGGCTTATTTGTTCCGGCAACAACAAAGACGATATTATATTCCTCCTGCAGTTCATCTAATTTAGCCGCTACAGGGGAAATGCTGTTCTGATCAATTTCCGTCTTTGTCCCCAATGAAAGATTCCAGACACGGATATCCTGATTCTCTTTTACAATTTTCTCTATTTTCTGAATGACAGTTAATATACTGAACTGTTCACCAGTCACAATACCGAAATGACGGACCCGGAAGTGTCCGCATCCATCGTCAAGAGATGGATTGCACCGCTGGCCATCTACGATAATGGATGTGACATAGGTGCCATGACGATAGTCATCAGGTGCTGGTGTGATACTTGGATCAATCATTTCATGGTATTCAACCCACTCATGACAGTATGCATTTGTGTCAAAGAGGGTATCAATCACACCAACAATGGGTTCATTTCCCGGCGGTTCGATCAAAGAAGGCCCTGAAGCTGCTTTAGCTGTTTCTATCTTTGGTATTTCAGCAGCGTCAACGACACTCATGGCAACAAGAAACGGGGCAGACTGGGCAAGTGCACTGACTTCTTCTTCGGACAGCTTAGCTGTATTTTCATCAATGATGAAATTAGAGGATAGGGAAATTCCGTATTTTGCCAGCATGGTCTGAATGTTTCCATCGGTGTGATAGATCCGGATGATATGATCCGTCTTTGTGCATAAATCACACTGCGGCATTGCAATGGAATGAATATAGAAACATTCAGAGATAAGAGCATAGAAACTGGTTTTATGGATCAAAGAATTTGCTGCAGCAGGAAATGGTTTTGGTGTTATCTTTTCCCCTTTATACGTGCGTGGCACCCCCGTATCCCTGAAGGAAATCTCTCCCTTGTAATATGTATCAATGACCTGTGCCGCTTTTTCTAATTCAGCAATAGATTTCAGAACATTCTCTCTGCTTACATAATAGATAAAGACATGACATAACTTTTCTGTACCTTCATCAGAAGATATACTTTTCTCATAATACGCACCGCGCATTTCCTGATCACTGGTAATGCCGTTACCGGAAAAGAGAACCCTGATTCGTTTTGATTTTGGAATGATACGGGTCTGGTGGACAGCGATCAGTTCTTTCTTCAGAACATTCTGTTTTCCCCACTCTGCATTGGTTTCTGATAACTCTTCAGCCAGCTTTCTCAATCTTTCAGAAGACATGGATGTGCCGCTGGGAAGAGATGGTGTACTAGGGCGATTGGGATTTCGGCGTGATTGAAACTTTCCATTCAATTCCAGTAAATTATTCATCTAAGCCTCCTGCTTTCAGTTCACGGTCAATTGTGCTTTTTGACTTATTGGCAAGGATGGCAATTTCTCTGATCGTGAAGTTTTCTTTCTGCAGTTCTTTGATATCAGCAGGAGAATGATTGCTGAAGACAAAATACAAGCGTCTTAAGTAATCATATTCATCCTTGGGATCACTGAAGGCAACAGCAGTTCTGATAGCATTTTTCAAATCACCCGGATTAGGAAGCGGCTGTGCTGTTTTCAATATCTTTCTGAACAGCCGGGTATCCTTCCTGGCAAGACTGTATCGGGAAAGATACAGATCGAGCATTTTCTCAGCAATATCCTCTAAATCACTCTCTGTATAGCGGTCAAAGCTGATGACAGCATCAAATCTTCTGGTCAGAGCTTTATCCAGTTTCTTGGCAAGATTTGTCGTAGCAACCAGTACGACATCATCACTTAAGGAATCCAGACCCTTCAGCATAGCTGTTGTGGCACGTCCCATTTCTCTAACATCATTTGCATCAATGCGGTCCAGGGCAATCGCATCAATTTCATCAAAAAGAAAAATAGAACGGCTTCGAAGCAGACTCTGATTCATCTCCTGAAACAATAGATTCATATTCTTCACTGTCTGACCGAGCTTGCTGTCAACGACACTGGAAAAGTCCGCAGCATATACGTCTCTGTCAGTGATTCTGCCTAATTGTTTAACAGCCTCTGTTTTGCCTGTCCCCGGTGCACCGGAAAACAGAAACTTATTTACGCCTATATTCTTACTGATGGCATTTACGATACCCAGCACATCATCCATGACGGGCTTTGGCAGCAGTAATGCATCAGCAGCTGAAGGCAGCTTATGAAAATAGGCAGAATACATATTATTGGCTGTCTGCTGAACGGTCATCGTACCGACATCAGACAGCAATGACATGATATATTCCCCAATCTCTGTATCTCCTTCATTATAAAAATCCTTTGCAATTGTATATGCTGTATTTCTAAACCCGTTTTCATCATTTTCAACATGACATCTGATCAGGCTGATAACACTGCTCTTCTTCATACTAGATCCCTCCAGATAGATTATATACGATGGGACAAATAAATAAAAGATGGGACAAGTTGACAAAATATAAAAATGATGTATCTTTGAGATACGCTAGCGTAAATAAACGAAAGGAAGTGATGACATGACTAAAAATACAACTGTAAAAGTGCTTCATGAAACAGATACAGGATTAAATGACAAGCTTCTCATTAATGGAAAAGCATATACGAATAATCAGGCGTATCGTTTAGCAAAGAACGGTAACTTAAAAGGTTTTACAGGTGTTGAAAATCAGAATGGTACAAAGTTTATTCGCAGTAATCCGGACCAGTCAAAAGCGAATAACATTGAGAAATGAGCTGGAAGGTTCGGATTATTTCTCTGTAGAGGTAATAATGGATATTATTAGTTCATTGATCACTAATGCAATCACAATAATTGGGCTTATTGTGACATACCATATGATGAAGTTGCAGTTTGTTAATCAGTCAAAAAATGCAAAAGAACAAGAGGTATTAGAAAAAATGAGCGATATACCTTATGAAATTCTGGACTTAATGACAGAAATGCAGCAGCCTGGTTTTAAAGCAAATAATAGGTTTGAACGAAAACTATCAGACCTTTGGTCTAAAATTTATGCCTATGGATCACAAGAAACAATACGGATATTATCAAAGATGCAGAGTGAAAGTTACCAAGCAGATAAAGAAGTATCAAATAATAGCGAAGAAAAGTATAGGCGTGTTGCCTATTATGTTTTGCTAGTCGCACAGATTAAATATGATGTGACTGGAATCCTGGTATCACCTGAAACTTGGTATGAATTCAAAATCAAAGATTACCAAGAGCACCGAGAAGAAATAATGCTTAAGTAAAATTGTGTAGGGTTTTACCCGAAAGGCCAATAAGGTTTCGTAGGGTGAGGCATACTTGAAAAATCAGGCATTACATGGCACAAATATAT
>JALCHG010000071.1:0-10772 GCA_022644565.1 Solobacterium sp. | reverse complement strand
ATAGAAATAGCCTGGTTTTTCTTTCATATACGATCTCCTTTAACACAAAGAACGGCACCCGCACATGGCAGGTGCCGTTCTTGCTTACTCTTCTTTGGAATGAATTTCTTCAATGATTTCATCAATCCGTCTGCCCTTTTCCTCTGTCTCATCTTTGACAAAGGTCAGTTCAGGCGTTCTTCTGATATCCAGTCTCTGTGACAGTTCAGAACGGATGAAGCCCTTGGCACGATTCAGTGCCTTGAGGCCTGCTTCAGCTCTTTCCTCCTTGCCTAAAAACTGGCAGTACACTTTGGCATAGCTGTGATCATTGGATACCCATACATCAGTAATTGTTACAAAACCGACTTTGGGATCCTTCAGATCAAACTGTACGATATCAGATACATCTTTACGGATAATGCTTTCCAGTCTCTTCTGTTTGATGGAAGACATACCTTACTCCACAGGCACCTGTTCCTGCTCGAAAGCTTCAATGATATCGCCGACCTTGATATCGTTGTAATTCTCAATGGTCAAGCCGCACTCATAGCCGCTGACAACTTCCTTGGCATCATCCTTGAAACGCTTGAGTGATCCAAGCTTTCCAGTATAGATGACAATACCCTCACGGATCAGTCTGACGCCGCATCCGCTGGTCAGCTTGCCGTCAGTCACCATACAGCCGCCGATGGTACCGACCTTGGATACTTTATAAGTCTGACGTACTTCAGCCTGGCCGATGACAACTTCCTCATATACCGGCTCAAGCATACCTTTCATGGCGTTTTCCATTTCCTCAGTGGCTTTGTAGATGATGTTATGGAGACGGATCTCAACCCCGGCTTCTTCAGCCTTCTTACGGATGTTGGCATCCGGTCTGACGTTGAAGCCGATGATCATGGCATGTGACGCATCCGCCAGCATGATATCGCTCTCGGAAATAGCACCGGCTGTACTGTGGATGACGTTGACACGTACACCCTTGACATCAAGCTTTTCAAGAGAGCTCTTCACCGCTTCCGCAGAGCCCTGTACGTCTGCCTTGACAATGACCGGAATCTCCTTGATTTCACCGGAATCAATCTGGCTGGCCAGATCTTCCAGACTCATGGAGCTGGTCTTTCTGCGGTCAGCTTCAATCTTTCTTCTTCTGCGTCTTTCCGCCGTTGCTCTGGCTTCCTTCTCATCCTCATAGGAACGGAACAGATCGCCTGCTTCCGGCACATCATTGAGACCGATGACCTCAACCGGGCATGCCGGTCCGGCACTCTTGACATCATGGCCGTTTTCATCTGTCATTCTTCTGATCTTGCCAAAGCAAGTACCGACAACAACCGGATCGCCATGGTGCAGTGTACCATTCTGTACAAGCAGTGTAGCTACCGGGCCTCTGCCCTTATCGAGCTTTGCTTCAATGACAGTACCGCTGGCAATCTGATGCGGGTTGGCTTTGAGCTCCTTGACATCCGCCACAGTAAGAATCGTCTCCAGAAGATCATCAATACCCATACCGGATTTGGCACTGGTCGGTACGAAGATCGTATCGCCGCCCCATTCTTCCGGCATGACATCATGATCTGCCATTTCCTGCTTGACACGGTCCGGATTGGCATTAGGCTTATCCATCTTGTTTACCGCAACAATAATCGGTACATCTGCCGCCTTGGCATGGTCAATGGCTTCCAGGGTCTGCGGCATGACACCGTCATCCGCCGCAACAACAATAACGGCAATATCAGTTACCTTGGCACCTCTGGCACGCATGGCAGTGAAAGCTTCATGGCCAGGGGTATCAAGGAATGTGATTTTGCGGCCGTTGATCTCAACCTGGTAGGCACCAATAGCCTGGGTAATGCCGCCTGCTTCTCCTAATGCCACCTTGCTGGATCTGATCTTATCCAGCAGAGTCGTCTTGCCATGGTCGACATGACCCATGATGGTAACGATCGGAGGACGCTCTTCCAGTTCATCCGGATTCATATCCATCTCAACTTCCAGGGAATCCTCTTCTCTTTCCTTGACCTTGTTGGCTTCAATATCGTAGTCCATACAGATGAGTTCAACCGTCTCATCATCCAGCGGAGAATTGATCGTAACCATCTTGCCGTCCATGAACAGCTTCTTGATGATATCAGAAGCCTGGCGGCCGCACTTCTCGGCCAGTTCGCCTACGGTAATGCCGTCGGTATATGTTATTTCATGAATATCCGGTACAGACTGACGTCCCTGATGGCCGTTTTCTTTTTCATTTCTGAAGTTATGGCCGGTATTGGGACGGCGTGAATTCTGTTTCCGTTTATTCGCTGCTGGTTTTTTCTTCTTCTGCATTTTATCCCTCCTTCTTCTCAGGAATTTATTCCTGTAATGCAATCTTTGCCTGGCATCCCTTCTTTCTAATGTTAAGCAGTGTCAGATCGCTTTCAGTATTTCATCGTAGAACGTATCAGGTATATCTACGCCAAGTGCTTTTTTCAAAGCGCCGTTTTTCTTTGCCAGGGCAACGGCTTCAGGATCTTTCTTGAGATAGGCGCCATGTCCATTGGCACGGCCGGAAAGATCCACCATGAGTCTGCCTTCAGGTGTTCTCACAATTCTGAGCAGTTCCTTCTTCGGCAGAGACTCGCCTGTTGCCACACAGCGGCGCATCGGTATCTTACGCGGCATCAATTGTCCTCATCGTCGTAGTATTCATCATAATCTTCTTCATCATCGATGTCTTCATCAATGCCCAGATCATGATCTTCTTCAGCCTGACGTTCTGCTTCAATTTCAGCCAGTTCCTCATCGGTATACAGCGGCTTGGCGGCAGCGGCACTGCCGGAAAGCTTTGCCTTGATCTGCTTCTCAAGCTCTTTGTTGTCTACCTTGTAGTTATCCTCATCGGACTTCTTTCTTCTGTGCTTTGTTCTGAAGTCATTCTTCTTGCCCGCATTGTTATCAGTGAGCTTTTCGAACTTGGATACGTAAGTGTTCTTTTCCGCCATCTCTTCCAGATCGGCATGTTTTCTGCGCCCAGCGGCTGGCTTTGTTTCTGTCTTTTCCATAACAGGTTCAGTTTCGGTTTCTTCTATCTCCTTATCTTCTGCGGCAGGTTCTTCCTCTGTCGTTTCTTCCTCAGTTTCTTTCTCTGTTTCGGCAGCTGTTTCTTCCCCTTCAGCTGTTTCTTCTTCCTTCACTTCTTCGCTTTCAGCAGGTGCGGCCGGTTCCTCAGCTTTTTCTTCTGTTTCTTCCGGTTCCTCTTCCATGGTCATATCGTTGATGACCTTTTCACTGACAGCGTCCTGCATTTCTTCCGGAATGAAGCCGTCTTCTTCGTACTCGACCTTTTCAGCCTTCTGATCAATGGCTTCAAAAGCAGCTCTTCTGCTTTCTTCTTCCATCTTGGCCTTCTTTTCGCTTTCTTCCTTATGACGTGCTTCAGCCTTGGCCATGGCTTCTTCATGCTGCTGTGCCGCCTTAGCTTCCAGCTCAGCATAGTCATAGCCGGCTTCTTCCAGTTCCTCACGGGTCTTGATGTCAATGCTCTTGCCGGTCAGCTTGACCGCCAGTCTGACATTCTTGCCCTTCTTGCCGATGGCAAGAGAGAGCTGTTTGTCATCCACAACAACAATCAGATCCTTATGCTTCTCTGCTTCTTCGCCTTCCTCAGCATCATCCATGCGGATAACCATCTGCACTTCTGCCGGGGCCAGGGCATTTCTGACCAGATCATTGATATCATCACTGTACTGGAAGATATCAATCTTCTCACCATGCAGTTCGCTGATGACATTCTGTACACGCTGGCCTCTCGGTCCGATGCAGGCGCCTACCGGCTCTACTTCCGGATTATTTGAGAGCACGGCCATCTTTGTTCTTTCACCGGCTTCTCTTGCGATCTTCTTGATTTCAACCGTACCATTGTAGATTTCCGGCACTTCCTTCTCGAACAGTCTTCTGACCAGATCCGCATCTGCCCGGGATACTGTAACCTGAGAGTTCTTGCCGGACTTCTCAACATCCGTAATCACAACCCGCAGCTGCTGTCCCTCTTCATAGGTTTCCAATGGACTCTGTTCCTTGGCCGGCATGGAAGCGATTGTCTTGCCAAGATCTACTAATACATAGCGGTCATGTACAGCTTCCACAACACCAAGTACCATTTCATGTTTCTTATCGATGTACTCTTTGTATACGGCTTCCTTGGCTGCTTCTCTGATCTTCTGGTTGAAGACGGTCTTGGCCTGATTGGCTTCCTGCCAATCCATGGCCGCAACATCTTCATCCACGAGCTTTTCAATCGTATCGCCGATCTTGGCATCCGGATTCGTCTCATGCGCTGTTTCAAGATCAACTTCCAGCTCATCGTCTTCAACATCTTCAACGACAGTATATCTCTGATACAGATCCAGCTTGCCATGCTTTTCATCAATTCTGACACTGACATCCGGATCAACCATTCCCTTGACGGAATGATCTTTCTTATAGGCTGTAGCTAAGGCAGCACATAAAGCTTCCTTGGCCATATCCAGAGATACATTGTACTGTTCACTGACGCCCTGCAGGGCACGCATCATGCTGGCATAGCGGATACGGTTCATATAGCCTCTTGTATAAGGGCTGTCTTCACTCCAGTCCAGATCCTGCTCGGTCAGATCCAGCGGCACTTCCACTGTTTCACCAGCGCTGACATAGCGGGAAATCTTCTGGGCATCCGCCAGGCTCTTTTCCACTTCATCATCTCTGGCTTCCTTGACTACATTATACATTCTGTACAGCTTGTAGTGAGTACTTCTGCCATCTTTACGGGCCGCAATCAGCGGTGCCTTATGACCGGGCTTCTTATGTTCCCTGGCATATTCCGTAATCATTGTGTCCTTGAGCATTTCTCTTGCCTGATCAGCGCTCATATCAAGCTGCTGGGCAAGCGAAATCATCTTTTTTACTACATCATTGCGTTTCAAAGCCATTCTTCTGTATCTCCTTATATCTTTACAGCCAAACGTATGAACTGAATATTATCCTTTGTGAACGTCAGACTGCGCTTAGCTGCCTTATCCCGGTAAGCCAGGGTAATCACGCCATCCTCAACGGATTCAATCTCACCCGTTACTTCACTCATCTTCTTCACCGGTTCATTGAATCTGACAAACACATAGCTGCCAGCCATATGATCGAGTTCATTGAGATCTCTGATCTCTCTTTCCGCACCCGGAGAACATACTTCCAGCGTATATTCACCCTGTACCGGATCTTTCTGATCCAGAATTTCAGAAATCTTCTCACTGACTTCAGCACACGTATCCAGGTCCATGGATCCATCTTTCTTCATGATGGAAATCTGCAGTGTATGTTCATTGCGGATCCAGTTAATTTCATAAAGAAGGACATCCTCTGCGTCCAGTACCGGCTGTATCAGCTCCCGTACGGTATCAACAATTTCCATTCTACCTCCAAACAGCAATGAAGGAGTGCTTTCGCACTCCTCATCTGGTTCATCTAGATAATATCTTACAAATAACGCTATTTCAAGCATTTATGCGACATTTTCATCATTTCCGTAAAGCCGGGCAGCTTCCACCGCTTTCTGCCAGCGGCAGTAAAGATGATCTGCTTTCTGAACGTCCATCTGAGGTCTGAATACACTCATTTCCTTACTAGAGCTGAAATCATCCATCGTAAAGTAGCCGATGCCAAGCCCTGCCAGTCTGGCAGCCCCAAGAGCAGTTGTTTCAAGCACGGCAGGCCGGTGGATTTCACACTGCAGAAGATCACTCTGAAACTGCATCAGATAATTATTCGCAGCGGCCCCGCCGTCTACTTTCAATGCCTTCAGCTTTGTACCGGCATCATTTTCCATGGCAGTCAGAACGTCACGTGTCTGGAAGCATAGTGATCTCAGGGTTGCCTTGGTGATATCCTCCCGGGTTGTACCGCGGGTCAAACCAAACAGGGCACCCCGGCATCTTTCATCCCAGTATGGTGCTCCAAGACCCGTAAACGCGGGTACGAGAATCACATCGCTCTCCCCTGCTTTTTTCGCAAATGCTTCACTCATCGAAGCCTTGGGGAAGAACTTCAGCTCATCCCGCAGCCATTGAATTGCACTGCCGGCCACAAAGATCGAACCTTCCAGGGCGTACTCCACTTTCCCATTCAGTCCCCAGGCTATGGTTGTCACAAGCCCGTTATGGCTCTGATGCGGCTTTTCACCCGTATTCATCAAGAGAAAACAGCCTGTCCCATATGTATTTTTGGCATCGCCTTCCCTGAAACAGCCCTGTCCGAACAGAGCTGCCTGCTGGTCGCCGGCCACGCCGGAAATCGGCACCTCATTGCCAAAGAAATGATAGGGAGCGGTCACAGCAAACACGCCGGCATTTTCTTTGACTTCCGGCAGCAGACACATTGGAATATGCAGAAGTGAACACAGCTCTTCATCCCATTTCTTCTCATGGATATTGAATAACAATGTACGTGACGCATTGGAATAGTCCGTCACATGGGCTTTCTGTCCCGACAGACAGTAAATCAGCCAGGAATCAATCGTACCGGCATAGAGTTCGCCTTTCTCTGCTCTTTCCTGAGCCCCTGATACATGATCCAGCATCCATCTGATCTTGGTGGCTGAGAAGTAAGGATCGATTCTGAGTCCGGTCTTTTCATGAAAGAGGAAATCATACCCCTTCTGCCGCAGGGCATCGCAGATGTCTGCGGTCTGTCTTGACTGCCAGACAATGGCGTTGCAGATGGGAAGGCCTGTTGCCTTATCCCAGATTACGGTTGTCTCACGCTGGTTGGTAATGCCGATGGCTGCTACCTGGCTGGGCTGAATATGGGCTTTCTGCAGGCATGTACCGATGCAGGAAAGAACGGACAGCCAGATCTCATTGGCATCATGTTCCACCCATCCGGGATGGCGGAAGATCTGTGTAAACTCCTTCTGACCAGTCGCAATGATATGCTGGTCATGATCAAAGAGAATGGCCCTGGAACTGGTCGTTCCCTGATCGATCGCCATGATATATTTTTCCATTAGTTCCTCCGATAAAACAGTTTCTTCTATTATCATAGTTGATCTCTTTCATTTTGGCGCATCCTTTTCACAGCATATTGAAACAAATGTCCAGTTATCCCAATAAAAAACAGATCTATTCTCACTTAAGAGAACAGATCTGTCTGAATGGGAACCAGATCAATTACTTGGCAGCCTTTTCAGCGTCAACTTTGATCGCAGCCTGAGCAGCAGCCAGTCTTGCCAGCGGTACACGGTACGGTGAGCAGGAAACATAGTTGAGACCCAGTCTCTGGAAGAATTCGATGGATTCCGGATCGCCGCCATGTTCGCCGCAGACACCCAGATGGATATCAGGGCGTGTCGCACGGCCGTGTTCAGCAGCCCACTTGACGAGCTTGCCGACACCATTCTGGTCAATATGAGCAAATGGATCCTCTTCCAGAATGTGCTTGTCATAGTAATCATTCAGGAACTTGCCGGCATCATCTCTGGAGAAGCCGAATGTCATCTGCGTCAGATCGTTTGTACCGAAGGAGAAGAATTCAGCTGTTTCAGCTAATTCACCGGCATTGATGGCACCGCGCGGTACTTCAATCATTGTACCGATATGGTATGTCATCTTGACACCGGCCTTGGCAATGGCTTCATCAGCAGCCTTGCGGATGACATCCGCAACATAGTTGAGTTCCTTCTTTTCACCGACTAACGGTACCATGATTTCAGGTTCAAGGTTCCAGTCTGGATGTTCCTTATTGACAGCAATGGCAGCGTTGATAATGGCTCTTGTCTGCATCTCGCCGAGTTCAGGATATGTTACGTCAAGACGGCATCCTCTGTGGCCCATCATCGGGTTGAATTCCTTCAGTTTGGCATCAGCTGCTTCAACATCATCAACGGAAATACCGAGCTTGTCCGCAACAGCCTGTGCTTCTTCATGTGTCTTAGGCAGGAATTCATGCAGCGGCGGATCAAGCAGACGGATCGTAACGCTGTAACCGTTCATGGCTTCAAAGATACCCTTGAAGTCTTCTGTCTGGAACGGTTCCATCAGATCCAGTGCCTTCTGTCTCTGCTCAGCAGTCTGCGCTACGCAGAAGGAACGGATTGCTTCAATTCTGTCCTTGGAATTGAAGAACATATGCTCAGTACGAACAAGACCTACGCCTTCTGCACCGAAGTCAAGCGCTCTCTTGGCATCAGCCGGGGTATCAGCGTTTGTTCTGATCTTCAGTGTTCTGCGCTCATCAGCCCAGCCCATGAATCTTGCGAAGTTGCCGCCGATTGTGGCCGGAACTGTCTTGATCTCACCTTCATAGACATTGCCGGTTGTACCATCAACAGAAATGACATCGCCTTCATGGAAGACCTTGCCGTCCGCATTTGTCATGGTCTTGCTGGCTTCATCAACCTTCAGATCGCCGCAGCCGGAAACACAGCATGCACCCATACCACGGGCAACAACTGCCGCATGAGATGTCATGCCGCCGCGTACTGTCAGAGTAGCCTGTGCACTTGCCATACCTTTGATGTCTTCAGGAGAAGTTTCCAGTCTGACCAGAACAACCTTGGCTCCGGCAGCAGCCTGCTTCTCTGCTTCTTCCGCTGTGAAGACGATCTTGCCGCAGCCTGCACCAGGAGATGCTGCCAGGCCCTTGGCAATGATCTTGTCCTTGTTGGCCTTGAGATCTTCAGCATCGAACTGAGGATGCAGCAGGTCATTCAGCTGGTTCGGCTCAACCATAAGCAGAGCCTGATCCTTTGTAACCAGACCTTCATCAAACATATCTGTAGCAACTTTCAGAGCTGCTGCAGCAGTTCTCTTACCATTACGGCACTGCAGCATGTACAGCTTGCCGTTCTGGATGGTGAACTCCATATCCTGCATATCATGATAATGCTTTTCCAGCTTATCCTTGACATCGCAGAGATCCTTGTAAGCTTCCGGCATTGTCTCTTCCAGAGACGGATACTTTGCCTTTCTTTCTTCTTCAGAAATGCCGCTGTTCTTAGCCCATTCCTGAGAACCCTTGAGGGAGATCTGTTCCGGTGTACGGATACCGGCAACGACATCTTCGCCCTGGGCGTTGATCAGATATTCACCATAGAAGTAGTCATTGTTACCTGTTGCCGGGTCTCTGGAGAAGCAGACACCAGTACCGCAGTCATTGCCCATGTTGCCGAATACCATTCTGACAACAGAAACAGCAGTACCCCAGCTGTCCGGAATATTATTGACTCTTCTGTAGTAGATCGCTCTTTCATTATTCCATGATCTGAAAACAGCACCGATTGCACGATTCAGCTGAACCAGCGGATCCTGCGGGAAGTCCTCATGCAGGTTGTCCTTGTAGAACTTCTTGAACTCAGCAGTCAGTTCCTTCATGTCTTCGCCAGTCAGTTCAATATCCTGCTTGACACCCTTTCTTTCCTTCATGGCATCCAGCAGTGCTTCGAACTTTGCCTTGTTCAGACCCATGACGACATCACCGAACATCATGATGAATCTTCTGTAGGAATCGTAAGCGAATCTTGTATTGCCGGACTTTGCTTCAACTGCTTTGACAACTTCATCATTCAGACCGAGGTTCAGAATGGTATCCATCATACCAGGCATGGATGCACGGGCACCGGAACGTACCGAAACAAGCAGTGGACTCTCTGTATCACCGAACTTGGCTCCTGTTTCTTCCTGCAGCCACTTTACATACTCGTCGATCTGGGACTGAATCTCATCAGAGATCTTCTCACCATCTGCGTAGTACTGTGTGCAGGCTTCAGTTGTGATAATGAAACCTTCCGGTACAGGCAGACCCAGTGATTTCATTTCAGCCAGGTTAGCGCCTTTGCCGCCGAGGAGTTCACGCATTGTAGCATTGCCTTCCTCGAACTTGTAAACATACTTCTTAGCCATTTAAAGCCTCCTTATTTACTCTCAAAATTATATGACAACGCTTTCAATAAAACAACGCAACTTTGCCTGCTTGTTAGAAGAATAACAAGCAGAAAGCATGGAAAATGCGTATCTGATCAATTAATCTGATCATATGAAAAACAGGATCTTTCTTTCAGATCCTGTTCTGACTAATTATTGCCGAAATGTTCTTTAACAAATGCATCATCGGCTTCATTCAGCTGATCCACTGCATCATCACATGCCTTCAGGATCTGATCAGACGTTTCACTTTCATAGGCCGTTCTTTTGTGATCTTTACCGATGCACTTGATCTTTCCATCCCGGTAGAAATAGACCGCATTACTGTTATCCTTACGATCCATGAAATAATATACCAGCTGTCCTTCATCAATATCCTTTGTATCAACGGAAGTCATCTCGGCATCCTTCAGATCATCTCTGACCGTATCCAGCAGTTTATCATCAATCTTATTTCTCTTTTTACAGTAATCTTTTGAGTCTTCTGTCTGATAAGCATCACAGCTCTCATTGAACACTGCTGAACTGTCTTCACTCTCTCCTTCCACCTTCCAGTACATGGCAAGATTTTCCGGATCATCATCTGTCAGGAATTTTATTTCATCCGGCAATGATGAAGAAGCGCCGCAGCCGCCCAGCATAAGCGCCAGTCCGGCCGCAATGATAAGTTTCTTTTTCATGCTTTACACTATCCTTTATTTTTAAATTGTTGCTATGTGTAAATATTTTACCTAATTTAATTATATATATATATATATTGTGACGCCGCATTTTAAAGTTCCTGGATACCGCAGATATGCCGCAAATTGGAGTAGTGAAAATTGAGATGATAGCTCCCGTAACGTGCGGTGAAATACCGCA
>JALCHG010000070.1:0-10919 GCA_022644565.1 Solobacterium sp. | reverse complement strand
AATCTTGTTCGCAAGGTGTTTTCAATGCGCCTTGTTCGAAATCTGATTCTGTCAGCTTCACAGCTGTCATTCATTTTTGACTAGCTCGGCCTAGTTTTCGACTTTACTCTGTATAGTTGTTTTTCAGATTGCGCTTCAGGATGGCAAAGGTCTCAGCTTCTCCATGCACGGCAATATGACGCAGGATTTTTTCCAGCTCACGAGCTGTATCCGGGTGCATATACTCTTTATCATTGCGGCTCAGAAAATAGTTCAATGCGCTTTCCTTTGTATACTTATCCTTCTGGTATACCTTTGAAGCCGCCACACGGTCACAGACCATTTCCACCAGATACCGGTAGGGCATCTTGATCGGCACCCATCTGCCGTCAATCATGTCATACCAGAACTCCCAATGGTGCCGGTTATGTCCCTTGTGATGCAGCCAGCCAAGGGAATAGCCTTTGATCTGTTTTTCCTTCATATAAGGCGAACACCAGCCCATGAAATACTTGACTGAAACCCAGAATTCACTGGGACTGTATTTGCTCAGATCATGGGTGAGTCCCTGTCCATACAGACCGCATGCAAAACAGTTTTTCATTACTTCATACCTATGTCTGTTGATGGTGTTCAGATGATGGATGAAGCGGTAAGGATAGGAATATTCTTCATTTTTCATACAGCGGTATTTTAGCACCTCAGGCAACATGTGCACATTTTAATAGGGTTCATGGTAAAATAGACGCAGGAGATTTTAATATGAATCGACATGAGGAAAGAGAAAAAGCAATGATTACAGTTTATGAATATCTTCTGGATGAAAGAGATGTTCATGAACTGATCGAAGATACGTATGAATGCCCTGTCAAAGAGGTGGATCCCTACTTTGTGAGTGTCATTGAGACTTCCATCAAGAACAGAGACAGATACGCATCTTATATTGATGAGGTCCTGAAGGACTGGAGCTATGACAGACTCGGCATGATTGAAAAAGCCATCCTGCTCAATGGCTGTGCAGAATTTGATCTGAAACAGATCAGTGCCGCTGTCATTATCGATGAATCGGTGGAAATGGCAAAGAAATACTGTGAGCCGCAGGCTTATAAGCTGATCAACCGGGTACTGGATATTATATGAAAAGACGTCTCATTCCTGTCAGTGTGCTGGTTAATTACCTCAAAGGACAGATTGAAGACAACCCGGTTCTCCATGGGGTATGGGTGGAAGGTGAAATATCCAACCTGCGCCGTCCCTACAGCGGACACTGGTATTTTTCATTGAAAGATGAACAGGCATCCCTTCCCTGTGTCATGTTCCGCTATCAGGCATCTGCCGTCACTTTTACGCCGAAAGACGGAGATAAAGTGATGCTGACAGGTGATGTGACGGTATATGAAAAAGAAGGGCGCATGCAGCTCAGGGTCATGACCATGAAACCAAGCGGCATGGGTGATCTCTATCTGCAATTGCAGGCACTGACAAAAAAGCTGCGGGAAGAAGGGCTCTTTGATGAGTCACATAAGAAACCGCTGCCGCCTTATCCGATGTCATTCGGTATTGTAACCGGCAATGACACAGCCGCAAAGCAGGATATCTACCGGACGTTTCTCAACCGCTGGCCATGTGCGCAGCTGACTGACTATCCGGCTCCTGTGCAGGGGGCTTCAGCCGCTCCAAAGATCATTGAAGCTTTGAAAAAGGCAGATGAAGCCGGGCATGATGTGATTCTGCTTGTCAGAGGAGGCGGGTCACTGGAAGATCTATGGTGCTTCAATGATGAGAATCTTGTACGGTTCATCTATCAGATGAAGACGCCGGTAGTTACCGGGGTAGGACATGAGACGGATACAACACTGGTGGATTTTGCGGCAGATGAAAAAGCCAATACACCAACTGGAGCGGTAGAAAAGGCAGCTCCGGATTATCATGAAGTGGAAGTCAGGCTGCAGAATGCTTCACGCCATATGGAACATGCCGCGAGAACTCAGCTGGAACGCTGGAAAGACAGTTATGCCTTTCTATCCTCCCGTCCCTGCTTTACTTCGCCTACTAAGCTTTATGAAGACAAAGCCATGCGTCTTGATACATACCGGGAAAAACTGCTGAATATTTCACGTCTTTCCCTGACTGAAAGAAACAGACTCAGTGAATATACCCATGCGATGACACAGATCATGCATGATGAGATATCATCATGCCGGTCAATGCTGAACCAGAAGACGGCTTCTCTGCAGTTTTCAGCAGAAAAGACAAAGCTGAGAGAAGAAAACCGACTTCAGAATCTCAAAGCAGAATTGAATGATTCAGTACAGCTGGAAAAGGAACGGAAGAAAACGGCATTAGGCCATACGATTGCTTTATTGGATGCCTATTCACCACTTAAAGTCATGGCAAGGGGCTACAGTGTTGTCAGCAAGGAAGGGCACACGGTGAATGATATACATATGCTTTCCGTTCAGGATGAAGTGAATCTTCGCTTCAGCAATGGGAGTGCGGAAGCAGTGATTACAAAGACAGAAGGGAAGGAAGAGAGAGATGGCGGAAAAGAAGAAAACATTTGAAGAGTCCATGCAGAGACTGGATGAGATTGTAAAGCTTCTTGAAAGCGGCAGTACATCCATGGATGATACGATTACACTGTTTGATGAAGGCATGAAACTGGTTAAATCCTGTGATGCCCAGCTGCATCACTTTGAGGACAGCATCAATGCCATTATTGCAAAGAACGGCGGTGAGCAGGAATGAGTTTTGAAGATCTGCTGAATGAGAAAATAGATCTGCTGCCATCTTCGGATACACGGGAAGCCATGCGCTATTCTCTGCTTGCCGGCGGCAAGCGCATCAGACCGCGTCTTTTATATGAAACGGTGAAGGGATATGGAAAAGATGAACATCTGGCCGATGATTTTGCCTGTGCCATTGAAATGATTCATACCTATTCACTGATCCATGATGATCTTCCTGCCATGGACAACGATGATTTAAGAAGAGGAAAGCCGACCTGCCACAAGCAGTTCAATGAAGCTATTGCCATACTGGCCGGGGATGGGCTTTTGACCTACGCCTTTGAAACAGCTTCAAAGAGCAGTCTGGACAGTGCGGTTGTGCAGAAGTGCATTTCTATACTGAGTACGGCTGCCGGTGCCGGGGGAATGGTGCTGGGCCAGAATCTGGATATTGAAGAAGGGGAACATCCGGTAGACTGGAATGCACTGAAGAAAATTCATCGCTATAAGACAGGCTGTCTGCTGGCGGCACCGCTGATGATGGGGGCGGTGATTGCCGGACAGGATGATGATACTGTCAAGCGCTGGGAACAGATCGGCTATACAATCGGTCTTGCTTTTCAGGTGCAGGATGACATCCTGGATGTTGAACTGAGTGCCGAGGAATTCGGCAAATCCAACAGCGATGAAAGAAATGATAAGGTCACTAGTGTGACACTGCTGGGGATAGAAGAGGCGGAACATCAGATGCATCTGCTCTATGGCAGAGCGGCTGATGCCATCCGTCAGGAAAAGGGGTTTGACAGTACGGCACTTATAGATCTGCTGAACCGGATCGAAAACCGCCGTAAATGATTCTAAGGAGGCATCATGAATCTTTACGATATCCACAGCCCTGATGATATCCGGAATCTATCCATAGAAGAGCTGGAACAGCTGGCAAAGGACATACGCCAGTTTCTGATTGAAAATATCTCTCATACAGGCGGCCATCTTGCCAGCAATCTCGGCGCCGTCGAGCTGACGATTGCGGCCCATTATGTCTTTCACGCACCGCGTGACAAGGTGTTTTTCGATGTCGGCCATCAGTGCTATACCCATAAAATACTGACCGGACGGGCGAAAGATTTTCCGACTCTGCATGCTTATGGAGGCATGAGCGGCTTTGAAAAGAGAAGTGAAAGTCCATATGATGTATGGGAAGCAGGACATTCTTCCACTTCTCTGAGTGCTGCTCTTGGCATGGCAGTTGCCCGTGACATGGACAATGAAGACTATCAGATTGTCCCGATTATCGGGGATGGTGCATTAGGCTCAGGCATGTCTTTTGAAGCATTGAACCAGATCGGCTTTGAGCATCGGAAGATGGTTATTATCTTCAACGATAACAATATGTCCATCTCCCGCAATGTCGGTGCGACTTCCCTTGGCTTTGCAAGACTTCGTGCTTCCAACAGCTATAACCGTTTCAAGGATAATCTCAAGGAAAATCTGAACCGCAATGAGTTTGGTCGCAATATCTATCAGGGGCTGAAGAAAGCCAAGGACAACCTGCGGGATTCCATTGTGGATAAAGGTATCTTCGGGGAGTTCAATCTTGATTATATGGGACCGGTAGACGGCCACAATCTGAAGGATCTGATTCAGGTCTTCAGAGTGGCAGCCAAACATGATGGGCCGGTAGTCGTGCATGTGATTACGCGTAAAGGAAAGGGCTATGCACCATGCGAAAATGATCGGGAAGGTATCTGGCATGGGGTTGGACCATTCAATGTTGAAACCGGAAAACCGCTTCATGAAGTGCCGGAAGGCTACTCCGCCTGGGGACCGTTCTTTTCTGATACGGTCATGGATCTGGCAGAAAAGGATCCCTCGATCACAGCCATTACCCCGGCCATGATCCAGGGCAGCGGACTGCAGCACTTCTTTGCAAAATTCCCAGAACGTTCCTTTGACTGCGGCATTGCGGAAGAACATGCGGCAACCTTTGCGGCCGGCATGGCAATTTCCGGCAAGCGGCCGTATCTTGTCATCTACAGTTCTTTCCTGCAGCGGGCCTATGACCAGATCAACCACGATATCTGCCGCATGGATCTGCCGGTTGTCATCGGCATTGATCATGCCGGTATTGTCGGCGGAGATGGAGAAACCCACCAGGGTGTATATGATATCGGCCTGTTAAGACCGCTGCCGCATATGATCCTGGCGCAGCCGAAAGATGATACAGAGGCAAGAAACCTTCTGTATACCGCTTTCCATCAGAAACATCCCTTTGCGATACGCTATCCCAAAGGTACTGTGAAAATCCATCCCGGCACAGACTATCAAACCGTACGCATCGGCTCCTGGGAAGTTTTTCCCACTACAGACCATGACCGTGTGTATGTACTTGCCTATGGCCCTAGTGTCAGTGTCATTGAAGAAAAGTTAAAAGCCAATGCGATTGCGGCAACCCTCATCAACTGCCGTTTCTTCAAGCCGATGGATGAAGCCGTATTGACTGACATTGCTTCAGACAATAAGCATGTCATCATCTATGAAACAGATATGCTTGCCGGAGGCCTTGGGGAAGCCATCTGTGCCTGGTATACCGATCATCATATGATTCCTTCCATCACCCGTATGGGCATTGGTGATCTGTATGTACAGCAGGGTCCGGAAACACGTGTACGCAAAGCACTTCACATCAATCTGAATACTTTACTGGAAGAAATCGGGAAATACATATGATC
Source organism: Solobacterium sp. (assembly GCA_022644565.1). Classification (GTDB taxonomy): domain Bacteria; phylum Bacillota_I; class Bacilli_A; order Erysipelotrichales; family Erysipelotrichaceae; genus Bulleidia. The sequence goes on along the minus strand of JALCHG010000070.1, from coordinate 5,479 downwards.
AGACATTTATATATCAGGAACTTCGTCCTGATTGACGAAGTCAGCCTTGACTTTGAAAACGGCTTCAGTGCATTTACCGGTGAAACAGGTGCCGGCAAATCTGTTTTAATAGATGCAATCACTTTACTGTGCGCTGGCAGAGCCAACGCATCTTTTGTCATGAAAGGAAAAGACAAGGCCATTGTTGAAGGTACATTTTCCTTTGATGAACAGTCCCATGCCCGTGCTGTGCTGAAGGAAGCAGGATTTGACTGTGAAGAGGAGGTTACCTTCACAAGAGAAATCACTGCATCCGGCAAGAGCACTGCCCGCATAGATCACCGTATAGTCACCCTGGGACTATTAAAGGATGTGCTGGCCGGTGAGATCGATATCCATGGCCAGCGCGACAATGCCTATCTTCTCAACAGCAATACCCACATCCACTTACTGGATGAATATCTGAATGACAGAAATCTGCTGGATGAAGTCTCTTCACGCTATCAGACGTATCATGATCTGGTTACGGAAAAAGAAAAAGCACTGGAAGATACCTTCAATGAAAATGATCTGGAATACTTTCAGTATCAGATCAAGGAAATCGAAGATGCTGATCTGAAAGCGGGTGAGGATGAAGAACTTGAGGCAAAGGAAAAGCAGTATAACGCCGTCAAAGATTCCTATGATAAGCTCAACACCATCCTGAATATCTATAATGAGCGCACATCCGATGATCTGTATGAAATGCTGAAGACTATGAACTCGTTCAAATCCTCAGACGAACTCGACAGTATCCGTGATGCCTATTCCGATGCCTACTACAATCTTTCCGATGCCATGGAATCACTCACAAAGCTGCGGGACGCCATGGATCTTTCTGAAGAGGATATCAATGCCATGGAAGAGCGTCTCTATACGATACAGCGTCTCAAGCATAAGTATGGCCGAACGATTGAAGACATCCTGAAAGTGAAAGATGAGCTGCAGAAGCGCATCGATATTTATGCGGATAAACAGGCTTATCTTGATGCGGTTGATCAGAAGATTGCCCATGCTCTTTCTGCTTATCAGAAAGCAGCACAGAAACTGACCCTGGCAAGGCAGAAAGGCGCCGTGTCACTGGATGCGGAAATTGTAAAGCATCTGAAAGAGCTGATGCTGAAGAACGCCAGATTCAAAACCGATATCACCCCAGCCGAACCTTCAAAGTACGGCAGTGACAGAGTGGAATTTCTGATTTCCATGAACAGGGGTGAAGATCTCAAGCCTCTGGCCAAAACTGCCAGCGGCGGTGAACTGTCCCGTCTCATGCTCGGCCTGAAAGTGATCTTTACCCGTCTGCAGGGCATCAGTACGGTCATATTTGATGAGATCGACACTGGTGTCTCCGGTGCTGTGGCCAATGCCATCGGTATGGAGATGAAGCGCCTTGGCACAACTGCCCAGGTCTTTTCCGTTACGCATCTGGCTCCGGTGGCTGCCTGTGCTGTTCATCATTATCTAGTTGCCAAGAAGACGGAAGGGGAACTTACAAGAACTTCGATTTGTCTGCTCAATGAAAAAGAGCGGATCGAGCAGCTTGCTTTGATCTCTTCCGGCCGCATTTCCGATGCTTCCCTGCAGGCAGCCCGGGAACTGTACGAAAGAGACCAGAAGGAATGATATGGTAAGAGTCTATTTCCATATAGATATGAATGCGTTCTTTGTCAGCTGTGAGGAGCTGAACCATCCAGAGCTTAAAGGCAGACCGGTCGCTGTCTCTTCCCAGGCCAGACGCAGTGTAATCTCTACCGCTTCCTATGAAGCCCGCAGGTTCGGTGTTCACAGTGCCATGCCTACATCTCTTGCGCTGCAGGCCTGTCCTGAATTGATCCTGATTGAGCCGCATTTTGCAATGTACCGCCGGCTTTCTGAACAGTTCATGGGTATTATCCGCTCCTATACGGATGAAATTGAACAGGCAAGTATTGATGAATGCTATGCGGATGTAACGAATATCATCATGAAAATGCCAAAGCCGCTGGATTTGGCCGTAGAGATCAAGGACAGAATCAAAAGGGAAACAGGCCTGACATGTTCCATCGGGGTTGCGCCCAACATGTTCTTAGCCAAGATGGCAAGCGACATGCGCAAACCCGATGCCATTACCGTTCTGCGTATCCGTGATGTCCCCCAGAAAATGTGGCCTCTTCCCATCGGTGATATGAGAGGGGTAGGAAAGAAGACCGAACCGCTGCTGAAAGATCTGCATATCAATACCATTGGCGATCTGGCCAACTATAAGGATATTGAAAAGCTCCGGCCGATCTTCGGTAAGAATACCGAAGCCATTCTGGAACGGGCCCATGGCATAGATCATCGTACCATTGTCAAAGAATGGACTCCTAAATCCATGAGTATCTCTGAAACATTCCAGGAAGATATCAATGACTATGATGAGCTAAGAGGCTCATTGCGTGCCATGTCACGGAAACTGTCTGAACGCATGCGTAAAGAGAAGAAACTCGGTTCCGGCGTCTCCATTCGCATCCGGCTTTATGACTTCCGCAATATCGATCGTTCCAGCAGAAGCGGCCAGCTGATCTGGAGTGCCAACGACATCTTCAATCAGGCCATTCATCTGTTTGAGGAAAACTGGGATAATCAGCCGGTCAGACTGCTTGGCATCTGTATGAACGGGCTGAAAGATGCAGGCGATGTGGTGGAGCAGTTGAATCTTTTCAATTACCAGGCTGCTGAAAAAGAAGAGACAAAATCTGTCATTCATGATCTGAACCGGATGCTTGACGGCAATGTCTTCCATCGTGCTTCAGATCTTCTGAAGGAGAAAAAGGCATGAAGCTGCAGGACGCATTTGAGGGCTGGTATACATGGCTGTCTGTCAGCCAGGCAAAAAGTCCCCATACTGTTTCTTCCTATACCTCTGATCTGAAACAGTATCTGCAGTATCTTGAAGCAGACGGCATCGTAGATACAGATGATATCACTTATGATGAAATTCGTGATTTCATGCAGGAAGAATCAGAGCAGAAAGCTTCCAGCAGCAGCGCCCGTATGGCGGCAGCCATCCACTCTTTCCATTTCTATTTATCTTTTCTTTTCAATAAAGAAGATCCAAGCATCAATCTGACGGTCCATAAAAACCAGAAAGTACTGCCGGTCTATTGTACAAAGGAAGAAATCAAGGCACTGATGACATCTTTTGATGACAGTGATCCGCGTCAGCTGCTGGATCACGCTATTCTGGAATTGATTTATTCCTGCGGTCTGCGTGTTTCGGAAGCATGCAGTCTGGATATCAACAGAGTGGATCTGGAAACCGGCAAGATCAGAGTCTTCGGTAAAGGAAACAAGGAAAGAATCGTTCCGATCCCCAGCGGTGCCCAGGGACTGCAGAAGAAATATCTGACTGAAGTACGCCCGCTGTTCTGTAAGAAGCATTCCACCATCTATTTCATCAATCATCTTGGTCATCCGGTTGATCCAAGGTATATACAGCGTCTGATTGCCCGCAAAGATACTGAACTGGGCTTTCAGAAACATATCACTCCCCATAAACTGCGCCACAGCTATGCCACCCATCTTTTACAGAACGGCGCTGATCTGCGCAGCATCCAGGAAATGCTCGGCCATTCGGATGTCAGAACAACAGAAATCTATACCCATGTACAGAACAATGAAATGTTCAGGGCATACAGTGCATATCATCCTGGTGAAACAGACAGTGATGACTTCTCCAATCTCAAAGTAAAATCACTGAAAGAACGTCATTCCAAGAAGGATTCCTGATCCTTCTTTTACTTTATCTTTTATCCGTAACAATTTCATACATCTGAAAATGTTCTGGCATACAAAAGCTTTACACAGCCTTTTCAACTGTCAATCGCAATACAGCAGCCTGACGATAGAATAGGGCATGTATGAAAGGAGTACTGCCAGATGGGACTAGTACAATCGGCGACAAAATTCGGCGTCGAAAAAATGTTTGATAAACTTTATGAGGATCCGGAAAAAGTCATGCCGCAGCTGATGGACTGGGCAGACCGCTTTTCCGGCGGTGAGTTCGTCCGCCAGAGAGCAGATGTCAGAAAAGCAATCGAGGATCCGACGCATCCGTATTATCCGTATGTGAGAAGAATTTTCAAAGATATTGATCCGCATGTCGGAAAAATCTTTCTCTCCAACTTCTTTGTCAATGCCGGTCTTTTCGGCTGGCAGAAGCAGGAGAAAATGCGTAAGAAATACAACTGCAACATTCCCTGGACGATCCTGCTGGATCCGACCAGTGCCTGCAATCTGCACTGTACCGGCTGCTGGGCTTCTGAATACGGAAACCGTCTGAATCTCAGCTATGATGAGATCGACAATATTATCCGCCAGGGCAAAGAACTTGGTATTTACATGTATATCTATACCGGCGGCGAACCTCTGGTCAGAAAGAAAGACTTGATCCGGCTTTGTGAGAAGCATAATGACTGTGTTTTCCTGTGCTTCACCAATTCAACTCTGATTGATGAAGACTTTGCCAATGAAATGCTGAGAGTAGGCAACTTCATTCCGGCTATTTCTCTGGAAGGCGATGAAGAAGCGACCGACGGCAGAAGAGGGAAGGGTGTGTACAACTCTGTCAGACGTGCCATGAAGCTGCTGCAGAGCAAGCACCTGCCTTATGGTATCAGCTGCTGCTATACCAGTGCCAACTGGGATTCGATCTCCAGTGAAGCATTCTATGATTCCATGATTGAGATGGGTGCCTACTTTGTCTGGTATTTCCACTTCATGCCGGTCGGAATGGATGCAACCCCGCAGCTGATGCCAACCCCTGAACAGCGTATTGAAATCTACCGCCGGATCAGAAAGTTCAGAGTGGAAAAGCCGCTTTACGCCATGGATTTCCAGAATGATGCGGAATATGTCGGCGGCTGTATTGCCGGCGGCAGAAGATATCTGCATATCAATGCTAATGGCGATTGTGATCCCTGTGTCATTATCCATTATTCTGATTCCAATATCAGAGAAAAGACACTGCTTGAAGCTCTGCAGTCACCAATGTTCATGCAGTATCATGACAATCAGCCATTCAATAAGAATATGTTAAGACCATGTCCAATGCTGGAAAACTCCGGCAGACTGACGAAAATGGTCAAAGCAGCCGGTGCACATTCCACTGATCTGCAGGAACCTGAAACAGCTGAACATCTCTGTCAGAAGACAGAACAGTATGCCAGAGACTGGAAGCCTGTCGCAGATGAAATCTGGGCCCATTCCTTAAGAAACCCGGAAAACAAGGACAGACAGACACAGCAGAAATAAGAAGCTTCCTCTCAATGAACGGTGTCAGATGAGCCCATAGCATCTGGCACCGCATTTTCTATTTCTATGAAATGATGAAGCATTATAAAAGAAAGTCTTTATAATATCGGTGACCAAATTAAATTGGATCGCATGTCAAGTACAAAAGTCTGACAGTTCGATCTGATGGATCCAGAAGCCGAAAGAT
>JALCHG010000069.1:0-10985 GCA_022644565.1 Solobacterium sp. | reverse complement strand
CCTTTGCCTCCACATTTGCGATGTTTGCGGCAGGCAGAGCATGGGAACAGATCAGAAACAGCGTTGCGTATCCGCATCTGAATGTAAAGATCTGTGCGACTCATGCCGGTATTACCGTAGGTGAAGATGGCGTATCCCATCAGGCGATTGAAGATATTGCATTGATGCGGGTGATTCCAGGCATGGAAGTGTATGTACCGTGTGATGCGGCAGAGGCCAGTGCCACGGTAAGATACGTAGCCGGAACAAAGGAACCGAGCTATGTGAGACTTTCAAGATCTGCGGCAGGCGATGTATACAGTGAAGGTGAAGCGATTGATGTGACAAAGGTCAATATCATCAGACCTGGTAAGACAACGGCAGTCTTTGCCTGCGGTGTGATGGTACAGAGTGCATTAGGCGCAGCTGAACTGCTGAAGAAGGATGGAATTGATCTTGAAGTAGTTGATGTATGCCGGATCAAGCCGTGTGATGAAGAAGGAATCAAGGCTGTACTGAAACAGTTTGATACGGTGTTCACAGCTGAAGAGCATAATGTGATCGGCGGGCTTGGATCACTGATTACAGAGATTGCATGTGAGACCTATACCAATAGAGTACACAGAATCGGCATTCAGGACAGATACGCCGAGAGCGGACCTGCGGATGCACTGATGCATAAGTATGAGCTGGACGCAGAAGGCGTTGCCAAGTTCATCAAAGCACATTTAGGCTGAGACAGAAAAATCGTGGAAATTTAAATCCCACGATTTTTTTCAGGCTGTCTTTGTTTTCTTTGCTTTAGAAGCAGGGGCAGCTTTCTTTTTTGGCTTCGGCTCTGTCTTTTCAGCGGGCTTTTTCTTAGAAGAAGCTTTGGCAGGCTGTTCTTTCTTTTCCGGCAGATCTTCTTTGATTTCGTAATTATCATCCAGCATGCGCTTGGCGGCTTCTTTGGCTTCCTTGCGTTCTTTCTTGGCCTGCTTGGCCTTCTTCTTCAGTGCTTTGAGGGTTTCCTCATCATAGTTGAGGGAGTAAGCAAGCCACAGAGGTTCGCCTTCCAGCAGCTTCCTGATTTCCTTATAATCTTTCGTCAGGAATCCGGCGCCGGCTTCCTGCAGATCGATGGTGCGGGAAGGATGGGAGACAATACCGATTGTGAAGCATCCGTCAGCTACGCCGGCCATGATGTTGGATGCGCTGTCGGTAATGAAGACGCATGACTTGGCATCCATCAGATGGCAGCACTTCAAAAGGGCATCAGATCTTTCGTCAAGGTGTCCGGCGCTGCCGATAATGACATCAAAATAGGAGTCGATGTCGGTATGACGCAGCAGTTCTACAATTTCCGAACGCTTGCGGGCGGAGACAATACCGGTCTTATAGCCGTTGTCCTTCAGCCATACTAACAGATCCGTAACCCCGCGCATCGGCTGAATCAGATCAATCAGATGCCGGGACTGATAGCTGCTGAACTCTTCCAGCGCCTGGGCGGTATCTGCCTTGGGAAGATACTTGGCCAGAATGTCAGCGGTATTGCCGCGGATGATTTCCTGGAAGTTTTCCGGGGTCATTTCACGGCCGGTGCCGAAGACGGCAAATACATGTCTGTAGGTGGCTGCCATGGCAGGTTCTGTTTCCATGACTGCTCCGTCAAAGGAAAAGATGACTGCCGGCTTGGGTGCTTTCTTTTCCATCTTGCGCAGCTGCTTATCCTCTTTCTTTTCTTTGCTCATATAGCCTCCATGATTATTTTTAAACAGGTTCTGTCCTTATCATACCATTATCAGCCGGCAAAACACCGTTTTCCATGATGGATTTTAAAAGGAAATGCATGGCCGTGCGGCAGAAAGATTTTCTGAAACAGAAACGGGTCTGCTGTCATAATTCCTTTGGAAAAAGGCTTGACGAAGCAGATGAATGCGCTTACCATACAGATTGTAAAAAGCATTGAGGAAGAAAAAGAAGAATGTTTATCGCTGCAGAGAGTCCCTGGCTGGTGAGAAGGGATACGTGGCGTTCTTCTGATGTCACTTCTGAGCAGGCGCGGTGAAGGTCAAGTAATTGCGCACGGGTGAACCCGTTACAGTTCTACGGTTTGTTGGAACCGGATGAGTGGTGTATCGGATCTGATACACAAGCTGAGTGGTACCGCGGTGGAAATGCATGCATCGTCTCAAATAGAGGCGATGCATTTATTTTATCCAAAGGAGAAATCAAATGAAGAAGAAACTCAGTACAATGACATCGATCGCGATTGGGATTACCCTGTTTTCCATGTTCTTCGGCTCAGGCAACCTGATCTTCCCGCCTTTCATGGGTTTTCAGGCAGGAACTGAAACCTGGAAGGGCATGCTTGGCTTCGGCATTACCGCCATTCTGTTTCCTGTTTTAGGCGTTATTGTGATTGCCAAGTTCGCGGATCTGCCGCATCTTGCTTCTAGAGTTGGCAAGAGATTTGCCACGCTGTTTACGATTTTAGTCTTCCTTTCCCTTGGACCAGGCTTAGCCATTCCAAGAAACGCTGCCGTGTCCTTTGAAATGGCGGTAATTCCCTTTGTAGGCCATGTGACCATGGGCATGCGCATTGCCTATTCGCTTGTTTTCTTTGCCATTGCCTATTTCCTGAGCGCAAGACCTGATAAGCTGACGGATACATTAGGCAAGTTTCTCGGCCCGATTCTGCTTGGTCTGATGCTTGTGGTTGCGATTGTCTGCTTTGTCAATGTGGACGGTCCTCTGACTGAGCCAGACGGTGCCTATGCCTCTTCCCAGACGCTGCAGGGATTTCTTGACGGCTATCTGACTATGGATACGCTGGCGGCGCTTAACTTCGGCAACATCATTGCGCTGAATGTCATGGATCAGGGTGTGAAGGATAAGAAAGACATTGTGCACTATACGGTTATTGCCGGATGGATTGCCGGTCTTCTGCTGCTTGTTGTCTATGCTTTCATGGCCCATGTCGGTGCCTTATCTGCTGCGATCTCTGCTGAAGCGACCAACGGTGCCAATGTTCTGACCAATATCGTTGCCTATCTTTTCGGCACACCGGGGCTGATCCTGCTGGCGGTGATCTATATTCTTGCATGTCTGACAACCTGTATTGGGCTGCTGTGCTCCTGCTCGGAATACTTCGCTTCCATTTCCAGAATGAACTATCAGGGATGGGTTGCGCTGTTTACCATTTCTTCTTTCTTCATGTCGGTTGTCGGACTGGATCAGATTCTTGCCATCTCCGTACCGATTCTCAATGCCATGTATCCGATTGCCATTGTGTTAGTGATTCTTGGCTTGGCGGATGAGAAGCTGAAGGGACATGAGAATGTATATAAGATGTCTATTCTCTTTACCGGTATTGTGTCTGTAATCTATTCTCTGTCTTCAGCGGGTTTCAATATTCCCTTCCTTTCCAGGGCTGTGACATCCATTCCGCCCTGCACGGATCTATGCTGGATTATTCCGGCGGTGATCGGCTTTATCATCGGCTGGCTCATGCCGGCAAAGCATGAAGCATCAATGCGGGAAAGCATCAGTCCGCAGCAGATCTGAAATTTAATAACTTCGTAGCGTAAGCGAAGGAGTAGTGGGATGGAGAATTCCCCGCGGCTTGCCGCGATGGTGCTCAAGCAGATTTCGCTTGCACAAGCTGTGCTGGGCAAGTGAATTACGCCGAAGAATGAGGCGTATAATTTCTGCGAGAGGCGGCGATTAAGAATGAGTTCAAGTGAATATGTACATAGTGCTCATAATGTTTCGAATCTTGTGTACCATTTTGTATCAACAGTTGGAAAAAACGTTAATGAAAATACGATTCGAGAATATGTGAAGAATCAAGGTACACAAAATTCGTACAAACAGTTGTATTTCAAAATGTGATCGCCGCATTAAAAAAGATACCCCGGCCGGAAGGCTGTGCCTTCCGGGCAAGCGTCCAGTGGACGCTTGAGGCTTTCCCCGGGGAAATTCATTACTGAAATGCTTTAAGGAGAGCATCTGTACGGTGCTCCCTATTTTTGATGCTGAACCTATCCTGTCAAAAAATTGTTATTTTTAACATTGCGATATAAACGAAAAGATTACGAAAACAATGTCTAAATATTGTCACAAAAAGCCGATGACTATACACTTATTGATAGCGGTTACATTCATAATGGCATGCATAGTGAATGAACTACATGATTATGGGATAGATGGGAGGCATAATCACATGAAACATAATTCGATGCATATAGCTGGAAGAAAAGCTTTGGCAGGTGTTCTCAGTGTCATGATGTCACTGAGCTGTTTTACTCTGCAGGGAGGTATACCGGTAGAAGCTGAAGATGGGGGAACATCATCTTCAGATGTACAGAAGGAAGTTACGCAGGAACCTGTACTTGTCAGCAAGATCGATTCCGCATCTGTAACAGCTATGGATAGAGCAGGCAATGTGCTTGCTCAGTTTGATCCGATTATCTTTGGAGATGATGATGGCATTATTACACTGGCTGATCTGGCACAGAGTATTGATGGTTATTCATACAGTCATGCACAGATTAACGGCATGGATGCCCAGCAGCTGGAACAGAAAACGGAAGCAAATGAAGAAGGTGCTTTGCGGTTTCATTACTATGCTGTAACAGATGGGGCAGAGACAGAACTGACGGACAGTCTTTCTGTCACACTTTTCTATGATCAGAATCCGGAAGTACAGCCGCAGGTACAGGAACAGGCTGTCACAACACTAAGTACAGATACAAACGACGGTCTCGCGACTGTAACTGCGTCGGGTAATATACCGGACGGTACAGAACTGCATGCGGATGTTCTGAGTCAGGAACAGCTGAACCAGGCACTTGCAAGCATTTCAGCAACCCTTCAGACAGATGATATTTTGTATGGCATAGGCTATGACATCTACTTCATGAATAATAATGGGCAGAGGTTCGAACCAGATGGCAGCACAGCTGTTTCGATTCAGTATAAAGAACCGTCTGATATGGGAATGCCGGAAGGTTCTGATATCACTATGCAGGGTGAAGCGCATCTGAAGGATGATGGACAGGTGGATGTCTATCAGAATGCTTTAAGCATGGATGGCACATGTGTAACAAGTGCAAGCTTTATGACAGAAACATTCTCTCCGTTTGTCAGTTATGTGGCTGGTGCAGCTTCAAATACTTTGCCTGCTAATACCTGGAAACCGTCAGATACGCTGAATGAACTTACCGATGGTGCAACTTCAATTAAAAAACTTAATGATGGGGAAGTAGAGAAGGACAGCAGTGGGGCTTATAAGCTTTCTAAAGGCTCATATTATAAAGTGAATATTAGTTTTTCGGAGACAGAAGAGAAACAGTTTACAACTAATGCTACGGAATCGATGACATATAATCTGCCTTCTGGAATTACAGCAAGAGAATTTGACAATGGTGAGACAAACGTGGATGTGTCAATTGGCGGAATTGTATATAGTGCTGTTTGTTATTACTCTGTTAAAGATAGAAAATTGACAATTACAGGCTGGAAGAATGATGAAAACTTTAGGATGTTGAATTCAGCGGAAAATGCAAATATACATATATCATTTTATGCGAGTTTTTCTGATCAGCAAACTGTTATTGATTGGGGTAATAATAAGAAAACATCTATAACGTTAAGCAATGACGGGACTTTAACAGCCAGCAAAGGCGGAAGCTATGATAAAAACAGCAATAAGCTTACGTATACAGTGACTCTTACATCGAAGGGCACCTCGAAAGGTGTGAGTATATCTGATACACTGAAAAATGCCTATTTTGATGGAACACCACTTGAAATAAGCAGTAACTATGTTAGAACTGATCTTCCTACTATTACACCTGAAAAAGGATCGAGCACATTTACTGCGGGTGATAGTCAGAAATTTGATATGTCAGATGGTGAAACCATCACAATCAAGTATGCAGCAATTCCTAATATAAATGGGATTACGGAAAATGATCAGAAGAAAGAGATAGTTACTGTTAAAAACAGTTTCAAGGGTAAAGGAGAGAATAATACAGAAAGCGGATCTGATTCAAAAGATATATCAATTGACTTTACACCAACTCTTTCAAAGAACCACGGACAACCGCAGGCGGGAGAAGATGGTTATGTGACCATTCCATGGACAATTACTTATAACTCTGATGCATTAATTTCAGTTAAAGGAAATACTATAACGGATACTCTGACAAATACAGATAAAGTGCCGCAGGAGTATTCGGGTAATGTTACTGTTACTGTAAAAGATCATAGCGGAAATGAAATTCGTACAAAAACGATTACACCTCAATCCGACTCTAAAAGTTGGACTTATACAATTCCAGGTAATGATCTGGAATACTCTTACACATTTGACTACTATACAAAAGCAAATGCAAATGACTTGATTGCAACGACTGATGCCGGCAATACAGTCGATGATAACAAGGGCAATTCTGCAACTTCAAATGCATCTATTAATCCAAGAGACGAAAATAAAGTTTCTCTTTCCAAAGAAGTTGAGAGGAATGATGACGGAAAAACAATAACTTGGAAGATCAGCCTGAAGATACCAAAAAAGGGCCTGGATAAAGCTGTTGTTACGGATATATATCCCAACACCGGTGAATATATCGATACATTAAATGGAGATATTTCTATTGAAGGTATAGACAATGATAAAGAACGTTCAAAAATAACTAAATCAAACGATAAAGCAGTCATAACTTTTAGTAAGTCAGTAAATAATAAATGGGTGCCTGGCTTGCTTGCCAGTGACAAAGAAAGAACCATCACGATCAGGCTGACTACAAACGTAAATCAGGATTGGGTGAAAATTGCTACGTGGCAAAAGGATCATAAAAATACAGCGAATTTGAATGACATAATAACTGCTACAGCATCAGCAATACCACATGAGCCTTTTACATTTAAGAAGAGCAACGAAAATACTATATTGGAACCTGTTTATACCGATGGACAGTGGAGAGGCAATGCAGTAGTGTTTCCATATAAACTGGCTCTCAATGGCAATGTCCCTGATTCCTTTTTTGTAAATGACACATTCCCATCATATCTGTCATTCAAAAATGGTGCGCTTTATGGCAGTGATGAGAATCAATGGTACCAGGGATATATTGCTGGAAGCGTAAATATAACGAAAGAAAAAAACAATGACGATGGAACAAAGACAGTAACACTCCATATTCAAAAAACTAAAAATTATTCATTCCTGTCTGTTAAATATTCTCTGAAAGCATTGCCGGATAATAAGGATTTTTACAACGCATTGAAGAATAGTAATGGATCATTGAAGTTCAGTAATACTGCTTCATGCAATGGCAATAAAAGCGGGGCAGATACGACATATGTTTATCAAGAAGTTAACAAAACATCTAATGTAAGTAACGGGAAAGAGCTGAATTATCAGATAACTTTAAATGAGAATGCAGCATGCCTAAATGATGGTAGACCGCTGACGATTACAGATGTTTTCAGTAATTTGGCCATATCATATACGTCTATTAAAGCTGCAGTTTCAGGAAGCGGACAGAATTCCGATGTCAGCTGGAAAACAAATGGGAATAAGATAACTTTTACTATTCCGGATTCTTCAAAGGTGGTTATTACTTATAAAGGACGTGCAATCGAGTCTGGCGAACAGGTTTCAAATACAGCATGTTTCAATGGACAAAGTGCATCTGATAATAAAACATTGACTTTTGATGAAGAATCAGGAGGCACAGCGACCAATTACTATATTACGCTATACAAATGTGATGCTGACAATGAAGCAAAGGGGCTTCCCGGTGCAACCTTTACGCTTTATGAAGCAAATGGCGATAGCCTTGGGAAAGAGCTGAAATCTTTTACAACGGGTTCAGACGGTACTGTTAAGATTATGGGTGATTCGGAGAAGGATGGCTGGACTTTAAATAGGTATGCGCAAAGCCAGCAATACTTATATTTGGTTGAAACCGCTGCCCCTCAAGGTTATGAGAATGATCAGACAAAATACAGATTCCTTATTGGTAAAAAAGCTGATTACAGTAATAATATTTACTTTGATGGCGATGAAATACGTATTAAAGACAGAAAGTTCGGTGTCTTCGGTGTCCATGTTTCTAAAAGCTGGAATGATGGAAAAGATGCTGCTAACAGACAGCCAGTCAACGTTCAGTTGTATGCTAATGGAAATATTAAAGGTGAAAAAATTGTCTTAAGTAATGATAATAACTGGGAGTATACATGGAATAATATTCCAAAGAATGATAGTTCAGGTAACGCTATTAAATATACCGTTAAAGAAGTAGATACCCCTAATGGCTATGTGTCTTCTGTAAGTGGATCTATGGCTGACGGTTTTGTTATAACTAATACAAAGACAAAGTCTATAACGGTAAAAAAGAAATGGACTAATGATGATAGCAGCAACAGACCTCAAAACATTCAACTGCAGTTATATCAGGGAGATAAAAAGTACGAAGTTGATCCATATGTGAATGCTGTAACTGTTACAGAAGGTGCAAATGGAATTTGGACCTATACATTTAAGAACCTTCCTGCCTATGATACGGATGGAAACGAAATTACATATTCTGTAAAAGAAGAAAATGTTCCGAATGGATACAGTGTTTCAGGTTGTGCAACAAGCGAAAATAATTACACCCTTACTAATACTTACGGTATTGCATCTGTTAGAATCAGCAAGGTTGACGTTACGGATCAACATGAACTTTCTGGAGCACATATCCAGGTCCTTACAAAAGACGAAACTGGAAATGATAAGGTTGTAGAAGAGTGGGATTCCAAAGCAGAAACAGAGAAGAACGGTCATGAAGTAACGGGGCTGAAGACAGGTGTGACATATACGCTGCGTGAAACGGTTGCTCCTGAAGGCTACAACCTGACAACAGATACAACATTCACACTGGATCAGAATGGTCAGATTGATAAAGATAAGACAACGACGAATATCAATAAAGAAGGCGTTCTTCTTGTGGAAGACAGGCGGAAAGAGGAACATCACGACGATACACCGAAACAACTCAGGTTCAGAGTGCAGAAGAGATCACGCCAGGCACCTTATGATCCGCTGATGAATACGACTTATGGTCTTTATAAAGCTGATACCAATGAGCTTGTTGAGAAAGAGACAAGTGATGCGGGTGGCAATATGTATTTCACAAAGCTTGAGGAAGGTGTGAAGTACTACCTTAAGGAAATTACTGCGCCGACTGGTCACGAAGTGGATCCTGATGCCGGTAAGCCGTTTAGTGTAAAGTTTGTCAATGGCATTGCCGAGCTGCTGGATGATGCGGGGAATGTTCATAGTACTGCCGCACGGACAGAAGTGCAGCAGACACAGACAGATCTTGCCAGTCTGAGTGCAGGCACAGGTGAAGCGAAGGCAGAAGGGCACACTGATGGAGTTACGGCAGCGGTAATTGGAAAGACCGAAGAAGTCAATAGTCTTGCTGTCAGTGTGACAGGGAGTGCCTTCAGCGATGCTATGCAGGCAAATGTATCCGCAAGAATCGGCGGTTTCAGAAGTCTTGTGCTTTATCATACGTCTTTCATGAAAGATGCGGCCCTGACAGGCGGACAGCTGTATATCCAGAGTGATGTCGGTATTGCACTTAATGATTTTGATAGCAGTGCATTGCGTCTTGTAATTATGAATGATGACGGTACTGTTGTCAGTCCGGCATCCGGCACACTGGAAATCGTAAATGGTGTTCTGAAGGGCATTTCTCTGCCGGCTGGAAACTACAGCTATGTCGGTATCATTCAGCCTGAGGACAGTACAAGGTTTGATGGTATTCTCTCAGCTGATTCCTTCAGCAATGTCACGGATGATGTCACAAAGCTTGATGTGGTTAAAACGAATGAAAATGGTCAGCCACTGGCCGGTGCTGTGCTGCAGATCAAAGATCTGAGTACAGGCAGAGTGATGGCAGAATGGAAGACGGATGGTACAGTGAAGTCGTATCGCAGATGGTTTAATGAAAATGAAAAGATTGCACTGGATGTGAATACGAAGTACGTTCTCCATGAAGTATCGGCACCGGATGGCTATGATACAGCTGAGGATATTGTATTTAGTCTTAACCAGTATGACAGTTCTCTGGTTTTCTATGAAAAGGTGAATGGAGAATGGAAAGAAAGCCGTATGACAGCGGAATATAAACTGACTATGGTTGATCAGAAGGCTGGCACCCATACCTATCCGCATGATAATAACCATACGAAGGATCATCCTCATAAACCTGATGATGAAACAAAGAATCATCAGACGGATCATGGTACTGAGACACCTCGTCCGGATAAGAATAAGGAAACGGTGACAAAGACATCAGACAGTCAGGAACAGCCAAAAGAGACACAGTCAAGCACTACGGTGAATACCGGTGTGGCGGACAATTCTGCTTGGCTGGGACTGTTTGTGATAGCAGCACTGGGGCTGGCTGCGGTACTGTTAAGAAAGAAAAGAATGAATTGATCTTTAATCCCGCAGGATTTCCTGCGGGATTTTCTGATTGCGGTAGAATAGAGAAAAGAGGTATTGAATCATGACATTGAATTTAAGAGATGCGGCAGATGCGATGCAGATGGTAAGTGATGAGAACATCGGCTATTACAATCGGGCGGATGAGACTTTCCAGTGGTATGGACCATATGAAAAAGAAGAAGAGGAACAGGAAGATGAGGAAGATCTTGTTCCGCTGCCTTCCAAGTATGATATCAATGATTATCACATCATGGAGGAATTCATTGATTCTCTGGCAGATGGACAGGCAAAGGAATGGCTGGGCAACAGTATCAAAGGCAGAGGTGCGTTCAGAAGATTCAGAGGGACGTGCGAAAGATTCGGTCTATTGGATGACTGGTATGCGTTTCAGGATGAATACTATATGAATCTGGCCAGAGACTGGTGTGATGCCAATAACATCCCGTATGAAAACAGAGAAGAAGAGATCGATGATGATAATGCGGACTTTGACTGGAATGATGAGGAACAT
>JALCHG010000068.1:0-11061 GCA_022644565.1 Solobacterium sp. | reverse complement strand
ACTGACGAATGACTTCTTTGAGAAAATCATCATGCGTCGGGATATTCCGGCGTCATTCACGGATGAAAACGGCATTCGTCATATCAATGTGCTGGATTTCCTGCTTGGCGAAGAAACGATCTTCTGATTTATAAGATAGTCGGCACATGGTAGGATGAATCTTCTGGATGAGGGTGCGAGCATGGCAGCGGATCTGGATAGATTCCGTGATGCGAGGAGAAATTTATTATGGCAGTAAGAAAAACAGATGAAGCGGATCTGCTGAATGACAGCCAGATACGCTTCATCTGATTTTCCGGCTGGATCTTCCAGTCCCCAGTCATCATCAAACGCCCTGCCGATATATGGACACCTGACACCGCATCCCATGGAAATCGCTATGTCCGGTTTCGGGATATCCTGAACAGTCTTTGAATACTGACCGCTCATGTCAATGCCGAATTCATTTTTCATAATCCGGACCGCATTCGGATCAATCTGCTTCTGCGGGCATTGTGTGTACAGATAAAGGCCACTTTCTTATTTGCCATAGGTAAACCATCCCTTCGTTCTATTTGCGATTTTTACAAGCGTGAGCATCACCGGCACCTCTGTCAGAACACCTACCGCAGTAGCCAGTGCCGCAGGACTTGTCGTGCCAAACAGTGCGATGGCAACTGCAACAGACAGTTCAAAGAAATTGGAAGCTCCGATCATTCCGGCTGGTGCAGCTACATCAAACGGAAGCTTTATCGCTCTGCATACCCCATAAGCCAGGAAGAAGATCACAAATGTCTGGATGATCAGCGGCACAGCAATCAGCACGATGTGGAACGGATTGCCCAGGATGACTTCTGCCTGCGAGCTGAAGATGATGATCAGTGTCAGAAGCAGACCTATGGTTGTCACATGATCAAACTTATGGACAAATATATTCTCCAGATAGTCTTTTCCTTTGTCTTTCGTGACCGTGATCCGGGTCAGGATGCCACCCACCAGAGGAATCAGCACAAAGAGAAAAATGCTGACAAACAAAGTGCTGTAAGGAACCGATACCTTCGACACACCAAGCAGGAACTTCACAATCGGCACGAATGCGATCAGGATAATCAGGTCATTGGTTGCCACCTGAACAACCGTATATGCCGGATTTCCTCTGACAAGTGTGCTCCAGACAAACACCATCGCCGTGCATGGTGCTGCGCCGAGCAGTACCGCTCCGGCAAGATACTGCGTAGCCAGATCCGGTGTGATGAAATTCCGGAAGATGACAAACAGGAACAGATACGCATAGCCATACATGGTAAATGGCTTGATCAGCCAGTTAACGATCCACGTTACAAACAGTCCCTTCGGATTTCTTCCGACTTCCCGGATACTCTGGAAATCCACCTTGATCATCATCGGGTAGATCATGATCCAGATCAGAACAGCAATCGAGATGGAAATTTCTGCGACTTCCAGTTTCCCCAGTACCGTTGGTACTGCCGGGACAAAATGACCGATCAGTATGCCTGCAGCCAATGCCATATCTTAACTTACTGACATTGGCGCATCGGGGACGCTTTTTTCTTTTCATGCCCCGCATCAATGTACGGTCAGAAACAGGCTGAAGACAAATAAAGCGGCAGATTCGCTCTGCCGCTTTTCCTCACTTCACAAACTTCCTGACTTCTTTTACAAACGCTTCCGTATTATCCAGATGTACATCATGACCGCCATCCAGTACAGCCAGCTTTGAACCCTGAATATGTTCCGTCAGCCAGTTCCACAGCTCCTGCTGGGCAAAATCGCTTTCCTGTCCCATAACAATCAGTGTCGGCTTATGGATGCCGCAGATCTCACGTCTCCAGTCTCTGACCACATAGTCATGATAAAGATCCGCAATCATATCTCTTCTTTCCGGCTGTTCTCCGGCAAAAGCATCCAGCTGCTTCTCAGCAATATAGGCCGGTACTTCTCTTTTTCCACGGTACATCAGCGCCTCATCCTGACTCCAGCGATCATCCGTCATTCTGGCCGGCGCCCCTTCTACCAGCACATACTGTCTGACTCTTCTCTGGCCGAACAGTTCAAACAGACACCAGGCTACTGCATTGCCCATGCCATGGCATACCAGAGAGAAATAGCCGATCGCAGCCTTATCTAATAACTCATAGACATCCTTGGCCAGTCTTTCAATATGATACCCTTCCGTACCATTCTCACTCCTGCCATGTCCTCTGTAATCCAGCACATACACATGATAATCCTCACTCAGTACATGCATGATATTCTGATACGTATCGGCATTTTCACCCATGCCAGGCAGTACGATAATCGTACTGGAACTGTCTCCTTCTTCCAGATAGTGCAGCTTCACACCATCACTCGTTGTAAAATATCTGTCTTCCATGACACTTTCCCTTTTATCCTTTTTCAAGATTATACACAATGATTCTCGTCTTATCCAAAAATTTCATTCTTGCACACATTCCTGTAAAGTGTTATGTTTATAGAGCTGTCCGGGATATGGCGCAGTTTGGTAGCGCGCTTCGTTAGGGACGAAGAGGTCATGGGTTCAAGTCCCGTTATCCCGACCATGATAAGCCGCATATTGATGCGGTTTTTTCTTTTTTTCATGCATGTATGAATTGCCCTGAATGATGGCTTCAGCCAGAATTCGGACTGAATTGCAAAGTATTGTCTTTTTGCAGAAAGACAGTTTCGGCCGGAAGATTATATGATCTGGTGTCAGCCGCAGCAGACACAGGCACTGCATTAAGGGCTGACTGCTCATACGCCGGCAGCCAGAGCAGCTCTGAAAACAGTTCTCTTTAAGGACAAAATGAATGCAGATATATGGTATAAATCATTATTTCAGCATTTCCATGCAATCCGTGTTAATCTGTAAAAAGAAAACATGGGTTCATCCCATGATTTCACATAAATTCATTTAGCACTCTAACGTCTGCTGTGCTAATATATGTGAAACCGAAAGAAGGTGATTATTATCAACAACCTTAATAACCAGAACAACAATCAGAAAAGGCCGATGATCTACTACTTCTCGATCATCCTGATCATCCTGATGATGGTCAACCTGTTTCTGATGCCGAGCATACAGGAATCCCGTATTGTAACGGCGAATTACAGTGACTTCATTACCGAAACCAACGACGGCAAGGTGGAAAAGGTAGAAGAGTATGACAACTACTATCTCTACCAGCTCAAAGGAGACAGTACCATATACAAGACCGGCAAGATGGAAGATCCGGATCTTGTGCAGAGACTGTCTGACAACGATGTCAGTTTTACAGCTGATATTCAGGAAGAACAGTCGCCGATCGTTACTTTCTTACTGGAATGGATCCTGCCGCTGGTCATCGCCGGGGCATTATGGAGCTATCTGATGCGCCGTATGGCCGGAGGAGGCGGCAACTCCATGGCCTTCAATATGGGCAAATCAAATGCCCGTGTCTACGTCAAGTCACAGGAAGGCATCCGCTTCAGCGATGTCGCCGGTGAAGATGAAGCCAAGGAATCCCTGCAGGAAATCGTTACGTATCTTCATGATCCGGGCAAATACAAGAAGATCGGCGCCACCATGCCGAAAGGCATTCTGTTAGTCGGTCCGCCTGGAACAGGTAAAACCATGCTGGCGAAAGCCGTTGCCGGTGAAGCCAATGTACCTTTCTTCTCCATCTCCGGTTCTGAATTCGTGGAAATGTTTGTCGGTATGGGTGCTTCCAAGGTCAGAGATCTGTTCAAGCAGGCCAAGGAAAAAGCGCCGTGTATCGTATTCATCGATGAAATCGATGCCATCGGCGGCAAGCGTAATACCGGAAATCTCGGCGGAAATGATGAACGTGAGCAGACCCTCAACCAGCTGTTAACGGAAATGGATGGTTTTGAAGGCAATACAGGCGTCATCATCCTGGCTGCCACAAACCGTCCTGAATCCCTTGATCCCGCTCTTCTGAGACCGGGCCGCTTTGACAGACGTGTGCCGGTCGAACTGCCGGATCTGCAGGGACGTGAGGATATCCTCAAGGTTCATGCCCGCAAGGTAAAGACCGAGGATAACATCAACTACAACACTGTAGCCCGCATGGCATCCGGTGCTTCCGGTGCCGAACTGGCCAACATCGTCAACGAAGCTGCTTTAAGAGCTGTCCGTGAAGGCAGAGATAAAGTCAGCCAGCGTGATATGGAAGAATCCATTGAAGTTGTCTTTGCCGGCTATCAGAAGAAGAATGCCATTCTTACCCCGAAAGAGAAGGAAAGAGTCTCCTACCACGAAGTCGGCCATGCCCTGGTGGCTGCCCTGCAGTCCCACAGTGCACCGGTACAGAAGATTACGATTATTCCCCGTACTTCCGGTGCCCTGGGCTATACGATGCAGGTAGAAGAAGGCAACCACTATCTCTATACAAAGGAAGAGCTGGAAAACAGAATTGCCACCATTACCGGCGGAAGAGCTGCGGAAGAAGTTGTATTCAACGAAGCTTCCACCGGTGCTTCCAATGATATTGAACAGGCAACCAAAGTCGCCAGAGCCATGATTTCCCAGTACGGTATGTCCGATGACTTCGATATGGTGGCCATGGAATCCATCAATAACAAGTATCTCGGCGGTGACGCAAGTCTTGCCTGCTCCGATGATACGGCTGCGAAAATCGATGATCAGGTTGTTGCCCTGGTCAAAAAACAGCATAAGAAAGCCATTGATCTGTTAACTGAACACAGAGAGGATCTCGATCGTATTGCCAAGTACTTATACGAGAAAGAAACCATCACTGGTGAAGAGTTCATGGAAATCCTCAATACAAAGAAGCTGCCGGGTGAAGCAGATACACCTGCCCTGCCAGAAGCCTGATCCAAACGAAAAAATGCTTTCTGATGAATTGACTCAGAAAGCATTTTTCGTTTGCTCAGCGCTCATCCAGCTTGTTGATCTTGTCGACTCTTCTTTGATGTCTGCCGCCTTCAAACGGTGTCTTCAGGAACGTATCAGCGATCTGGAAGGCAATTTCTTCTCCAACCACACGGGCACCGAACGCCACAACATTGGCGTCATTATGACGTCTGGAGAACTCTGCACTGTACGTCTCAGAACAATGGGCACAGCGAATCCCTTTGATCTTATTGCAGGCAATGGAAATACCGACGCCTGTACCGCAGATCGCAATACCGAGATCCACTTCATGGCTCAGTACGCCATGACATACCTTTTCTGCATAATCCGGATAGTCAACGGATTCATAGCCATCCGTGCCATAGTCCACTACTTCATATCCCTCATCCTGCAGGTGCTTCATGACAGCTTTCTTCATATCTGTCGCCGCATGATCATTTGCGATTCCAACTTTCATTGTATGATTGTCTCCTTTTCTCTGCGCTTCACTGCAACTAACAGTATAACACCTGCCGCAATGACAAACAGGCCGATGAACTGAGAAGTAGAAAGATTTCCAACATAGCCTCTTTCCACATCACCTCTTAAGAATTCAATGAAGAATCTGCCGATGCTGTAAAGAATCAGATACCAGGCACTTGTTTCACTACGGTGTTTCTCATCCTGATAGATACGGCAGAGAATCATGAAAAGGATGAAATCACCCGCCGAAGATAAAAGCTGGGTCGGAATGACCGGTACGCCAAGGGGACACAGGGAATCAGTCGGGAAGGTCACGCCCCAGGCCCCGTCAGTCGGCTTTCCATAGCAGCATCCCGCAAAGAAACAGCCGATACGGCCGAATCCCTGGGCCAGAGATACCGAAGGAATGACCAGGCTGAAGTAATCCATGAACTTCAGGCGGTTGAAATGACAGTACAGCCAGGCTCCGAAAATGCCGCCGATAATACCGCCATAGACAACCCATCCGCCTGAACCGAGTACCGCTGCCGGATTGGCCAGAAACTCATCCCATACCGTCAGACAATATGTCACCTTGGAAAAGAAGTAACCGACTAATACTGCCGTAATGGCCAGTCCGTCAATCTTCTCTGCCATCAGGCCGTACTTCTTTGCCATCTTCTCGCTGTACCATACCGCCATCAGAATACCGATGGCAATCATCACCCCATAGCCGTGAATGGTTACCGGGCCGATTGTAAGCCAGTTATTGTACATACTTATTTCTTATCCTCATCTGCTTCATGTTCATTTTCCGTCTTTGCATCAATGACCGTATCCTGATAGTCCTTCATGAACTTTCTGTACCTGCCGGAAAGAAACAGCGTCACATACAGATCGCTGGCACCGGCAAAGATCAGGAAAATGCCGATGATCGTAAAAAGGGTCTTGGCAGCTGTCTGTCCGGACAGTCCGAACATGACAATCGCCCCAAGCACAATACAGATCACCCCCAGAATCAGATACGACATGCTTGCCGTGTAATGAATCCGCTTTGCCACAATCGCATTCTGGATCTTCACAAGACCGCTCATCAGAATAAGCAGTCCCAGAATCACCGGAATCAGATCCATGACAAGATCTTTCTTGAACAGAATCAGACAGCCGATCAGCACGGAAGTCATACCTGTGACAAAGCTGTCCTTATCCATGAGACTCATCATATCCTGGGTAAAGAAAAGGATCACTTCCGCAAGACCGAAAATAATGCCTCCCAGCCCCAGTATCGTACAGACAATCGAAGCGCTTGCCTGCGGAAAGACAACCAGTAAAATACCTGCTGCCAGTAACAGCACTGCTTCTACAACAGAAGCGACTCTGATATTCTTCATATTCCACCTCTGCCTTCTATTTTATGCAATTCTTTCCTTCAATACCATTACAGATATCTCCAAATGCTATAATACAGGCACTATGAAACTGAGAAGAACATTATTCAACCGTACCGTATTTCTGATCCTGACAGCCGCCATCGAACTGATTCTGTTTCTATTGCTCATCCAGTTTCTGGATGACAAAGCCGCCTGGATTGAAGGCATTCTGCGCCTGTTGTCTCTGTTTATCGTCGTCAGTATGATTTCCCACAGCCGCCATCTGTCCTTTGACATTCTGTGGATCATCCTGGTCCTTCTGTTTCCAGTGGCCGGCACAGCATTCTATCTGCTGCTGGGCTCTTCCTTATTGACAAGCCGCACCACAAGGTCCCTTGTCACTTCCACCCGCAATGCCCGTCAGTATTATCTCCAGGATGAAACCGTCTATGAAAAGGCACGCCGGGAAGATCCTTACCTTGCCGGCTCTTATCATTACATTGTTAACAAAGCCGGCTTTCCTCTGTATCCAAACCGTCAGTATGACTATTACCCCTCAGGTGAAAACGGGTATCCGGTCATGCTGGAAGAATTGAAGAAAGCAAAGGAATTCATCTTCCTGGAATACTTCATCATTGAAGAGGGCACGATGTGGGACGGCATTCATGCCATTCTGAAACAGAAAGCAGAAGAAGGACTGGATGTAAGGGTTCTGTATGATGATGTCGGTTCCATGAACACATTATCCCTCCACTATGCAAAGAAACTGGAACAGGAAGGCATCAAGGCCATTCCCTTCAACCGCATCAACCCGATCCTCTCCACGATCATGAACCACCGGGATCACCGCAAGATCATGGTCATTGACGGTGTCACCGCCTTTTCCGGCGGTGTAAATCTGGCTGATGAATATATCAACGTGAAGAAACGCTTCGGCATCTGGAAGGACAACATCATCCGCGTCAAAGGTGAAGCAGTCTGGTCCTTTACCGTCATGTTTCTGACGCACTGGAATGCCCTGCGGCAGGAAGACAGCGACTTTACCGTCTTCAAACGGAAAAATACCATCGAGACAGCTGATGGCTATGTGGCTCCCTATGCGGAAACACCCCTCGACAATCAGATCACGGCCCAGGATATCTACATCAACATCATCAACAATGCCCGATCCTACTGCTGGATCATGACCCCGTATCTCATCATCGATACGGAAATGTCCAACGCTCTGATTCTTGCGGCCGCCAGAGGCGTTGATGTACGCATCACCACACCAGGCATACCGGATAAGAAAACCATCTTTGACATTACCCGCAGCTATTACAGGCCGTTGACCCAAGGCGGTGTCAGAATCGGTGAATTCACGCCTGGCTTTGTCCATGCCAAAGTATTTGTCTCAGATGACACCACCGCCACCGTCGGCACCATCAACCTCGACTACCGTTCCCTCTACCTCCACTTTGAAAACGGCACCTATCTGACCCATGCCAGTGAAATCCTGCGGATCAGACAGGACTATGAAGATACGTGGAAACAGTGTCAGGAAATCAGACCTGAAAGCATGAAAATCAATGTACTGAAGGCCTTTGCCGTCAGTTTCCTGAAGCTTTTCGCTTCCCAGATGTAACACAAAAGGAGAATCAAACATGTCCGTTATTATTGCAATCCCTATTGAAAACAGTGAAATACGCTCACGCTTTACAGCCCTGTGTCCTGAAGCACGCTTTGTCGACCGGGACCATCTTCAGAGCGAAGAGCTGAAGGATGCTGAAGTCATCCTGGGCAACGTACCGGTCTCAGCCCTCGACTCATGTTCTTCTTTGAAATGGCTGCAGCTGGATTCAGCCGGGGCAGATGCCTATCTGAATCTGCCGGCATCTGTCACTTTGACAAACGCTTCCGGCGCCTATGGCGAAGCCATCTCTGAATATATGCTGGCATGTACCATGGCAGCGATCAAGAAGCTGTATGAATATGCCGCGATGCAGAAGGAAAGAGACTGGCGCAGCCTCGGCTCTGTGAAAACCGTCTCCACCCTTACCGTTCTTACCATCGGCATGGGCAATATCGCTTCCGCCTACGCTGAGCGTATGCATGCCCTGGGCGCTGTAGTAGACGGCATCCGCAGAACCTGGAAAGAAAAACCTTCCTTCTACCGCCATCAGTACACGATGGATCAGCTGGATGATATTCTGTCTGCTTATGATGTCATTGCCATGGCTCTGCCTGGCACTGCTGAAACAGCCCATGTCATGACAAGAGAAAGACTGGCAAAGACAAAAACAGGTTCCATCCTTATCAATGTCGGCAGAGGTTCCGCCATTGATGAAACAGCTTTGATCGATATGGCAGAAGCCCATCACTTCTCCCATGTCTTCCTTGATGTCTTTGAACATGAACCTCTGCCCAAAAACAACCCGCTCTGGACCTGTCAGGACGTCACCGTCACCCCTCACATTGCCGGCCGTTTCAATGCGGCGGTTACCTATGACAACATCATTGATATCATGCTGGCAAACCTGTCCCACTATCTCCACAATGAGCCTCTGGAACATATCGTCAATCGCAAAGCCGGATACTGAAAACAGCGGATCGCTCCGCTGTTTTTCTATCTGTCATAATTTCCGTTAACAAAGGTAAAATCTTCCGTATCCCGATAGGCGGTGCCATAGGCCTTGTCACAGGCAACGATCCAGTCAACCAGCCACCATATGCCGATACCGCCGATTGTGATCAGTTTGAGTATACCCAGTGCAATCTGTCCTCTCAGAAAACGGTCAACACCAAGCTCACCCAATAGAAAACAGAACACCCACGTAAAGATATGCTTGTTATAGATCCTCACATCACCCGCTTCAGCGCGATCCTGATGCAGATAAATCTTCGTTTCTCCATTCACGGAATAGACATCCACTTCATCCCCCTCCCGGGGATTTCCATACTCGAAACAGTCCATCGGCAGTGTTACCGACTGCCCGTCATTCATCTCGATCGTAACGGTATTATCCAGTCCGAACTCTACAATCCGACTCATCTTTTCATCCTCTTTCCTACACTACAATAACATACCATCCTGTCATTCATCAGCTATCCTCGGGATTCTTAAGAAATACATAATGGTTTTCATCGGAATGTTTCTCACTGTACGCATAGCTGGCTTCATCAAACAGCTTCAGATCATGATAATCCTCAATCTGATGTTCAGCCATCCAGCGGATCATCATGCCCCTTGCCATCTTGGCATACACACCCTTCTGCACGACCTTGCCGCCTTCATTCACACCGAAAACACATGTCAGATACGTATCTTCACTTTTCAGATACGGCTTCATGGCCCGGCTGTACTCCTTTGAAGCAAGATTCACAATTACATGGCTTTCGTCCCTGACTTCCTCATACAGCTTATTGCCCCAGTATGCATAAAGATCCTTACAGCCGTTAACCGACAGCTTTGCCTTGATTTCCAACCGATAAGGCGCCACTCCATCCATCGGCTTCAGCACACCGTAAAAACCGGAAAGAATACGCAGATGTTTCTGTACATACTGAAACTCTGCTTCATCAAACGCTTCCGGGGCCATATAGGCATACTGAATGCCGTCATAAGAGAGGATGGCAGGGGTCAAAGCACTGTACAGATTCATATGGGCAAAACGATCGATGTTTTCATGGGCAATGCGGTCCCCGCATTCCCATACTCTCTTCTTGCCTTCATAATCCAGAGCATCAATCGTCTCTTTAATCTCTTCTGTTTCTTTCAGAAAGACCGGAAGATCAGTAAAAGGAAGACTGTCATCTTCCTTCATTTTACGGGCCGGTGCAGTGATGATTCTCATAGGCTGTCCAGCGTATCCTGCGGGTTGTCCGCCGCCTTTACCTTACCCATGGCCTTGATGATAATGCCGTTTTCATCAATCAGATAAGTCGTACGGACAACACCCATGACCGTCTTTCCATACATCTTCTTTTCCTGCCATACTTCATACAGCTGCAGCACTTTCTTCTCCGGATCACTCAGCAGCGTAAACGGCAGATTATACTTCTGTTCAAACTTCTTATGGGAAGCGACACTGTCCTTACTGACGCCGATCACAGCCGCTCCCTTCTCATTGAACTGGGGATACAGCTGGGCAAAGCCGCATGCCTGTTTTGTACATCCGGCCGTCATATCTTTGGAATAGAAATACAGCACAACCTTCTTTCCCCGATAGTCATGAAGAGAACGTTCCTCTCCATTCTGATCCTTCAGGGTAAAATCCGGTGCTTCAGTCCCGATCGCAAGCATCATTATTCTCCTTTCAGCAGTTTCTCATATCTTGCTTTTTCTTTGTCCTTGACGGGCTTAGCAGGATCATGGAATGTATGATGCATGACATC
>JALCHG010000067.1:0-11090 GCA_022644565.1 Solobacterium sp. | reverse complement strand
AAGGACTGTGCTTATCTTTCAGGGCTTCCTGAAAGAAGCGGTGTTCATCGCTTGTATGATTGACGACTAAATCCATGATGAGTTTCATGCCATGGGCGTGGATGCCTTGAAGCAGGGCATCAAAGTCTTCCATCGTACCAAACTGCTTTGCGATCTTACGATAATCCCGGATATCATAGCCATTATCATCCATCGGCGAATCATAGACAGGCGACAGCCACACGGCATCCACGCCCAGGGACTTCAGATAATCCAGCTTCTCATGGATGCCCTGAATCGTACCATGATTGAAAGTTCTTGGATAAATCTGATAGAACACTGCTTCTTTCCACCAGGTATGTATTATATCCTTCTTTTCCGGCAGCCTTTGCTCTGTATGTTCATTGATCAGCTGCAGTAGTGCCGTAAAAAAGCCGGGATCCAGAACCCTGTGCAATGGCTTCTGCAGAGCCTTCAGCTTCAGATTTCCAATCACAGGATTATCAATCCACTTTGTACTGATCCCTGCCTGCATACAGAGTTTGGCAAGGATGTCATGCCCGGTATCCGTGGCATAGAGATCTTTGATGCGGCTGTCCATGGTAAGTTTTTTCATATACAAATTCTCCTGAAAATACAATCAGCTGGAACAATTCTTTAATTAATCATACCAGATCCAGAATAAACAATGTAGATGACAGAAGATATATATTTGACTGCTTTTTGCAATTATTTTGCAAAATATAAGATTTTATATTCAATTTTACATATAATATGGGCAGGAGGATGAAGATAATGCTGCTGAGATTTTCGGTAACGAATTTCATGTCTTATCGGGATGAAAAGGTATTTGATCTTGTACCAGGCTCTGGACATGAACTGACTTCCCATATACTGCAGAATGGAAAATACAGAGCTTTGAATTATGCCTTGATTTATGGCGCAAATGCATCTGGTAAAACGGCTTTATTCAGCGCAATTACATTTGCTGTCAATATGATCGGCACTTCATCTGGCATACAGCCGAATCAGAATCTGCCATTTACGCCTTTTATGCTTGATGATGAAAGTGCTGCTGAACCGACATCATTTGAATTCCAATTTACGGCATCTGACAGTAAGAAATATATCTACGGTTTCTCATATACTGCGGACAGAATTACAGAAGAATATCTGTATGTATACAACACTTCTGCAGCTTCACGGATATTCGATTATGCTAACGGCACATACAAATACAATTCCAAGAATTCAGTTGGCTTAAAGAAACTTGAGAAAATGAAACCTGCAAATAAACTGTTCCTTGCTGTAGCCAACTCATGGAATGCACCGCAGACAAGAGCTGCGTATGAATATCTCACCGGCAGCATCCTGACATTCACCGAGCCGGCTATACTCAAACGGGCCGCAACCAGAATATATGTCAGAGAACAGATTGAAGGAAAACGCGACAGTCTTGCCTTTGCCGAACAGCTCATCAGGAATGCAGATATCAATATTTCCGGATTAGATCTGGAAGTCAAAGAGAAGAAAGAAGACACGGCATATCCACAGGCAGAACAATTCAGAATTCATATCAATGCCAGACATAAAGTACAGAACGGAAAAGAATACAAACTGCCGATGGATATGGAATCATTAGGAACACGGGATCTGCTCTACATTGCGCCTGTTCTGAAGGATATATTAGAGAACAGAAAAGTACTGATCATTGATGAAATTGATCGAAGCCTGCATCCGATGATTGTTGAATTTGTTATATCGCTGTTTAACAAAGAAGAATACAGAGGAGCACAGCTGATTGCAACAACACATGACATCTGCCAGATGAACCTGGAAAAAACACGCAGAGATCAGATTTTCTTTACCGAAAAAGATCCGGATACAGGCATCTCGGATCTTTACAGGCTTGATGCTTTCTCTCCCAGAAAAGGAGAAAAAGTTGATAAAGCTTATATGATGGGCAAGTTTGGTGCAATACCATTCTTAGACTGAAAGGCACAATATGAGCAGAAAATTTGGCCGGCAGACAAACATAGACCGATGACACTGACTGTTGAAATCATTGATCTGCTTAATCTTCTTTCCCTTTCCGCCGGTAATACACAATAAGCAATGTATACTAATGGTTTCTGATTATTTTCTCATTTTAAAAGAGCTGCAGACTGCCCGGTTAATCCGGGCTGCCTTGCAGCTCTTTTATTGATCACAGTTACTTTGTTTTCTTCGCAGCTGTCTTTTTAACAGCAGGCTTTTCACTTGTCTTGGCCTTTGGCTTAGCCTGAGGATAGCTGAAGCGGAATACCGCACAGCCATAAGCAGGCAGCGGATAAACAACACGATACGGCTGACCGTCGCATTCACCCGCCTGGGCTGTATAGGCTGTCTTCTTCTCACTCTTGGATGTTACAGCACCATTCTCATCAAAGATCAGTGTATAGCGTCCTTTGACCGGGGCACCAACCATGTAGTCGGCTCGTTCCACCGGTGTGAAGTTGATGACAAAGAGCAGCGAGTTCTTGCCGGTATGGTCTTTACGGATGAAGGAGAAGATGGAACGGTCCGCATCATTCGGGTTGACCCATTCAAATCCATCCCAGGAATCATCCATTTCATACATGGCCGGATACTTGCGGTACATATGCAGAAGATCTCTCATAAACAGCATGATACCCCGGTTGAGAGGCTGATCGCATAATTCCCAATTCAGCTGTACCTTCTCATCCCACTCATGGTACTGGGCAAAGTCCTGGCCCATGAACAGCAGTTTCTTGCCGGCATGTCCCCACATGAACAGATACCCGCACTTGAGATTGGCAAACTTGTCTACTTCATACCCAGGCATCTTGTTGATCATGGAACACTTCAGATGAACGACTTCATCATGGGAAAGTACCAGAATGAACTTCTCACTTGTGGCATAGGACATGCCGAAGGTCATCTTGTTATGAGCATTCTTACGGAAGTAAGGATCCAGTTTCATGTAGTCGAGGAAGTCATGCATCCAGCCCATGTTCCACTTATAGGTGAAACCAAGGCCGTCATCTTCAGGGGCTGCCGTGATCTTGGGCCATGCAGTAGATTCCTCGGCAATGATGATCGTACCGTCCTTGCGTCCTCTGATAACAGAGTTCAGATGCTTGAAGAATTCAATGGCATCGAGGTTGCCGTTTCCGCCGTACTTGTTAGGAATCCATTCCCCATCCTTACGGCCATAGTCCAGATACAGCATGGAAGCCACGGCATCTACTCTGAGTCCATCGATATGATACTCATCGTACCAGTACAGGGCATTGCCGATCAGGAAGTTCTTGACTTCGTTCTTACCATAGTTGAAGATCTTGGTTCCCCAGTCTGGATGTTCACCCATACGGGGATCCGGATATTCATACAGAGGCTGTCCATCAAAGTCAGCTAAGGCAAAGGCATCTTTCGGGAAGTGGGCCGGCACCCAGTCGAGAATGACACCGATATGATGTTTATGCAGGTAGTTGATCATCCACTGGAAATCTTCCGGACTGCCATAGCGGGATGTCGGAGCATAATAGCCGGATACCTGATAGCCCCAGGAACCATCAAACGGATGTTCAGCAATACCCATCAATTCAACATGCGTATAGCCCATCCAGTTGACATATTCAGCCAGCTCCTTGGCCAGTTCACGGTAGTTCATGAAACCGTCCTTATTATCTTCAGTCGGCTCCTTCTTCTTCCATGAACCTAAATGACACTCATAGATAGCCATCGGAGAAGTGAATGTATTTGTTTCTGCTCTTGTTTTAAGCCATTCCTCATCACTCCACTTGAAGCTGTCAATGTCAGCTGTCTTGGAAGCAGTACCGGGACGCAGTTCAGCGGAGAAGGCATACGGGTCTGCCTTGAAGATTGTTTCACCGGACTGTGTTTCAATGGCATACTTGTACAGTTCACCATAGCCCATGCCTTCCATGAAGCCTTCATAGATACCGCTTGTTTCCAGCGGCATCATATAGTTCTTCGTCGGATCCCAGCCATTGCGGTCACAGACAATACTGACTGCCTTGGCATGAGGTGCCCATACGGCAAAATGCATGCCCTTTTTGCCATTCAGTTTGGCGGCATGGGCACCGAACTTCTTATAGATTTTATAGTTTCTACCTTCACCGAAAAGATAGCGGTCCAGCTCGCCTAAAAAAACAGGATCATCAGGTATTTTCGGTTTCTTTTCCTGCACTTTTCCTGTCTTTGCAGCAGCCTTTCCCACGGACGCTTTTGTAACCATATTATCCTCCTTCAGACAATTATCTTTCACAGGTTTCACACTACGTATAAAATAACATATTTTGTTAAATCTGTATCAAACAACTGGTTTCAAAGTGTTTCAGAATGAACAGTTTCAAGCACCTGTCAAAATACATTTCTCAATAATTTCCGCTACCCCTGATTCATCATTGGTATGTTCAGCCACGACATCACAATATGGTTTGAGATCTTCTACGGCATTGGCCACACACGCACCGATCCCGGCATCCTGGATCAGTGTGAGATCATTGAAGTTATCACCGATGCCTACCGTATCTTTCATCTCAATACTCAAAAGATCCGCCAGTCTTCGTAAACCGTCTCCCTTGGTTACACCTTTCTTGTTGAATTCAATATAGCGGTTGGAAGAGAATGATACATCCGCATCTTTCGTCAGGTCACTGACTTCTCTTTCAATTTTCTTCAGATAAGAGAAGTCAGTGTTCATATACAGAACTTTTACAATATGCTGTCCTTTCAGGAAGGAAAGATCCTTTTCATCAATAACCTTTACTTCCATCCGGTTATGCAGGAACTCTTCTTCATCCGGCACTAAATTGTATACGTACACATCTTCCTTGGTATAAACATGTATGCAGACATCATACTGCAGACCTCTTTGATACAGCGCATCTGCCATCTCATAGGAAATACCCTGGAAGTACATCAGCCTGTGTCCCCTGTTTTCCGTAATGGCCCCGCCATTAAAAGAAATGACATATTCATCCTGCTCATCATATAAGCCAAGCTCTTTCAATGTCACATCAATAGACGCATAGCCTCTTCCTGAACATGGGACAAAATGGATGCCTCTTTTTCTTAATTCTCTGATGGCAGCCTTGTTCCGTTCAGTGATGGTACGGTCCATGCATAACAGCGTTTCATCAAGATCACATGCAACAAGCCTGATCACTTTATTCATCCTCCAGCGCCTTGACAAAGCCCTTGGTAATTTCCAGCGGACGGGTAATGGCAGATCCGACCACCACTGTCCAGGCACCCATATCCATCGCATGTCTCAGCATTTCCGGTGTACTGATATGACCTTCTGCTACAACCGGCTTGCCGCAGTGATGGATGAGATACTTGATCATCTTATAAGGCGGTACTGCACATCCCTTTGTATAGTCTGTATAGCCGGCCATCGTTGTACCGATCAGATCGAATCCCATCTCTGCGGCAGCCATACCATCCTCTATAGAAGCACAGTCAGCCATAAACAGCTGATCCGGATACTTCTTTCTGACTTCACCAAAGAACTCTTTGAGACTCTTATCACCCGGTCTCACTCTGTTTGTAGCATCCATTGCCAGAATATCCACACCGCATTCCATTAATGCATCTACTTCCTTCATGGTAGGCGTAATATACACATCCGGATGATCTTCATAGACACGCTTGATAATACCGATAATCGGCAGATTTACATTCTTACGTATTTCTTTAATATCTTCTACCGTATTGGCACGGATGCCGGCCGCACCGCCAAGCATAGCCGCATATGCCATTCTTCCCATAATAAAAGAGCTGTGCAGGGGCTCATCCGGCAGCGCCTGACAGGAAACAATCAGCTTTTCATGAACCTGATCCAAAATCTTCTGATTCTTATCATTCATAACAGTTTTCAAATCCTCCAGAACTATTGTAAAGGCTTTCTTTCACAAATGAAATACACTGGATTAATGAAAAATACAGAAGCATTCAGGCGGGAAATAATGGGAACACACCTTATAGCAATACCCGACATGAGCAATGGCACACAGCAGCAATTCTGCAAATTGAAACTGGCGTGCATCTAAATCTTAAAGTTATAAAAGCGCAGAATTTAATTGCATATATCAAAGCATTCTATTCACATTATGCCAATATTACAGTTTAAACGCAGTATCTTTTTGCTTTTCACTGTAAATATGTTAACGTCATTGCAAAGGCGGATAAAACGCTGGAATTGAAAAGCATATCAATCAGCGGATACCGGAATGTATCCAATATAAAACTCAGGCTGGATCAGATAACCCCGTTACTGTCATTAAACAGCTTTGGCAAATCCAATGTTTTAATGGGAATCAGGTTCGGATTCAGATTTATTCAGGAATCTTCTTCAAAGAAGAAACTTCTGATGCAGACTTCAAAAGACACACCATGCAATATTCACATGAAGAACAGGAATTTTCAGTTTGCATTTGAAGCTGAAACAAGCTTTAATCATGCCTGCTATTCTCTTATTTATGGTTATGAGTTCAAATGGGGTGAAGAAGACTCAGCCATTATCAATGAGTTTCTGAAAGCAAAAAATCTGAGCAGTGCTGCCAAGTACACCCAGATCATAAAACGTCAATTACTCCGACCCTGAAGGGTCGAAGCTTGCAGTTAAGGAATGCAGAGGTGGTGGCGATTGTTTGGATCTTCCTCACTCTTACCGCATCACCGGGCTATTGACGAAGCCCGCTTTTTAATCTCATCAGGATATACCCAATGAGAACATGTCACTTCTTCTGCTTTTCGGATTTACGTGCACCGTATCGCGGATGCATATCACCCGAAACATACATTGTGCCGAGCTGATAAATGTTCATAGCACCAACACGGTCATCATTTGACCGATATCCGCAGCAGTCGCAGATATATTCATGCGTATCATGATGCCTGTTTGTTTTCAGAATGCGCCCGCATTTCGGACATCTCTGCGAAGTATAATCCGCATCCACTTTCAATACATCACTTCCAGCAGCACGTGCTTTATAGGTCAGAAACTGTTCCAGCTGATAAAACGTCCAGCTTCTTGTTTCATTTCTGCCTTTGGTGTTCCGCTTTGACAGGTTTTCTTCGGAAAAGCTGACATCGGTCAGATCTTCGAGCACAAACAGTGTATCTGTCCCATACTTATCGACGAGTGTCTTTGACAGACAGTGATTCACATCTGTCATCCAGCGGTTCTCTCTTCCCGATAAGCGTTTCAGAACACGTTTCGCTGATTTTGTGCCTTTGGACTGCAACTCAACTCTCACTGCATTGAACTTGTCTCTTCTCTTCATGATTTCTTTTCCGCTTACAAACTGAACATCCCCTCTTTCGTCATAAGTTGTGATCACAAAACGCAGCCCTCTGTCGATTCCGACAACGTGCTTTGGCTTACTTGCGTCAAATGTATCCGGGATTGTTTTCGTCATTGGAATGTGCAGATACCAGATCCCGTTCAGAGATACCAACTTTGCAGTTCCAAACGACCATTCCGAATCTTCAAAATACTTTTTGAAGTATGCCGGGACGACATATGGAACTTTTACACGGCTGCCAAGCGTATTGATAGATACACACGGCTTGCCATCTTTCTTATCAGTCACAAAGCTATAGTCTCTGTTTCTGACAAGATCTACCTGTGGGCGGCTGAAAACAATCGGCTTCTGAAGCCAATCGAGAGAGCGTTGAAACTGATAAACTTTATCTCCTTCTTTAATTTTGTACGGCTTTGATTCCAGCTGTTCTTTGACTGTCTTATAGCGAGCCGTGACGGTCTTAAAAGAAGAAATCGTCATCTGCGCTTTCAGCCCGAATGTTTCCCGGACAGTCTGATAGAGGCTTTCCTGCAGTTTCATGAAGTTGAGAACGAATCCGTTATTAAAAACATACTCTGAAATACTTGTGCAGGCAGCTGAATAACGAACTGCCATATCAGAAAACAGAGCAGATGTTTCTTTATCGGCATATAATCTCAATTTCATCGTTTTTACTACATCCGGTATAGCATTTACCTATATCACCATTTATATAATAAATATAATGGTGATTTTCAATAAAGGATGACATTTATCAGCACAGACGCCATAACAAAAATCTTCTTATGGCACACTTGATTTTTGTCACTAAATACAGGAAAAAGCTTTTCTATGGCGAATTCAGAGATGATATTAAGCAATATGTTTTCGATGCCTGCAAAGCACATCACTGGTATATCAAACGTATGGAAACCGATAAGGATCACATCCACATTCTGCTTCAGTACAATCCGGCGGACAGTGTTACACGGATCGTATCTGTATTGAAACAAGCCAGCACATATCGCGCATGGAAGAAATATCCTCAGTTTCTGCATACGCACTATTGGAAAGAACACACTTTGTGGTCAGACGGATATTTCGCAGCGTCTATCGGACAGGTGTCTGCAGAAACGATAAAGCACTATATTGAAAGTCAGGGTTGAGATAGTAAAACCGACCCTGAAGGGTCGTGGCTTCCACCGGCTAAAAGATTTTTGTGAAAACGGGCAGGCTTTCTATAAAAGCTCAGAAAAAAGCCGCTGTTCCTCTCAACTGAAAATTTCTGATGATGAACTCGTGATCAATAAACTTCCCACATTTGACGATCTGTACTATTCTGACATATTCAGCAAAATAAACAATCACAATTACATGCTGGAAGGTCATTCAGATACAAAAGATTATTGTTCTCCCTGCCGGATTGTCAGAAATGATTCAGACGCAATAAACACAGAACAGCACAGTCTGTCACGAGATCTTTACATGCTTAAAAGCAGCTACCCATCTCAATATGCACTGCTGATCGATGCTTATACAAAGCTGTTTCCTGAAATCACAAGAATTTTGCCAGAACGTATGGTACTGACGCCTTATGATAAGATCAATAAAGTTAGCGACGGATATCTCCACACAAAAGCAGTATATTACATATCATTTGAAGATAAAAATCTGAGTGAACCAGTCGATATCGAAATGCTTTCGGATGGTGCAAGAAGAGTTCTAGTCATGTTAACTGAAATCATCTACGCAAACCTCAATGACAATTCCCTGATTACAATTGAAGAGCCGGAGAATTCAGTCCATCCTCATTTATTCCAGTCCTTTATTGAGATCATTGCTCAGCTTCTGGGACGCTGTAAGCTGATCATTACCAGCCATTCTCCCTATATGATGAGCTATATTGATCCTTCAAAGATATATATTGGGGTGAATCGTCAGCCAGGAACAGCTGAGTTTTTCAAACTAAGTAATACCGGCTTGAATCGTCTTTTACATGAGTCCGTAAAATACAGTATCAGCACAGGAGAATATCTATTCGAATTACTCTGTGACCCAGAAAACAATATTGAGAAGTATCTGGATGAGGGATGCTGTCAGGTTACTCTGCTCAAGAAAAATACAGTTTGAATATGTATCGTATATTGGTTAATATAGTACTGCGAATCGGGGTGCGTCTCTTCGGAGCGTACCTGGGAGAGAAGGATGCGTCCAACTCTCCTTTTTTGTGTCTTTGATCAGAAGGCTACAGTCAACACCTCATAACAGAAAAAAGCCGCATCCTGGATCATTCAGTGAAAGATCCAGACATACAGCTTCTTCTTTCATGTAAGCAGTCATCCGACTGAAGATGTCACCAAACATTGAAGTCGGATGGCTGCTTACATGAATTCAATATTCGGCAAACCAATTATAACGTAACTGAACGAAGAAAGACGGATATATTGATCCGCCTTTCAAACTGCCCCGTAGGACATCTGCATTCAGAACATATTACCTATGCTCTGCAACCCCTCTTTCCAATCAAAGATAGATGCCCATTCGAGTGAACCTTCTCTGTCTGTATATGGATCAAGTTCATCAGAAAGTTCATCAGCTGCTTCATCTTTGTCGATCTGTTTTTCTTCCATTCTCTTCTGAATTTCTTCATCCATATGCAGTGATCTGATGAACCGTACATAACCAGTCATTCCGCCGACATCATCAATCATTCTCATGCCTGCTCTTCTGACACATACAGGTCTGTATTCTTCCATGACTCTTGCTTTCAGACTGTCCTTTACGGTGACAGCTGGCAATATGGAAATAGCAAGGTGCCAGCTGTCACCGTAATCATATGCATAATCCAGATATCTGACATCCATGTCAATCAATTCCTGTATGGACAGTCTCTCAAGCAGTTCATAAGGATTCTGTTCATAGCTTGTTGACCAGTCAAACCATAGCGGCATCTTTATCTCTCTTTCAGGTCTTTTTTCTTTTTCCAGATTTTTCCAGTCCTGAACTGCCTGCCTGGCTTCTTTCTTACAGAGTTTCTCATCTTCCCATCTGTTGTAATGGATATATGGACCAGTATATTTGGAACGCAGCCAGTTTCTGAAACTGCCTTTTTTATAGTCATCCATCCAGAAACAGCCTTCTTCATCCATATAGGGTGAACGGAACAGAACGCCGCAAGCCTCCTGCCAGTTTTCAATTCTGTACTCATAGAAACGCATTTTCTCTTCAGGCAGCCTGAAACTGTGCAGATGACTGTTTGTCCAGCCATAGGCTGCCTGAAGAGCATAATGTAAAGCATACAGAGTCATATCTGAAGGTACCAGAAAGTCTCTCATGACCTGCCCTTCTATACCAAGCTGTGCATATTCCATCAGATCTTTCTGTTCCTGAAAATTCAGATCCTTTTGGTTCAATACACTGTGAATCAGAATCGGTTCCATCTTTCGTTCTTCTTTTACCATGTCTTTCATTTCTTCTCCTTTGTGGACGGATCTTTCCTTCTTTCTCTCGATCCTCTTTCGATAGGCAAGACATCTTTGCGCTGCTTCACTCACTTTAAGTCCATAACCGTCTGCACTGCCTCTGGAATATGGCAGATAAGCCTGTACATTCTTTTCACTTATACAAAGCTTCTGTCCAATCTCTTTGACACTGCAGCCCTGTTCCTGAAGTTCTCTGACAGCTTCACTGCTTCGACTAGACCACAGTCCGGCAGTAATCAGTATTCTTCTGACTTTAACAGTGGAAACATGTTCCCTATGCGCAATTTCCAGTATGCCGTCCCCATCCAGGTAA
>JALCHG010000066.1:0-11123 GCA_022644565.1 Solobacterium sp. | reverse complement strand
GCAATGCCGGCATGGTCCATGCCGGGCAGATACAGAACATCATAGCCCTGCATTCTCTTATAGCGGCAGATAATATCCTGCAGGGTATTATCCCAGGCATGGCCGATATGGAGAATACCGGTAACGTTCGGCGGCGGTATGACAATGGTAAAAGGATCTTTGGACTTGTCGCCGGCTGTGAAGTATCCCTTCTCAATCCAGTGATTGTACTTGCCTTCCTCTACCGCCTTGTGATCATACTTAGGTGACAGATTCTTCTTCATTTCTTCCTCCTGACAAACAAAAACCGTTCCTTCGTGCATGGACGCAGGAACGGGCGTGGTACCACCATAGCTTACTTCTCAAACAGCTTAACGCACCTGTGACGGATGTGCTTACTTTCCTTTCAGCACATCGGCTGACAGAGGACTTCAGTCTGAATGAATCCTGTTCCTTTCCACCATCCGGAACTCTCTTGAAGGACAAACGCTTCAGCTTACTTGTTCTGCCAATCGCTTTGCCACCAATTATACGCCAGTCTTCTCTTTTTTCAAGGAAGAAGCGTGAGAGGACGCATGGCGCTGGGCTTTTGTGCGGCTTTTGACATCGGTTCTGGTTGCTTCAAGAATGCTTTTATGCTCCGAGACAATCCGGGTAAGTGCCCATGCCCCGACAAAAAACAGAAGGTAGAGCACAAGCTTCACCATGGGCTTTACCAGTACAAACGTTTCCACAAGAGCCAGGATGAAGTACATGGCAAGAAAGCTCAGACTGTAGATCAGTAAGACCAGAAAGAAGTATCTTATTTCTCTTGTCTTCAGATATTTCGACTTTGTACGACGTATTCTTTTTTTC
This sequence comes from Solobacterium sp., assembly GCA_022644565.1. Taxonomy (GTDB): domain Bacteria; phylum Bacillota_I; class Bacilli_A; order Erysipelotrichales; family Erysipelotrichaceae; genus Bulleidia. The sequence continues at coordinate 10,289 of JALCHG010000066.1, read as the reverse complement.
ATGGCTCTCCTATTTTACCAGTCAGACCTGCTAAAATACAGATATGTGCGGACGCTATTTATTCTATGATGAAAAAAATCAGAAAATCAGAAGGCTGATTCAGATTGCCGAAACCGTGCTTGATCCTGTGGTCTTTTCAAGTGTTTCTCTGCATGATGTCTATCCTTCTGCTCACGCTTTTGCCGGCATCTATGATCCCCGCTCTTCTTCCTTTCATTCCACCATCATGAAATGGGGTATGCCCCTTAAGCAGAAAGATGTCATCAATGCCCGCAGTGAAACCTTCCGTACTTCCCCTTTCTTTGCAAAAACCAGACCATGTGTCCTGTTATGTTCCGGCTATTATGAATGGTCAAAGGAACATCAGAAATACTACTTCAGCCTGGAACATGAGGCCATGTATCTGGCCGGTCTCTATACGTTTGATGGAAAAGAGAATGTCTATACGATCCTGACGGAAGAGGCCTGTGGAAAGCAGGCGGAAATTCATCCCCGCCAGCCGATCGTGCTCAATGAAAAAAATGCACAGGAATGGTGTGCGGACATCCGCTTTCCTGTGCATGAGCACTCGATTGCCGAGCGCCTGCAGACCAAATCAGAATAAACTTCCATTATGGGCGATATGAAGATGTTCATACGCCTTTTCTGTTACCACACGGCCTCTCTGGGTACGATTGACAAAGCCGATCTGGATCAGATACGGCTCATATACATCTTCCAGGGTTGTTGCCTCTTCACTGATGGCATTGGCCAGAGATTCCAGTCCTACCGGACCGCCATGGAATCGGTTGATAATACCCTTGAGATAGCGGATATCCACTTCATCCAGACCGAGTGAATCCACATGGAGCCGATCCAGAGAAGCAGCAGCCAGCTCCTTTGTAATCCTGCCGTCATTAAGCACCTGGGCAAAATCTCTGATTCTTCTTAAAAGACGATTGGCAATGCGCGGCGTTCCGCGGGAGCGCTTGGCAATTTCAGCCACTGCATCCTCATCGATCTCTGTCCCCAGTACTCTTGCACTGCGGCTGACGATCTGCTGCAGCTGTTCATTGGTATAGTAATCCAGTTTGGAAACAATACCGAATCTGTCTCTTAACGGGGCCGAAAGATCCCCGGCTCTTGTCGTTGCCCCGACAAGGGTAAAGGGCGGCAGATCAAGACGGATGGAACGTGCTTCAGAGTCTCTTCCTACCATCACATCGATATAGAAGTCTTCCATGGCCGGATACAGCACTTCCTCAACAGCTCTTGGAATCCGGTGGATTTCATCGATAAACAGAACATCTCCCGGTTCCAGAACCGATAAGACTGCTGCCAGATCTCCGGCCTTTTCAATGGAAGGACCGGATACGGCTTTGACTTTGGTATGCATTTCATTGGCCAGAATATAGGCAAGGGTTGTTTTGCCAAGGCCCGGCGGCCCATACAGAAGGACATGGTCCAGGGATTCATTTCTCTGTAAAGCGGCCTGAATGAAAATGCGCAGGTTGCTTTTGAGATCATCCTGGCCGACATATTCATCCAGGGTCTGAGGACGGATACTTTCTTCTTCATCACCTGCTTCAGGCAGGGCGCTTAAAAGATCATTCTCTTGAGACATAACTGCTCCTTTCACTTCAGCAGTGCCCTGAGTCCGATACGGATATATTCCTGTACCGTAAGATCCGGGCTTTCACTCATTATATTGACCGCTTTCTGGATATCTCCCTGCTTATAGCCTAAATTTTTCAGAGCATCAGCCGCATCCTGGATTTCCTGCGGCAGTGTTTCTTTGGGAGCAGTGTCTGTTACAGTCACCAGTTTTCCCTTTAAATCCAGGATAATCTGACTGGCTGCCTTGGGGCCGATGCCCGGCATTGCCTTGAGAAACTTCACATCGCCGTTTTCAATGGCCTGTACAATTTCCGCATACCCTTTCTTTGCCAGCATTGTCATGGCTGTCTTAGGTCCGAGTCCCTTGACACTGATAAGTTTCAGGAAAAGCTGTTTTTCTTCCTGTGAAGAAAAACCGTAAAGGCGCATGTCATTTTCCGAGATACTGAGATAGGTATAGATGCGGATCTCTTCGTTCAGATGTACCTGATCCACATGAGGATAATGCACTTCCCAGCCCATGCCTTCATGATTGATCACGGCAATATCATCCTTCACTGCTTCAATCTTACCATCGATAAAGGCAATCATGCATTACTCCTTATAGCCCATGATATATGTACCGACAATGACCTGATCCCCATCTCTTGCCCCGGCTTTATACAGCGCATCATCCACGCCCATTTCACTCATGCGCAGGGCAAACTGATATGCTTCATCCTCATTGTCCATATCGATGGTTTCACTGAGCCTGTCAAGCTTCTCGGACTCCACCTTCCATCTGTGCGGTGCTTCCTTGGTGATATAGAAGTCAGGACGCTTCGGCTTATACTTATAGACAACCGTCTCTTCCACTTCCTGAGGATTTTCTTCTTCCGCCTTCTTGGCCGCATCGATGGCATCCATCGCCGCATACAGCACTTCTTTGAGACCTTCATGTCTGATCGCACTGATCTCATATACTTTCAGGTCGGGATACTTCTTTTCAAACTCTTCCAGATAGACCGGTGCAAATTCATCATCCATCTTATTGGCCACTATGATCTGCGGCTTTTCCAGCAGCTTTTCATCATAGCGGGCCAGTTCCTTATTGATGATTTCATAATCTTCAATCGGATCGCCTTCTGTACCGCTCATATCAATGACATGAATCAGCACCCGGCATCTTCTGATATGGCGCAGGAATTCATGTCCAAGTCCCTTACCTTCGCCAGCTCCTTCAATCAGCCCCGGCATATCCGCCAGAACAAAACCTTTTTCATTGCCTAAAGAAACAACCCCGATATTCGGTTCGATGGTCGTAAAGGCATAGGGAGCGATTTCCGGCTTGGCATTGGTCACAATGGAAAGGAAAGTACTCTTGCCTACAGACGGGAAACCGATCAATCCTGCATCTGCCAGCAGTCTTAACTCCAGCTGCAGATCCAGGCTTTCACCGATTTCACCTGGCTGGGCATATTCCGGCGCATCATTCCGCGCCGTTGCAAAATGCCAGTTGCCAAGGCCCCCTTTGCCGCCATGGGCGATCAGCACTTTCTGATGGGGCTTGGTCAGATCTGCCAGAAGATCACCATTAGCCGCATTGCGGATCATCGTACCTAACGGTACCGGCACAATCACATCATCACCGGATTTGCCATGCATTTTCTTAATCATGCCCGGCGCACCATTGCCGGCTTTGACGGTCCGGGTGAACCGCAGCTTGGTCAGAGTTGTTTCATTTGTATCAACGGCAAAGTAGATATCGCCGCCCTTGCCGCCGTCACCGCCGAAAGGACCGCCGTTGGGATAGAATTTTTCACGCCGCCAGGCAACACATCCCCGGCCGCCGTCTCCTGCTTTTACATGCAGTCTGATCAGATCAATCATAGCTGCCTCCTTTTCTTTAAAAAAGGCTCCCGACACACCGTCAGGAGCCATCTGATGCAATAACTTATGCCTCTTCAGGATAAACAGAAACCTGTTTCTTATCCTTGCCGAGACGCTCGTACTTGACGATGCCTGCTGCAGTTGCAAACAGTGTATCATCACCTGCGCGCTTTACATTCTTGCCAGGGTAGATCTTTGTGCCTCTCTGACGGTAAATGATGGAACCGCAGTTGGTGAATTCACCATCGGCCTTCTTGGCGCCGAGACGTCTGCCCGCAGAATCACGGCCGTTCTTTGTGGAAGAAACACCTTTCTTAGATGCAAAGAACTGGATATCTAATGTAAACTTCATGGTTTCAATACCTCCGTTTCAATTTTCATATACTTTCCCGAGACTTCTTCCATTGTTTTCAGCTGAATCAGTCCCGTCCGCATCACAGTTTCACTCTTCTCATCGGGATGCGGCACCTTGAATGAGAAACAGTTTTCACGGCATGACAGATCACATCCAGGCACCATCTCATCCAGTGCATTGCCAAGTCCCGTCACAATGGAACTTACGCCTGCACAGACAAGATCATGGCCATACGAACCGCTCTTAGCATGGCCTGTCACTTCCAGTGAAACAATCTTTCCGTCTTTTTCTTTGACTCTGATATGAATCACAATCAGCCTTCAATGCTCTCAACCAAGAGCTTTGTATACGGCTGACGATGACCCTGACGACGGCGTGTGGAACCCTTCTTCTGCTTGTACTTGAAGATTCTGATCTTCTTGTCCTTACCCTGCTTTTCTACCTTGCAGGTAACTTTGGCACCCTCAACATACGGTGTGCCGATCTTTGTTCCTTCATTGGAGATCATGCATACCTTGTCAAGAACGACCTCATCGCCTTCCTTGACATCCAGCTTTTCAACAAAGATGGACTGTCCCTGCTCTACCTTGAGCTGCTTTCCGCCTGTTTCAATAATTGCGTACATTCATTACACCTCCTGACAATTACTCATAAGACGCGCCATGCAGGGGACATTGCTGTACTTTAACCCTGTTCTGAGCGGTTACAGACCTCATCAAGAGGGCTGATAACAGCAGTATTTTATCATAAAGAATCATGACGTCAAGGAAAAATGCTTAATCATCTTCTGTGAATAAGAGCACAGCTACTTTATCATATATTTCATTCTGACTGATTCTGCAATATACCCGCCATTTTCTCTGAACGTCGTCTTTCATCTTTATTTCTGTTCTTTCACCGTCATTCATTTCACCCTTCAGCAGCCTTTCACATACTGCTTCAGGGAGAAAATCCTTCAGGCTGCTGAATCCTGCCGCTTCATTTTCAAGCTCACGGCTGATCGAAAGCACCTTCAGCGTATCATCATAACGGCATACGCATGCTGGCAGCGGCAGATCTGACACCAGATCCGCAAACTTCAGTCCGGATTCACTGCGGCTCATATCATGCATGTAATCCTGATAAGCCATACAGATATTCTTGCCCGAAAGCTTGCCGGCATACAGCGCATCATCCGCCAGCAATAGAATTCTCATCCGGTCTCTTGTCTGTTCGGGCCAAGATGCATAGCCTGCACTGATCGTGGCTTTACAGCTGCCCTGCTCTGTTTCAAACACAAGCGCTTCATGCATCAGAGGCTGCAGTTTCTTTTCCGCTTCAGTTAGAGAAGTATTTTTCAAAATCACACAGAATTCATCTCCGCCATAGCGGCCGACAATCGCTTCCGATGGCAGCAGATGCTTCATCTTATCCGCAAGCGCCTGCAGCACGGCATCGCCTGCCGCATGACCATATAGATCATTGACACGCTTGAAATCATCAATATCGATCATGACGCCGGTAAACGGTTCTTCCGGATACCGGACAAAGCAGTCATTACTGTCTTCATCAAAGCCCTTGCGGTTGTTCAGGCCGGTCAGATAATCGGTTCTTGCCGCTATGGCAATCTCCTTCTGCCTGTCCTTATTCTCCAAAAGGCTGTAGACAAGTACAGCCACAAGAACAATTACCGTCCAGCCGGCAAATGAGAGGATCTTAAACACATTCGATGTTTTCCAACCGTTTTCCGGTTCAATGGAAATCCGCCATGTACAGGAACCGAAACGGAAATACGAAGACACAGCATCATCCGTATTGCCATGAGAAGACAGCTGAATGAATTCAGTTGAATCCAGCAGATCTGTCTTTTCAATCTTGAACGCATAGCCGCTGCTGATCAGCTGCCGCTCTGTTTCTGCCGTTAAAGGCGGCGCGTCCAGAATGACAATAGTAAAACCCCAGAATGAACCATCCTGCAGATAAACCGGATTGCATACCGCCATGATTGAAACGCCCGGTTTCAATTCAAATGGTCCCTGCAGAGTCATGGTATGGTAATCCTTTGCCAGAGCCGCCATTCCCTTCTGATCCGGATCTTCAAAAAGATTCATCTTTTCCTTTGAACTGTTTTCCTCCGGATAGATCTGATCCACTGTACCGCCTGGTGCGATCTGCAGACAGCGGATGGAACTGCTGGTATGATACAGGCTTTGTGCTTCTTCGGCAAAGAATGATGTATCGCCATTGGAAGAAGTAATGCTGTAAGCCAGAATTTCCGCTGAATTGGCTGCTTTTTCTACGCTGCGCTCAATCTGATCTGCATAGACGGACGACAGAGCACTGACTTCCTTATGCCGCAGCTTCAGGATCGATGTTTCCGTATGTCCCAGCAGGATGGTCAGTCCAAATGCCTCTATGATAAGGACCGTTAATGCGATGATCAGATTGCGCTTTCTTCGGCGCGGATACTGTATGTTTTCTCCTTCATTCATTGTGCAAGTATTATAACACGGTACCCTCATGCCATGCTTAAAACGTTTTCATGGAATGTCTGCCTACTCGGTGCGAAGCGCTTTGACCGGATCACTTGAAGCAGCCCTGGCCGAAGGAATCAATCCTGCTGTCACCGTCAGAAACACACTCAGAGCAACCAGGCCGATACAGTACTTCAGCGGCAGCCATGCCTGTATGATCTGGCCGGTATGACGCTGAATCAGATGGTCTGCCAGCGGGATCAGCAGGAACGTTAACCCGATGCCTAAAAGACCTGACAGAAGACCGGTTATGAACGTCTCCGCATTGAATACTTCCCGAATATTATGCCTGGAAGCACCTAAAGCCCGCAGAATACCGATTTCCTTTCGTCTTTCCAATACACTGATATAGGTAATGACACCGATCATGATTGAAGATACCACCAGTGAGATTGCTACAAACGCAATCAGGATTTCCGCCACCGTTGAAATAATATCTGTTATTGAATCCATCATCGCCGCAATCACATCCGTATAGGAAATAACTTTATCATCATTGCCTTCTTTCTTCATCTTTTCATTGTACGTATCGATCACATCCGCAATTGCTTTCTTATCACGAAAAGTTCTGGCGTAGATAGAAATTAAAGAAGGCGTGTTTTCATCCGCATAGCCCAGTTTTTTCAGATTGGAGGAAAGATCGGTCTTTGAACCGGACAAAAGTGTCCGCAGGATGGACTGTATCTGTTCACTGTCCATGTTCATATGGATGGAATTACGGAATGCTTCCTGATCCACGGTAAAGAAATCACCTGTATGTGCGTTGATATAGGCAGCTGTGGAAGCTGCCGCCTGGGTCAGTTCTTTAGAAGCAGCTGCCTCAGCCGTATCCATCAATGATGCAGTGCCTTCCTGCATGGCCTTTTCTGCTTCAGTTTCAATAACAGAGACAAACTGCTGCTGCAGGGATGCTGACACATTCTGCAGTTTCTTTTCTGCCAGGTTTTCTGCCGCTGCTTCTAAAGAAGAAAGATCCAGCGTACGGTTCAGAACATTCTGAATTTCTGTTCTCGCTTCTTCTGTACCAAGATAGGCATAGAGAGACTGGGCAAGGCTGTTTTCATCCGGCAGAACAATGCCATTGTTCACTGCATATGTCCGGAAACCATCGCATATTGTCTTTTGAAACTGCTTTACTTCTTTTTCATCAACTGCTGTATCAACGGATGGCATGAAGCGCTGTACCAGGGCATTCAGGCGCTGCTGACCGGTTTCACTGGCAAAATACAGCTGCATCACGCCTCCATCTGCAGGATCCAGCAGGGCTGTTTCTGTCCCGCTGTTCTGCAGCCAGCTGAGATATGCCTGGATCTCTTCGGTTAATATCTGCTGGATTTCATCCTGATTCAGCGCATGAATCTGACGGGTAGCAGTTTGACTGAGATACTGCTGCAGCTGCCCTGTCATAAGCTGCTCGGCATCCGAAGAAGTCAGATAGTTCAGAAAACTCTGTTCGATCTTCTCCATCATGCTTTCAAAGTCTCCATACTGGCTCTGATACCAGCTGATATAGCTGTTTACTAAGGAAGAAACAGCAGTTTGAAATATTTCTGCTGAGTTCTGAAACCGGATACTCTTTAACAATGTCTCAAGCTCCCCTTCGCTTAGGGACGGTATCGCTTCCTTCAGGCTGTCAGCCGTCAGATAGGCAGACAGATCAAAGGAAGATAGATGTGCTGCGATATCCTGACGCACCTGTTTCTGTACGGTATACATGATGTTTTCCATGGCTGGATGCAGCAGTGAAGATACAGTGTTTTCATTGATACTGCCGGTATTGATGATAAATGCTCTGGCAACTTCATCGTGATCGAGATAAAAGAACTTTCCATAGTCATAGGACGTACTGTTTTCTTCACTGAATTTCCGTCCGGTAAAAATGTCCGTATCAGGCTGGCTCAGCTGCGCTTTAACCGGTTCACTGTTCTTTTCTTCCTGCATCAGATGCGTAATCAGCGATGGTCTGTAATAAATACCCGGACTCAGAAGGCTGGAACTGTCCATCGGTTTCACAACCCCGACCACCTTCAGCTGCTGCCCTTCCGCCGCTTTTTCATTCATATATGGCACATCATTACTGTGATCGACCCAGAGTCCCAGATTTTCATCATAGCTGCAGCTGTCGCTGTTTCTGACAAGTCGGTATTTCAGTTTCAGGAAATCATGGACATTGTAGGTATCCTTTTCCTCTTTCCGGCTGCTTTCACTCTGTTTCTTAGATTCATCTGTGCTTTCTGCACTTCCCGCCAGATTTAAAAGTGCAGACGAATTGTTTTCTGATGTAAAAGCATGAACCATCTGCGTCAGATGTGTACTGTCCCATATACCAAGTTCATACAGAAGAAGATCCGTGATCTTTCCATCACCAGACAGTACCAGCACCATCTCATCATCATTCTTCGGCCACCTGCCTGCTTCAACTGTATAGGCATCCTGATACAGCGAAGGTTTAGAAGGAAGTGCGTGAAAGGCTGTTACATTAATGGTACTGTTCAGCAATGAACTGATGTCCATTGAACCTGACACAAGGTTTTCAATCGCCCGGCTGGGATTGACCTGCAGTGCACTGCCGTCTGCTTCCATATGGTAGATCTGAGGGACAATGCCATAGCTGTATTCCACATCACTGGCATATCTGTCAATACCGCTGTCCGGACTGTCAAGATAGGCTTTCAGAGAACTGAGATCATTGGCATTGACACTGGAAAGAAATTCTTCTGCCATCATGTTGACCTTTACGGAAGTAACGGCTTTTTCCTGTTTCTTTTCCTGCTCTGCCGTCTGCGTACTGCTGTTCAACAGAGAAGACACATCAATGCCGGTATCATAGATTTCAAGCGGATAGGCCGATAACGCTTCACTCTCTTCCGTTTCAATAAAAGCACTCAGGCCTGTATTGATCGCCAGCAGCAGGGCAATGCCGATAATGCCGATGGAACCGGCAAATGAGACCATGAAAGTTCTGCCTTTCTTGGTCTTCAGATTATTGAAACTCAGAGACAAGGCAGTCAGAAAGTTCATAGCCGTATGTCGGAAATGAGAGCTGCGGGCTTTGAAGTGTTCTGAAGGCCTGAGCGGATTCGTATCGTTTTTTATCTTTCCATCCTGAATCGTGACGATGCGGGTGGCATACTGCTCGGCCAGAGCAGGATTATGGGTTACCATGATGACTTCCCGGTCCTGTGCCACTTCCTTGAGCAGATCCATGACCTGAATGCTGGTCCTAGTATCCAGTGCACCGGTCGGCTCATCTGCCAGCACAATATCCGGATCATTGACCAGAGCTCTGGCAATGGCCACCCTCTGCATCTGTCCGCCGGAAAGCTGCGCAGGTTTCTTATAAAGATGATCTTTCAAGCCTACTTTCTCCAGCGCAGCAACTGCCCTTTCTCTTTTTTCCCTGCCGGAAATACCGCTGATCGTCAGAGCCAGTTCCACATTGGCAAGTACAGTCTGATGCGAAATCAGGTTATACCCCTGGAAGATAAAACCGATCGTGTGATTGCGGTAAGTGTCAAAATCACGATCTGTATACTTCTTTGTGGAAACACCATTGATCACAAGATCGCCGGAAGTATACCGGTCCAGTCCGCCGATGATATTCAAAAGGGTTGTCTTGCCGGAACCGGAAGGACCGAGGATGGCGGTAAATTCATTGTCACGGAATGTGATGGAGACATGGTCCAGTGCTTTTGTGACAGTATCGCCGGAATGATATTCCCTGCATATATTTCTTAATTCGAGCATTCAAGCAAAACGACCTTTCTGACTTCATGATTGCATGTTTTCAGAAAGGAAGAATATACAAAGACCGGTTTCCGTCATCCGGCTTAACACTCTGACCGAAATGTATGACACGAGATCATATTAACAAATTAGTGAATTTTGATACTTACGACATTAGGCTGGTCTAACGTTCGTGAATAATTGCATATCCAGCCATTTTGTAACTTCGA
>JALCHG010000065.1:0-11251 GCA_022644565.1 Solobacterium sp. | reverse complement strand
TCTTCACCTACGGTAATACCGGCATGAGTCGCACAGATCTTTACATTCAGATGCGGATACGCAACGCTGTTTCTGATCTGTTCCCATGCTCTGCCTGCCGCAAACATCGCAAATGTGGAGGCAAAGGGAATATACCCGCTTGCCGCAAGTCCGGCCGCATGTCCGATCAGATCTGCTTCGGCAATACCCATATCAAAGAACCGTTCCGGTGCTTCTTTCTTCGCTAATCCTGTCTTAGTAGAACCGGCAAGATCCGCGTCCAGCACGACAATCTTCTTATTTTCCTTTACCAGTTCAGCTAATGTTTCACCATATGCCTGTCTTGTTGCCTTGCTCATAAGGATGCCTCCAGTTCTGCTAGTGCCTGCTTTGTCTCTTCTGCGTTCGGTGCCTTGCCATGCCAGCCTGCCTGATTCTCCATGAACGATACGCCCTTGCCCTTTACCGTATGGGCAATGATGGCTGTCGGCTGTCCTTTGGTTCCCTTCGCTTCTTTGAAAGCAGCTCTTAATTCATCAAAGTCATGGCCGTTGACACTGATCACATGCCAGCCGAATGCTTCAAACTTTTTGTCTAAAGGGTTGGGTCCGATGACATCATCCGTCCTGCCGTCAATCTGCAGACCATTGACATCAATAACCGCACAGAGGTTGTCATTCTTATAGTGGGCCGCAGCCATGGCAGCCTCCCAGATCTCGCCTTCTTCGCTTTCACCATCACCAACTAAGGCATAGATACGATGATCATTGCCGTCAAGTTTATTGGCTAATGCCATGCCGTCTGCGGCAGCTAAGCCCTGTCCCAGAGAACCGGTACTCATATCCACACCTGCTACATAGTTCATATTGGGATGGCCCTGCAGCTTTGAATCAATTGCACGGAACGTCAGCAGCTGTTCTTCCGGGATAATACCCTTTTCCGCCAGTACGGCATATAAAGCCGGGGAGCAGTGTCCCTTGGACAGAACGAATCTGTCTCTGTCAATGGAATCAGCGTTGTCCTTATTGATGTCCATGACTTCAAAGTAGAGTTCCGTCAGAATATCCGTGCAGCCTAAGGATCCGCCCGGATGACCGGACTGGGCCGTGGATACTTCCTTGATGATGTTCATGCGGATATATGCCGCATGCTTCTTCAGTTCATTGTTATCCATGTTTATCTCCATTCTTTATCTCTCTGCCTGTGAAGAAGCGATCAGATTCAGTATGCCGATCACAATACAGCCGGCAAGAATCACATAGTCAATTACCATGGCAGCTGCTTCAAAATGACTGTATATACCGTTCACTACGACAAGAACGCCTACCGCGAAAAAGACAAGGCTGCGTACAATCAGCTTCTGTCTGCTGAAGCCTTCCGCCATGCGTACCGTTAGCTTTTTCTGTATTCCTGGCACAAACTTCTTAACCGGTGAAAGTGTTGTGAGAAAACGCATATACATGATCTGAAACACAATGAATGCTGCTGCCGCAATCATGCCGGCATATACCATCTGCATGCCGAAAACACTCAGGACAATAAACAGTGCTATAGCCAGCAGAATACGATACTGATAGAAGCTGAGCTTTGTTTCATCATCCTTCGTAATCAGATATGCTTTTTTCTTCCTGCTGTTCCAGAGCACAAGTCTGTTCAGACTGTCCCGGTAAATGTTTTTACTGATCAGAAAAGAAACATCTGTATGATGATCTGCCATAAATCACTCCCTGATACGATTCCTTTTATAATCTACTCTCTGTAAACGTGAAATGCTTCATATGAAAAGGAGAATTTCTTATATGAAATATGTCTTTTCATACAAAAGCACTGACCATCTAACGAAAGTCAGTGCTGTACGAACTATTCTGATGCGGCCGCATCTCTTTTTATGGAAAAGTAGGTCTTATCCTGATACGGATCTGTCTGGAAGTAATTGACAATGCCTTTTGATTCAATATAGATCAGACTTTCCTGATCTTCCGGCGAGAAGTATTTCTTCACTTCGGATTTGCTCATGAATCGGGAAGGATACAGATGCTGGACTTCCGGTACATAGAATCCCTTTTCAATGGCTTCACGCAGAGAAGCAATGTCCTTGAAGATCACCATGGCTGTTTTCTTCTCTTCAAGGTCACGATTGATATAACTGATGAAATTGTCCGGGTTCATAATCGATACCTTCTGATCCGGTATGGTGAGCTGAATAATCTGTTCAACAAAAGGGTCTTTCACATACTGACGATTCACAACAATGAACTCATCAACGGATATGAATCTGTTCCAGTTCAAGGCGACTGTTGCATGCAGTGTGCGCTTATCCACACGCGCTATTTTAATAATCTCTTTCATACTTCAAAGCCCCAGATACTTCTTCTGTTTTTCATCAGCGAGTTCATCCGCGATCAGCGTAAAGACCACTCTTCCCTTTGTACTTCCCGTTATATCAATGCCAAGAGCTGCCTCATATTTTTTCAGTTTATAGATCAGCGTATTCTTATGAACAAACATCATCTGTGCTGTTTTATTGATGGAAAAATCTGCTTCAACCATCCGCTGTGCTATTTCGATAAACTCATCTACATTTATATTTTTCTTTTCTAGAATACTGCTGTCAATCACCTGTGATAAAAATTGCGGTTTTATTCCGGATGTAAGATATTCAAACAGATGTTCCGACATGAAGACAATACGATCCTTGATCGCATCCCTGGCCGCCAGCCACTTACAGCTTTCAAAACTGACATGGTATTCATGTATTTTCCGGCTGGGCATACTGATGAAGACACGGTCCGCTGTAATGCCGATATGACGCAGGGATCTGAAATAAGACTGAAGTGAAGCCTCCATCATTTCTTTATCCATTTTCTCTTCCGCCACCGATCTGAAAATTACAAGTTCTTTCGGATTGATCAATGAACAGATCGGAATATCATCATCAGGCAATAGATTCAGGTTGGCAATTGCTTTGCTGTCAAATCCGCTGCTGCATACAAGATATATGCAGACACGATAACAATCTGTTCTGATATTCATCTTCTCACAGAGACGAAACACCTTTTCAGAGTCAAACGCATACGGGTCCACCAGCATCTGTACAAGAAGTTCACCATTGCTCATCTGGTTATCAATACGCATCTTCTGCAGTTCAAAGCGCACTCTTGTTACCAGAGAATCACGGATCAGCGGCGCAATTACACTCATATTGCTGCCCTGTACCATCAATGTGCCATAGAATACACCATCCACATTCAGCGGATAGAAAACCTTATCTTCCGTATCAGTCTGATCTGCAATCTGAGTTCCTTTCGCATCTGCCATTGTTGTCTGAACAATAATGCCATGAGCGTTCAGAAGACTGATCTCATACATTCTGTTCTCTCCTACAACCTGGGCAAATTCTTTAAAAACATCTTCTATTATCATGTGTGCATCCTCAAAAAAATCCGCTTGAAACAGCGGATTTTCACATTAACAACGATAATTTTATACCGTTTCACAGAGCCCGTAAATGTTCTATTATTATCTCAGATGACATCTGGCAGGTTCTGACATCTGCTTCATTTGTTCTGGCAGCAGTATGCGGGGTTAATTCAAAGTTATCCAGGGTCAGCAGTTTGAAATCTTCCGGATTGAAGTTCTTGCTCTGGGGTTCTCGGGTGAACACATCAAAGCAGGCTGAACGGATATCCCCGTTTTTCAAGGCATCATACAGTTCATCTTCATTGACAATTCCGCCTCTTGCACAGTTGATTAGGCAGGCTGTATTCTTCATTGCCTTGAACTGTTCTGTACCGAACATATTGCGAGTTGAATCCAGCAGCGGCACATGAATTGTGATATAGTCAGCTGTCTTCACGATAGTATCGAAGTCAGTTACTATAACATGATGCTTTTCAGCATCTTCCGGCTTGATCGGGAAAGCATCATAGGCCAGCACATGCATGCCGCAGCCGTTTGCATAATCTGCGATGATCTTTCCGATTGCACCGAATCCAACAATACCTAATGTCTTGTCATAGATTTCAATGGACTGTTTCTTATCCCAGAGTCCTGATTTCACACTTCTGAATTCATAGGCCAGATTCTTGGCATCCGCAAACATGAACGCAACAACCTGCTCCGCAACCGAACGGGAGTTGGAACCGACTGTCCGCCCCACATAGATGTTATGTTCCTTACAGTAATTCAGATCAATGTTATCCGTACCGACACCGAACTTGCAGATAACCTTCAGATCAGGCAGCTGTTCAAGAACAGATGCGTCCATCTTATCTACACCGACAATAATGCCGTCACATCCCCTGGCAAGAGCGAGAAACTGCTCTGCCGTATAGGGAAGTCCTGTATCGTTATAATGTACTTCAATCCCGACCTTTTCCATTTCTGCAACATATTCCAGGCCGTTTTTAGCAAAGCCTCTTGGCGTAATCAGTACTTTCGTCATGATTATGCCTTACTTGTTATAAGCTGCCAGAATATCCGCAAATGACAGCTTTTCATAGTCAGGTGTTGTCTGGAAGTAGATCTCGACACCGTTATCATTCATTTCCTTCAGCTGCTGTACTTCTTCTTCACTGAGTGAAACCTGCGGTGCAACAACCTTTCTGCCCGGACCGCCGCCGATGGTACCGATATTGACAGCAGGCATCTTCAGGCCCTTTTTATAGGCATCATAAAGATTATCAATATGCTGGAACACCACCATTGTGCTGTCCTGAGCACTGAACTTGTCCTGGTTTTCCACCGCCTTATCCACGTTATAGATCACACCCCTGATCTTACGCTGGGCAATGGCCATTTTGATGACTTCAGACATGAAGTCATCCCTGGCTGTTTTGTTATCAATGAAGACAATATGCTTTGTATTGAACTTGGGAACCCACTGGGTCATTACCTGGCCATGGACGCCTCTTGTATCTACACGGATCAGATCAATCATATTCAAACTTCCTTTCTGCAATCAGAGAATGCCGATGAAAGTCAGCACAATGCAGATGATGAATGTAAAGATGATCAGACGGATATACTTTGCACCATTCTTCTGGATGTAGCGGTACATTGCCATGGTGACAATGAACGGAAGCAGCTTCGGCAGAATACCGTCAAGCAGATCCTGAACGTTCTTTGTTTCAGAACCGGAGCTGAAAGTCAGCGGGGTTGTTACCTTGACATAGGAAGCTGCCAGTGCACCAATCATAAATGTACCTACAATGGATGCTATCCGGATCACTGACTGCAGTTTTCCTGATTTGAGGACTGTGAATACAGACTTGCGGCCTAACTCATATCCGCGCTTGATCAGCAGCCAGGAAACAGTGAATGCATATGCCTCAAAAATAATGAACGGCATGAAAGCAGCCCATAAGTTTCCATCCAGTGCCAGAGGAGTGAAAATAGCAAGTGTCAGAGTAACAACAATGCCCTGGTCGAAGGTATCACCAATACCAGCCAGCGGCCCCATGAGGCCAAGCTTGATGGAACGGATTGCTTCATCATCAATTTCATCATTGCCAAGGGCTTTCTGCTCCTCCATGGAAATGACAATACCGTGAATGATAGAGCCCCAGTCACAGTTTGTATTGAACATGGAGTTATGACGGATATAAGCTTCTTTCTTGCCTTCCGGATCATCTTTATAAAGCTTGTCGATAATCGGATCCATCGCATAGCCGAAGGACAGAGCCTGCATACGATCGAAGCAGACCGGGACTTCAACGGCAAGGATCCATCTCCACCATGCTTTTCTCAGATCAGACTTTGTAATTACTCTCTTTTCCGTTGTTTCAACGGCCTTTTCTGCTGTTTCAGACATCACTCAGCACCTCCTTCAGCCTGTGCGTTTGTATTATTGCTTGATACACTTTCAACAATCATGCCCAGGGCAAACGCAATAATCGCACCTGTCAGCATGGAGAAACCGGTAATTGCATAAATGAAGAATCCCAGCAGGAAGTAAGGCATATACTGTTTGCCCATAACAACAAGCGTCAGCGCGAAACCTAATGCCGGCAGCATATTACCTGCATTGGCAATGCCGTTCTGCAGCCATGTCGGGATGACTTCAATGACCTTCTGAATCATCGTCGGACCAATCAGGTTGATCAGGAATACTGGTATGGCATACATGACACCGTTGATCAGCCACGGAATGATGAACTGATACTTATGTGCTTTCTTGTATTCGCCTTCTTCAATATACTTATCTACCTTTGTGGCAAGGAACATTGTATTGATCGTTCTGCGCAGGTTGTTTACCATAACGCCCATGACGCCGAACGGTACCGCAATGGCAATCGCCGCACCTGAATCCAGGCCGTTCACAATTGCCGCAGGAATGGCAATCGAAGCCGCCAGAGCCGGATCATTCGGAATATTGCCGCCGGCGGCTACAACACCGATATACATAAGCTGAATATTGGCGCCATACATCAGACCGGCATGTACATCTCCATATAAAGCACCATAGATAACGCCCAGCAGCAGCGGCTGACGGAACATTAATGAGAAAAAATAGTTGGCACGACCCATGGCCAGCCAGTAAATCAGACCAACCAGCAATGCTCTGATAAAAATCATTTGTTTTACCCCTTTCAGTAATTTTCACTTCTGTTATTTCGATGCCTGATGCCTGACCAGCTGTATTCAGCCATCCCGCATTTCCATAATCGTATTTTAGAGTTAAGCGCTTTCACTCAACAGGTTCATTTGAATGAATCTCGTATTTGATTTTCGTACTTTTGCACAGAACTCAGCCTGCCTGCTTTGTCTGCATCAGACGCAGATCAGCCTGTGCTTTCTGTATATACTTATGCTGGTTTTTCTGATCTCCAAGATGCTGATAGATCTGGGCAATCAGCCCTTCCAGGCCGACTTTTTCTGTTCCTTCTGCCTGTTCAGACTGATGAATCAGCTCCTGCAGATTTTCTGTCTTTCCATCAAGCACTACCTGTTCAATCAGAGAAACAACCCGCTTGGTATCATCAAAGCCATTCAGCTTTCTGATCTTCTCCGCACAGCTCTTTGCCTTCTTCTTTTCATTCATCGGAACATAATAATTGAAAGCTTCTAGATAGATATCTTTTTTCATCTGATCCGTCAGTTTCATTTTTTCAAGCTGGGTGACAATTCTATTGACATCATTTGTATCTTTCTTCAGAACTGCCTTCTGCAGCAGAATCTGCTGAATGGAATAGGTGCTGAGAAGAAGACGGGAAGAAGTACTGGTAGCCAGGATCTCCACATCGCTGTACTTTCCTTTCCTGAGCATACCAAGCATCTTATACAGTCTGGCATTTCCCGCCGCTTTTCTTATATATGCAAGCAGGAAGAACAGCGCCAGCACAAGTACCAGGAATAAAAATGTTTTTGTCATATTAAAGGAGGTTCATTTCCTTATTGATACATTTCACGCCCTCGCGTCCGGCATCCATCAGATAATCAAGATCAATCTGATCAATCTTTTCATATGCCATACGCTCACCAAGAAACTCCATCACCATGCCCAGATTCATACCGGTAATTATTCTTGTATTCTTTCTTATATTTTCATCCCGCAGACATAAAGCCGCCTGGTTGCTTGGTGTTCCGCCCAGCACATCTACAAAGATCATGACACCGCTGCCATCATCCATTTTCTGAATTGTTTCTGCAATGCGCTCGCCGAACTTTGCCGGATCATCTTCACCATGAATACATAATGCAGAAACCTTGTCCAGATCTCCGAAAAACAGCCTGAGTGAATCAAGCATTCCACTTGCCATTTCGCCATGGCTGGCCAGAATCGTTCCAATCATTTTTGTAATCTACTCGCTTTCTTGACAATGGCATTCTAGCAATTCACTTCAAAACAGTACGATGGACAAACTGACAGAATTGAAAACGCTTTCTTATACATTCGTACAAACCGGGAAAAAGATTGTTCAAATAGCCAAAACAGACCAGGAATTCTTAGACGATTGACAGTAAGAGCCTCTTCTTTCCGGATGCTATAAATACAGGCGGAGGAAACAAACATGACAGTATTAAAAAAAGCTTCAACTACAATGCGTCTTCACGACATCGGTGCATTCGCCGTTGTCCGTGCTTCAGTGGAAAGAACTCTTGAAATCGCTGACGGTATTGTCAAAGGCGGTATTCCGGCAATGGAAGTCAGCTTTACCAATCATGATGCAGGTGAATGCATCAAGGCTGTCAAGGCAAAGTATGGCGACAGCATTATTGCCGGTGCCGGTACCGTTCTGGATGCAGAAACAGCCAGATATGCCATTCTCTGTGGTGCTGATTTTATCATCTCCTGCAATGGAAATGAAGAGGTTGCCAGGGTATGCAACAGATATCAGATTCCTTATGGTCCCGGCTGCACAACAATGAGCGAAGCCATTGAAGGTCTGACCTGGGGCGCTTCCTTTATCAAGTGCTGGCCGATCTCCAATTTCTATGGTCCGAAACTGGTCAGGATCTTCAAGACACCTGTACCTGATATGCCGATCATGGCTTCCGGCGGCATCAGCCTGGATAACCTGCATGAATGGCTTGAAAATGGGGTTGATTTCCTGGCTATGGGCAGCTTATTGACAAAGGGAACACCTGATGAAATTGCTGCCAATGCCGCAAAAGTAAAGGAACAGATCGCCGCCTTCAGAGCCAGCCGCTGATACAGAAAAAGGGCTCAGCCCTTTTTTCTATGGAAAACAGATAAGGAGTAAATATGGAAAATACAGATAAACAGGAAACTGATGCATTCCTCAATATTGTGAATGACCAGCTTCAGGCATTTGAAAATACGCTTGACTACAGCAGCCTGTCAAAAGCCAAAGATCTGATTCTTGCCGTTGAAAAGAATGGCGGCCGTGTCCATGTGACAGGCATCGGCAAACCGGGTCATGTATCCGGCTATGCTGCTTCGCTGCTCAGCTCAACTGGTACACCTGCCTATGAACTGCACGGTACAGAAGCCGTACATGGATCCAGCGGCCAGGTTATGGCGGGTGATGTGGTCATTGCCATTTCCAACAGCGGTGAAACAGCAGAACTCAAGGCAACTGTCACATGCCTGAAAAAGAACAATGCACATATTATTGCCGTCACCGGAAACAATCAGTCCTGGCTGGCAAATGAATCAGAAGTATGTCTGACGGCACATGTCGATCAGGAAGGTGACAGTATGAATAAACCTCCCCGTGCATCCATTCTGGCTGAAATACTGATTCTGCAGAGTCTTTCCATTCTTCTTCAGAACGAAAAGAAACTGACCCCGCAGCAGTATGTCAGATGGCATCCGGGTGGAGCACTCGGTGCAAGTATCCGTAAAGAAGAAAATAAGGAGATGAAATAACATGGCAATGTTTGAAGGTGTAGTAACACCGATTGTTACCCCTTTCCATCGTAACGAAGAACAGAACATCAATTACGAGGCAATGCAGCAGCTGGTAGAACATCTGATTTCACATGGTGTTGACGGTATTTTCCCATTAGGTTCCAATGGCGAGTTTCATGTGTGCGAGCATGATGAAAAAGTTGCCTTTGTGAAAGCTGTTGTTGAAACCGTAAACCACAGAGTACCGGTCTATGCAGGTGCCGGTGCATGTTCCACAAAAGAAACAGTCAGCCTGGCAAAGGACATGGAAAAGGCCGGTGCAGATGTGCTTTCTGTCATCACACCATACTTCATCAAACCGACAGATGATGAATTATTCCAGCACTACAAAGCCGTCGCAGATGCCGTATCCATTCCGGTCATGCTGTATAACATCCCCAAATCCACCGGCTGCAACATCCCTGCTTCAACTGTTGCGCGTCTTGCCAAGGCATGCCCGAACATCCTCGGCATCAAGGACAGTTCCGGTGATATGGAGAATCTCAAAAGCTATTTAAACGCTGCTGAAGGAACCAATCTCAAGGTTCTTGTCGGCTCCGATTCAAAGATCTCCATTGCCTATGGTCTTGGTGCCTCCGGCTGTGTTGCCGGCACAAGCAATGTCATTGTCGATACTATCGTTTCACTCTGGAAAGCATTGAAGAACAATGACAGCAAAACAGCTGAAAAGCTGCAGAAGGACATAGATGTCCTGCGTGCCGTATTAAAACTCGGTACTGTTCCTTCCATGATGAAACGCGCAGTTGAACTGGCCGGCATCGCAGGAGTCGGCCCTGCCCGCCTGCCTGTCTCTGACAGTACGCCCGAGCAGGATGAGGCAGTCAGAAAGATGCTTGCCTACTACGGCTTAGCAGAATAAAACAGGTCCCTTCCCGGGGAAACGACATACCTACCGTCGTTTCCCTTTTTCATTTCTTCCTTCATACAAGAAAAGACTGCCTTTGATCAGCAGTCTTCTCATTCAATGTGCATCATCATCCGGATCCACATCATCCGGAATACCATCGCCATCCATGTCAACAGGCTCATCTCCCATGGATTCCCGTGTATATACACGATTCTCCTTCCGGGCTGCCTCTACCGCATCACTGAACACTTCTTCCACTTCCATCGGATGCCTGACATTGATGATATCAAAGTTCTTCATCGTCTTATCCGCCGAATCCACATGCAGTGTACCGGTACCGATGATCTTCTGCCATAAGTTACGGGTGACCGTAATATCAGTCACACGGTACAGATTCACCCTGTCATACCGGGAATTCAGTACGCCGGTCTGAATCCTCAGAAACTCATTATTCAGATCATATACCGTAAACGTCCAGGGCAGTCCCAGAAAGTTTCTCTTTCTATCCCGCCACAGTTTTCTTCTTTTGTTTTCGCTCATATGCTTATTCCTTTTCATCAGTATAGCATGATGTATGAAGGCTTATCTGAAACAGAAAAGATAAATCAGTTCTCTGAAGGCATGAATCACATAATCTTCCTGTTTACATGTTTCTGCTTTACTGTGAGGCTGATAAGGAATACCGCTCAGCCTGCTTCAGACAGTACAGGACTGTTTCTTCATCATCTGAAGTGACAACCCCAGGGCTTTATCTTCCGTTTTACCAGCTCATCAAGCATCTGCCTGACGTGCAGCATTGTTCTGATACTCTTCTCCATGCATGCATTCCTCATGCAGGAAGCGGATCGTCTCTTCCTTTTCCCTTACCGAAAAAGGACTGAGCCCCGGAAATAAAAAAGATTCCCGGCATATACCAGGAATCTAAATTGGATCGCATGTCAAGTACAAAAGTCTGACAGTTCGATCTGATGGATCCAGAAGCCGAAAGATGGGCAGTTCACGTGATGTGGGCTGCCCTTTTCATATGCTTTCATGGTATATGAAAGGTA
>JALCHG010000064.1:0-11269 GCA_022644565.1 Solobacterium sp. | reverse complement strand
CTTTTCCCCATACAGAGTGCAGATCGCGAGTCAGTTCAATCGAATTAAAAAGTCACAGTCAATCAGCTCTGGTATCATTGCCAGAGTTTCATTTTGACGTGTGACTTCTTAATTCTCTAATGTATTTGCTGAATTAAATATTGTCTTACACAAAATTTTTATCTTTCCTCAAAAACATCAAAACTGAAGTAAATCGATTGAAGAAATACTTCTTACGCAAAATTAATACATTAAGGGAAAACTAGACATGGTTAAAATTTCAGATTTTGAGAATTTAAAAGGCACCAGATTAGTCATTCCTGACACCAGTGAATATGATGGCAGAAAAGTAAAAATGCTCCGCATGGATATTTTAAAAATGAGTCAGAATGCTTTTTCAGAATCTCTTGGGGTAGATATAAGCACCATTGAGAAATGGGAAAATGGCATTAGTAAACCTTCTAATACAGCACAGAAACTGCTCTATCTTCTTGCTAAGCATCCCGAATTGATGAACGACTTATACAGAATAATTGATGAAAGAAAAGAGGTCACAAGTTCTGATCATTCAGCAGACTGAGTCAGTATGAAACTGCTGAATCGACTGAAAATGCCTGCAGTTTCCTGCAGGCATTTCACCTAATTCATTAGTACAGATTGTGAACACTTATTTACTGACACCATACCAGCCAATACCTTCATCCCTCCAGCCAAGCTGATCCAGATGTTTCTTCTCATTTTCACTAGCTGTGTAGTTGTGGTTATTGGCAAAGGCATTCGGATTGAACTGTCTGTAGAGAGA
Organism: Solobacterium sp.; assembly: GCA_022644565.1. Lineage (GTDB taxonomy): Bacteria > Bacillota_I > Bacilli_A > Erysipelotrichales > Erysipelotrichaceae > Bulleidia. The sequence goes on along the minus strand of JALCHG010000064.1, from coordinate 10,488 downwards.
AACTGTCTTGTTCGGATCAGAATACCATCCAAGACCTTCACTCTTCCAGCCTAAGCTGATTAATGTATCTCTTTCTTTGACGTCTATTGTGTAGTGATGTTCACCGCCATTGGCATTATAGAGACGATAGACAGGATCGCCGTATAACGGTGCTTTCCATCCTGTTCCTTCATCATGCCAGCCTAAGGATACCAGATGATCATGTTCCTTCTGGTCAGATGTGTAGAAGTGTTCACCGCTGTTAGGATTGTAGAGACGATACATGGAAACGGTACCCTTAATGGTAATTCTGCCGTCACCATAGACATTGCCGTACTTGGCACTTGTGATCTTTCCGCCTAATGTTTCTTTGGCATACTTGATCAAAGCATCATGGTCTTTCAGATCAGGGTTGCTGACGACAGTGGCACCTTTCCACATCGTCATTCCATCGCCGCAGTCTATAACCATATATTCACTGGCAGCTACAGTATATGTGGATGTCGGATTGATAGCTGTGCCATTGACCTTGACATTGCTGACACGTCTTGCCGCTCCAGCCGGAATCTCCTTGAAGCTTCCCTTGTCGTCTACCTTTACCGGACTGGCAATATCTGTATTGACTTCATAAGTTAATCCGGATACCTGTAAGAAGCCGCCGTTTTCATTTGGCAGATTGCGGGAGGCATGTTCCAGAGCATCGAGAATCTGCTGTCCGGTTGCCTTGACAACACATAAGTCATTGCCGAACGGATTGAGATTATTAAGATCAAGAACCGTAATCGCACCTGTCTTGAGGTCTGTACGGATACCGCCGCCATTGGAAATACCGATATCAGCACCTAATACACTGCGGTAGGCATCAGCGACAAAGTCACCGGCATTGGTTTCTCTGTTTCTGATCATGCGCTTGCCGGTAAGCGGATCGGTGATGCGAAGATCGACTTCCGCATCAGCCACTTTACTGAGCATTTCAGCCACCTTGGCATTGTCGGCATCAATTGTCTTCTGTACTTCTGCCTGCTTTGCCTTGGCTTCAGTGGAAGTAATGGCTGTTTTCGCTGTATCAGTCGGGATCAGCTGTGATTTAGCTGAAGCAGAACCATCTGCCGCAATATCTACATCCAGTCTGCCGACATAGGCAAACTTGGTGCCGGTAGATGTTTCAATCACGGCTTTACCATCCTTATTGGTAAATGCTGTGCCTTTGTAATCCGGTCCCGGGATCACTTCATGAGAATGCCCGTCAATGTAGGCATCGATACCATCTGTGTTGGCAATGATGGACTGAGTATTCCATTCCTTCTGCGTGCCATCCATACCGGTATGCCCTACTGCCACAACATAATCTGCTCCCTTGGCCCTGACATCATTAACGGCCGTCTGTACTTTGCTGTAGAGGGTATTTTCATTAAACGAATAGATATAATTGCCATCGTCATCCATGAAGTAAGTCGGAGTTGACTTGGTATAAGTCTCTGGTGTTGAGATGCCGACAAAGCCGATCTGATAGTCTCCCAGATCCTTGATGGCATATGCTTCAACACCATCAATGGCAGAACCATCAGCTTTCGTGAAGTTGCAGCTGAGATACTTGTATTGTGCGCTTTCTGCAAACTTCAGAAACTGCGGTACCTTGTAGTCAAATTCATGATTGCCCGGTACGGCATAGTCATAGGGTGTCTGATTCATCAGTTCCACAGAGGCCATACCGCTGGTGAGCTGATCAATAACTTCACCCTGTACAGAGTCACCGGCATCTACGACAATGACGGTTCTGCCATCCTTTTCCAGCTGTTTCCGATAGCCGGCCAGAGTGGAATAGCCATTGATCGCACCATGTACATCATTGGTGTACAGAATGGTAACGCTGTGCTCTGAAGCGGCCTGTACCGCAAGATTCATGGCAGGCAGTAAACTGCCTGTCATGGTGAGGCTTAACGCCCACGAGAGAATTCTTCTTTTCTGCATAGTATTCTTTCTCCTATCTGAAACAGTACTTCTGCTGTACTGTATCTTCCAAGATAAAAAAGGATATATGGAAACCGGCCTGCCATATCCTGTTTTCATGTCATGATATATGCAGGCATATTTTATCGATTTAAAGCAATTTATGAAATATATCACAAATGCTTAGCAAGAAACCAAATTGAATCTATTTATATTATGCAGGGTATAGGAACATATATCCAGGCCAAAAGTCCTGAACCTGAAGGAATTGTGACAAAAACACCAAATTAACAAAATAAAAAAGCTGTCCGAAGACAGCCTTGTAAACATCATCTTATAAAGAATTGTAGAACGAAGCAGCGATGTTGGCTACGTTATTCAGACCTGCACTTCTTTCAAATGTTGTACGGAAGTACACACCAGCCTGGGCTGCACCATCTGCTGAATCTGCTACCTGATTCATGGTAGCGATCATACCGCTTCCCATCTCAGAGATCATGAAGGCCAGCTGCCCTTCAAAGGAAGAAGAGCTGTAGCCATTGGCTGCACAGAAAGCGATGAGATTGCTTAATCTGCTGCCGCCCCACTGACAGATGCCATAGTATGAAGATCCTGCAGTCGGGTTGAAGCTGGATTCAATCTGGATATTGGCCATGATACCGGCGGCAGCTGCCTTGGTTAAGCCATAAGTTCCAGTCAACAGACTGTAGGCTGTAGAGACATTGTCGCCTGTATTGACAGCTGCTGTACCGGTTACTGCTGCCGAGCTGGTTGAGACAAGATTGACTGCCGGCTTTGCTTTGACTGTTACCGGAACGGACGCTTCTGTCACATTGCCATGGTTGTCACAGGCATGGATCAAAACGTTGTACTCTCCTGCCTTGCTGGTATCTACACTGCTCTGTACCGTATACCAGCCTGTTTCATACATACGGCCTTCAGCATCATCAACAAGCTTTGCCGGTTCACTGTCCACTTTTACAAGGGCTCCATCAGCCGGATCCGCAACACTTGCCACAACACTGTTGGCATCAAAGGAATCGCCTTCCGTCAGTTCTACACTGTCAGAAGAAAGAGAAATCTCAGGTGCTCTTGTGTCTGTAACCATGTAAGTACGGGTTACCGAAGTGCGGGCTGTCTGATGATAGGAATCCGTTGCACTTAAGGAATACGTTACCAGAGTTTCACCAACCCGGTTCAGGTTGATGGCCTTGGTATTTGCTGCTAATGTACCGCCGGAGAAATTCACCAGGTCACTGACGGACTGTTCCCCGTTCGGTGTATATTCAAATACATTCTTTTCCGTACCGTCACTGTTGGTCGCAAAGCTGATATTCAATGCGTTCATCATCTGGCTGTAGCTGGCTGCCTTGGCCCTTCTGACACGCTGTGTATGCACATAATTGGCACCTGCCGCAACACCGGAAATAGCAGCTGCAGTAGAGAGGATGACCGGAATCGCTCTTGTCCGGCTGACTTCCTCTTCCTTGCCCACCGGTGTTTCAAGAGCACCGGCATCCGCAATATCACTTGCTTCACTGTAATCAAGAGCTGCTGCACCATCACTGTCTGCAGCAATCACAGGTGCTTCCTGTTTCGGTTCCAGTACAAGCGGCTTCTCAAGAGCCTTTGTATATGTATTGCGGATATTCATCTTTCTTGTGTTTTCACTTAATACCTGAATGAGATTCAGTTCAAACAGATCCGGATCAATATTCTCATGGTTGTAGAACACTTCCGCAAAAGATTTACGGACAAGATATTCTGCTTCCTTTGCATTCTCAATTGTCTTCTCGGCAATCGCAACAAGATCGTCATGCAGTATGGTGTACATCTTCATCATGCAGCCGCGATCACCCTTGCGGATCCGATCTGCCAGCTCGCTGATGCTCAGGTTCTCCGCATCAATTCTGGCAAAAGCTTCCTTTGTGAAAGGACTGTCCAATGTCATTACTTCATCACTCATTACACCATCTCCCTTACGATAATCACGCTGATATACCGGTTTTTTTACCAACGTTTGGTTCTATTTTACCACACGCGTCAATAGGGGACCGGATTTGGCCGGATTCACACATTTTCACACATATTTTTCATCTTCTTTTCATCTGCCTTTCTGACTGTTTTACAGTTGGTTTATTTTGTTTTCAATCTTCATTGAGAATCGGTCAGTAAGCGCATTATACTGTAGGTAACAGATGGAGGTCATATCATGGATAAGTTAAATGAAAGCCTGAAGAACATTCTCCTTGCCGGTGTCGGCGCTGCTGCTATTGTGGCAGAAAAAGCATCCGATGCCGCCGATGTCCTGGTCAAGAAAGGACAGGAAACGGTTAACACCGGCAAGGAGCTCAATCAGGAGCTCAAACACAAGGCAGATGAAGTACATGCTGAAAAGGAAAAGGAAGAAAAGAAAAAGGATTATAAGGAGTTTGTTTCTTCTCTGTCACCTGAAGAAAAAGAAGAGCTTCTCAAAGAGCTCAGCGGCGATTCCAAAGCTGAATAATTTGTCTGAGGCATACTGAAACGGTATGCCTTTCCTGTATAATGGATAGATAGAAAGCTGGTTTTCATGGCACAGGCAGAACAGAATGAAAAAGAGATGAACAATTCCCGCCGGCTCAAAGAGATACGGCAGGTTTTAATGCGCAATAAGATCACCCGCGGTATTACCCCGGAAAAGTTGCGCATCATTCTGGAAGAACTCGGACCGACCTTTATCAAACTCGGTCAGATCATGTCCCTGCACAGTGATATTCTGCCCCAGGCATATTGTGATGAGCTGATGAAGCTCGATTCCAATGTTGCCCCCATGCCCTTTTCTGCTGTAGAAAAAGTCATCAGCCATTCCTATCGTGAAAACTGGCATGAATACTTCCAGTCCATCGATGAAACACCGATCGGCTCTGCCTCCATTGCCCAGGTACATCATGCCATTCTCAAAAACGGAGATGAAGTCATCATCAAAGTACAGCGGGAGGGCATCTATGACACCATGGCAAGGGATATCTCTCTATTGCACCGGTTGGTCAAACTGATGCCGCCGATCGGTGATCTCAAGATCAAGAACATCGTTGATCTGGATATGGTTCTGGATGAAATGTGGACGGTAGCCCAGGAAGAAATGGACTTTCTGAAGGAAGCTGCCAACATGGATGAATTCCGCCGCAACAACCGCAATGTCAACTACGTTGCCGTACCGGAAATCTACCATGAATATACAACCCAGCGGGTATTGGTCATGGAGTATATCGGCGGCTGGGCCATCAATGATGCCGAAAACCTGAAGAAAAACGGCTATGACCTGAACGAGATCGGCCGTAAATTCGTCAATAACTTCATCAAGCAGGTCATGGATGACGGCTTCTTCCATGCTGACCCCCATCCCGGCAACGTCAAAATACGGGATGGCAGGATCGTATGGATTGATATGGGCATGATGGGCCGGCTGACAGAAAGAGACAGACGCATCATGGTCAAGGGCGTCAAAGGCATTGCCATGCATGATGTCACCACGGTAGAAGATGCTGTACTTGAACTGGGTGACTTCCAGGGCACCCCGGACCGTGCTCTGCTTTACAATGATCTCAAAGACTTCCTGGAAAAGTACGGCAATACTTCAATGGGGGATGTGGATGTAGCGGAAACCATGAGTGCCCTGATGGAAATCATGAAGGCAAACCACATTGCCATGCCCCATGGCATGACCATGCTCTGCCGGGGATTAGCGCAGATGGAAGGTGTCCTGGCTGCTATTTCTCCATCCATCAATATGTTTGAAATCGCCTATGCCCGCATGCAGGATGACTGGCGGGAAAACCTGGATCTAAAAAAAGAACTGGAAACAAATGCCCGCCATCTCTACCGCTCCGCCAAGAAAGGAGCAGAGATTCCTTCTCTGACCGTCGATCTATTAAAAGATCTTCTGCAGGGTCAGACAGATGTGAATATCCTTCTGCATTCTTCTCCCAACCTCACCGAAGTCATTGCCAGTGCCATCCGCAATCTTGTCATCGGTTTCTGTATCGCTGCCCTTCTGATTTCTTCCAGCATCATCTGCACCACCGGCATGAAACCCATCATCTTCGGCATTCCTGCCTTAGGCTTTGCCGGCTATGCCTTTGCCTTAGGCGTATCCGCAGCCCTTGTCATCCGCTATCTCTATCATAAGTTCCGCAATCCCTATAAACCTTCCCGTAAACGACATAAGAAGAAATGAAAACCGCCCAGAACACATCTGAGCGGCTTTTTTACAAGTGGAGCTGACGGGAGTCGAACCCGCGTCCAAGAATCGTCCCACATCCGGACACCTACAGTTTAGTTCACTGTTGGATACGACTTCGGATTGGTCAGTGAGCAGACCTGCCGAAGAAGCTGCCTGCTCTTGTTTGTCAGGATCGGTTAACAGGCGTCACCTCACCTTATCCGTTCATTTACGCTCCTTCTGACGAACGTCCTACTTCAGAAAGAGGATGCTGCAACACTATCTTAAGAGTGTTTCAATTAAGCAGCGAATGCTAAACGATTGTTATTGTTAGCGTTTATTTTTTGTTTGATGATAAGGTCATCACTCCACTGCAGTCCGGATCAGACAGAAACCTGTCGAAACCTTTACAGCCCCATGTTCTCTGCCCTGCGGCTTTATTTTTATAGCACGCCGCGGGGCAGAAAGCAATATACTACCCTAACAGTTTCCGGATCATCATCCTGTCAAACGTAACGGATGCAACACCTCTTGTCTCAATCCGATACAGCGTATTGGCGGCAATATGTTCCGCTGCCTGTTCCAGGCTTCTGACCCCCGGCTGATCGATGTATCTTTCAATTACTGCATCAATGCCGTCATCCGTCACAATACACTCTCCCTCTTTCATGCCCATCTTGCGGAAGACTCTTGGCATGGAGTAATCACGGAAAATGATTTTTCTTTCTTCCGCGGTATAATCCGGAATCTCAATCAGTGCAAAACGCGTTAACAAAGGATCAGAGATACGGGAAATATCATTTGCTGTGGCAATCGGATAGACACCGGAAGTCGGTATGGTACATTCGATATAGTTATCCGTAAAGCCAAGTCCATCCAGTAAAGTCAGTAATGTATCAGCCGGATTGCTCAAAGAACTGCCATCATCAGCCTTATCCAGCTCATTGATGATAAAGACAAGATTGCTGGATCGTGCCTCAGCAAAAGCTTCCATGATGCGGCCCGGTTTGGCGTTGGTATAGACCCGGGGTGAGCCGGTTAAAGCTTCCGCATCATGAATTGTACTCATATCAAGTGAGGTCCACGGAAGCTTTAATATCCTTGCGACCGCATAGGCAATCTGTGACTTGCCTGTACCGGCAGGGCCTACTAACAGTAAGCCATAGCCAGGCAGCGTATGGGTCCGGTTGATCTGAATAATTGTCTCAATGACTCTCTGCTTGACTTCATTCATGCCATACAGCTCTTCATCAAGAATCTTTCTGGCCCGTACCGGATCAATGGATGGGAAGAAAGAAGTCTGCCACTGTATTCTTAACATCATGCTTAAAGCACGCTGGGCATGTCTCTGTTCCTCCTGTGAGATGGTGCCGGATTTGGTCATGGCAATATTGCGGTAAGCCCATGCCTTGATGGCAGTCGGCAGCGTATCCCCGGCTGTCTTCATGAAATCAATCATACTTACCATATCCGACAGGATAACTGCTTCATCCTCTTCACTTCTCTCTTCCGGATCATCCTCAATGATTTCCTTAGGCGGACAGGAAGCCCATAAACGCTTCATGACAAGCTGCAGAAAGCTGTTATTGGCTGATGTCAGTGCTTCATTGCCATTAGGATCGGCCGCTTTGATGCGCATGACATTGTACTTTCCTTCCTTCATTTCCCCCAAAAGGCGGATAAAGACATGATTTGTCCCAAGCCAATGGATGAATTTAACAAAGCGCTTGTCAATAGCTGTGGCAGTCAAGGTATGAAGCCTGCCGGCTTCATCATGGTATTCAAACGCATCACTGCGCTCAGGATTGGTGAAAGCACCGTCAATATGATGCGGCACATCCTTCTCTCCTTCCAGTCTCAGCATCGGAGACTTCTCACTCGGATGATCTTCATATGAAATCAGCAGCATCCAGTCAGACACCCGCTTTTCCTTCTTCTTTACCTCTTTTATAACAGCTGCTTCCACCTTTTTCTCCTCTTTGACTTCCTTTATTTCTTTACTTTCCTTGATTTCTTTCTCTTTCTTCTGTGCTTCTTCCACTTTCTTCTTATAAGGATTGACATGAATTGCCGGATCATCCAGATCCGCAATGAATCCCAGTTCCTGATACGTCAGAAGCACAGAATCAATCTCAGCATCAGATACATTCTGACCGCGGTCTGTCATGACATCCATCCAGAACGAACGCATGCCGTCCCTGATGTCTTCATCTGTGGCAGCGGTATAGCCCATATGATTCTGCTTCAGCAGCTCTTCAAAATCCATAAATGATTCTCCCGTTATACTTGCAGTATTATGATAGCCAATGACAGCAGCCTTTGTAAAATAACTCTTTCCTTTATACTCTCTTTATGTTAAATTAATAAAGCACGCGGGGTTGTAGCTCACCCGGGAGAGCGCATCCATGGCATGGATGAGGTAGAGGGTTCGAGTCCCTTCAGCTCCACCATAAGAAAATCGCATGAAAATGCGATTTTTTTCTTTTCCAGAATCATACACAAAAGCCTGGCCGATAGCCAGGCTTAACGTTTTGGGTCTCCAAAATCCTTGGGGGAGTAAACTTTGGGGGATGACTTTGGGGGAGCAGCTTTTCTCAACTTTGGGGGACAAAATATCTGTACTGATTATTGATTGATTTAATAAAGAAAAGAGTGACTAGCGAGGAATTTAGAATTAACCTTACCAGTCACTCTTTTGTGCTCCTATCATTGTTATTGCCATACAACGATGAAAGGAGATGCTCACAGAAGAAAGTATAACAAAGTTATTAAGACTTGGTGAGGATTCAATTGATGTCGTCGATGTAACACAGAACAATGACACAATCACGGTCACTCTGCAGAAGAAAGATCCAGTGATGTTCTGTCCTGAGTGCGGATGCCGCATGGAATCGAAAGGCATTCATGTCCGCAAAGTTAATCATCCTGTCCTGCAGAACGGCTATAAGCTGATCCTGCATGTGAGAGAACGCAAGTGGCACTGCAGAAACTGTAACCGCTATACGCATGATAAGTTTAACTTCCTTGAGGATTACAAGCAGAACACATCATTAGTTCCAGTCATGATTGTTGACGCTATGAAGGACCTGCACGTTACAGCCAGACAGGTCGCTGAACGATTCAACGTTTCGGATACATATGTAATCACGACGTTTATGCAGTATGTGGATATGCTGCGCCTGAAGTTCACTGAAGCGATCTGCGTAGATGAGGTTCACATGGTGTATGATCGCAGCGATCTCTACAGTCTGGTTATCATGGACTTCAAGAGCGGTCAGCTGATCGATATGCTGCCAAACCGTTACGAGAAGACTGCACAGAGTTATTTCCTGAATATTCCACTGGAAGAACGTAAGACTGTCAAATACCTAATCTGCGACATGTATAAGCCATACATCAATTACGTGAAGAGATTCTTTCCCAACTGTATCGCAATCGTGGACAGTTTCCATGTGATCCAGCTGATTCTTTCAAAAATAAGGCAATACATCAGGCAGGTGCTTAAACGCTATCAGGAGCGCGATAGAAAGGCTCTGGAAGAGAAGAATTACAAGACCAACTCAAACCATAAGACAATACGCGAATCACGTGAGGTCGTTTATCTGAGGCGATATGATTACTTCCTGCTGAAGAATCATGATGACATTGATTTCACACCAAGATGGCGCAAATCAAAACGCGGTGAAGACTACTATTTCGATCCATCGGTCTATGAGCAGCGTTTTCTGGCGCTGGATAAACACTTTCCGAAGATTCTTGAACTCAAGGAGATGTATGTCCGCTTCAACCAGAGCCATATGAATGATCCTGACGGTGCTTCTGAAGATTTGGATAAAATCATCAGTGCTTATCAGAAATCTGATATCGCCTTGTTCAGAGAGACTGCCGGCACTCTCAAGACGTTCCATGTTAACATCGTCAACTCCTTCACTTATATTTCAGGAGCTGATAGAAAAAATTCTGATGAAATGATGTCCCGCCTCTCCAATGGTCCAATGGAAGGATTCAACAATCTGCCTAAAGATCTGAAGAGAGAATCAAGAGGAGTCAGTAACTTCGAATATACCCGCAACAGAATCCTTTGGGCAACACGCACAAAGACTTCAATGCTTGCCGTTCCCCATACCCGTGAAGAGGTACACACTGCCACGGGAAAGATACGCGGTCCCTATAACAAACAGAAGAACACGCAGGAAAAATAACAGAGTAAATAGTTTAGGAGGAAAATCGTTGTCATGGCATTCCTGCATGTTATGTGGCAGATAACACTTCTACTCTGTCACATCTCTTCAAAACAAAAATCCAGAAGCTTTGAAACACTGATATGCGTGCTCATCAGCTTCTGGATTCTTTCT
>JALCHG010000063.1:0-11595 GCA_022644565.1 Solobacterium sp. | reverse complement strand
GTGGTACCAAAATCCGTTGAGGTGGTACCACTACCCGACGAAGTGGTACCAGCTGATCCGTCTACCCGGTACCAGAGAAACCGACGAGGTGGGTCCGAATCGCCGACGTATCCACGAATGACATCTGAATATTGATGTAACAGCTTTTCTGCATGTTTTTCAGGATCACTGATTACAGGATATTCTGATCTTCCACCCCCACGTCCAGAATACTTCAGTGTCCTTGTCACATGGTCAAGAAAAATATTATTCTTCTTATCTCCCATCAGAAGCTTTTACCTCCCATTTGAATAACTGCAGCGTCTTTCTTCAATTAATGAAAGCAGTAACTGTTCAGTAATTTCATGATCATACAGCACCTTTTCTTTTAGTGCATCATCTGCTGCGATTGTCAGTTCAGCCTGACTCATTCCCTTGGCAGCAGCGATAACTTTATCTGTCCATACTGCTTTGTGATCAGTATGCTGCGAGAGCTTTATTTCAAAAAGGCGGCTGATCTGCTCTGCATCAGGCAGATCATAATTAATAATTTCATCAAACCTTCTGAACAGTGCTGAATCGAGCATAGAAAGATTATTTGTAGCCGCAATAATGATGCTTTCTGTACAGACATTCTCAATGAACTGAAGAAAAGAATTCAAAATACGTCTTACCTCTCCCACATCATTATCAAGTGAGCGATCCGCACCTATTGCATCAAATTCATCAAAGAAATAAACACCGATGTTGTCTTCCATCTCTATAAATATCTGTCTCAGATTTTTACCGCTTTCACCCATATATTTTGTCATCATCTTATCCGTCTGAACTGTGTACAGCGGTAAATGCAGAGATGAAGCAATTACAGAAGCTGTCATTGTTTTACCTGTGCCTGGTTTCCCTTCCAGCAGAATCTTACGGCGATTGGTAAGACCATAACTGTAGAGCTTTCTCCGGTTATTGTACTCCATCAGAATACGATCAATTTTTTTCATCACTTCATCACTTACAATTAGTTCTTCTTTTCGTATTGATGGTGTTGTTTTCTGCAGTAAAGAATCTTCATCTGTAACAATGTGATATTGAACACGATTCTGCCCAAATGAGATGGAACTGACATCGTCTTTCAATTCCTGTGCAGCACTCTGATGTCCCTTCCTTGCTTCATGAGCGGCAATCTGAAGGACTACCGTCTTAAAATCCTGATCATTACGGTTCGCATAGGCTTTGATCAGACTTCTGATCTGTTCTGTTGTTGCCATCAGATATACCTCCCTTCTCTCATCTGGAGCCAAAAAGCTTTGGCAGCAGACAGGAATATTTCTGCTTAAATTATAGAAGAATATAACACTTTCACAAAATAAAAAACAATAAAAGAGACACTGGACTCACAGTTAAACCACAGCAATTAAAACAGATATAAAATGCATGTGCCGTCTTGCCCTTCTGATGAGTGAAGCATATACAGCACATGCATGGGTGTTTTAGCGATATAACTCGTAAATGGAATTGTTTTCCAGCCATCTTGTTGCTTCATCAATGGCGGGAACGATGGGAAAGAACATACAGCGGCAGCCGCCGATGACGGCCTGGCGTATCATGTTCTTTTTCAGCATGATGTTTTTCACGTTGATAAAGTCCTTACTGTCAAGGTGCAGATCCAGATAGGAACGCCACTGGGGACCGCCGGCAGTGGAGACACATGCCCCACCGATATGAATCGGCCGATCATCGGTTCTGTATTCGGCTAAGTGCAGGGAAGTCAGGCTGTCAAAATCACAGCCCATCAATAAGGCATAGCCTTTCAGTTCATAGATCCGGGCGGCCGGACTTTCTTCGGCCAGCGGATAGTTCAATGACTGGTGGTTGCACAGCAGTTTGGCATATCTGCCCCAGGCCGCATAGGATACCTGCGGATGGGAGGTTGTCACAACCCCGGATCTGTGGCGGAAGTTTTCAGTGATGGCACCGCGGTCGCTCAGATCGCTGTTGCGGGAATCATAGGGCGGTATGGCTTCACGGATGGATTTGTACATGTACGGTTCGCATTTGCTGCTGTCCCATTCACTCGGCTCACTGTTGTCTTTTGTTTCCCCGGCCATCAGGATCGTTCCGTTGCGTCCGGCTGTTTCAAGCAGGGCGTCCACTACGGTTCTGGCACCGCCGATGACAAAATCAAAAGCCGACAGATCCGCATGTACTTCTATGATCTGTCCTTCCTTGACACCCAGATGTCCAAGTTCTTTTACCAGCTCTTCCCTGCTTAAGGGAAGCGGCATTTCTTTTGTACGTTCTGCCATAAATCTTTACCCCGCGTCTAACTGATTATAACATTCCCCAGCCCTTCCTGACACCCGGCTTCTCTTTCCTCAGGATAAGTCAAAAAAATCCCGCTGCAGCAGGGCAGCGGGAGAACATTTGCTTAAAGCTTGCTGTAGGCTTTGGCGATTTCAGAACCGACCGCAGCGTTATTGAAGACAAGATGAATGTTGGCATTGAGGGAATTGCCGCCGGTGATCTCTGCCACTTTGGCAAGCAGGAACGGTGTGCACTCTTTGCCATGAATGCCCTTTTCATCCATTTCCTTGATGGCATCCGCAATGACCTTGTCAATTACGGCATTGTCCATCGCGTATTCTTCCGGAATCGGATTGGTAATGAGAATACCGCCGGTCAGACCCAGGTCTCTCTTTGCCTTGACGATGCGGGCAGCATCCTCAGGATCTTTGACCGCATAGTCGACCTTCAGGCCGTCGCTGTTCTTACGGCAGTAGAATGCCGGCAGATCTTCAGTCTGATAGCCTAATACCGGTACACCCTTTGTCTCCAGTACTTCCATGGTCAGACGCAGATCAAGAATGGCTTTGGCACCGGCACAGATAACAGTGACATTGGTATTCTGCAGCTCTTCCAGATCAGCGGAGATATCGAATGTTTCCTGTGCGCCTCTATGCACACCGCCGATACCGCCGGTCACAAAGAACTCAACACCGGCCTTGGAAGCCAGGATCATCGTTGTTGCCACAGTTGTAGCACCCCAGCTCTTTTCCGCCATGACAATCGGCAGATCACGTCTGGATACTTTGGGAATGGAATGGCCTCTCTTGCCCATTTCTTCGATTTCTTCTTTATTCAGACCGACAACACCGACACCATCCACAATACCTACGGTAGCCGGTACACAGCCATGGTCTCTGATAATCTGTTCTACCTTGTTGGCTGTCTCTACGTTCTGCGGATAAGGCATGCCATGGGAAATGATGGTGCTTTCCAGGGCAATAACAGGTCTGCCCTCATCTAATGCTTTCTGTACTTCCGGATTGACTCTGATACTCATACTAGTTTTTTCTCCTTTATCTTCATATTTTCTATGCTCTCTGCAATAAACAGAGGATCAAGACTTCTTCTGCGCACCGCATCGTGCTCAATGTTGACTGCCGCAGCCGTCATGCCATAGCGGATGCTTTCCATTTCACTGTGTCCGCTCAGGCGGTATGACACATAAGCGCCAAGCAGCGTATCACCGCCGCCGGTCGCATTGGCTACCTGAATGGGCTTATGGGTCAGCCATACGGCGGTATCATCATAGCCGAATACAACGCCGCGGTCGGCCATGGAGATGATGATCTCCTTCACGCCCTGTTTCCGATACCAGGCAACACTTTCGGCGGCACTTGCTTCATCTTTGATGAAGATGCCGTTCATCTCATTGGCTTCATACTGGTTGGGCTTGAAGATGGTCAGACGCGACAGATACGGCTTCATGCGGGAAGCTTTGTTGGCACTGACCGGGTCTGCTGCAACGGCACATCCGGCATGGCCGAGTATGTAGCCGATGCAGGCAAGATCCAGGTTGGCATCAATAATGATCATGTCATCCGGATCACAAGATGAAAGAACCCGATCCAGCATCTCATGGTCCATCTTTCTTAAGATGCGCATGTCGCTCATGCCGATCTTCATATCCCGGTTGCTGTCAAGGATGGCAATGTACATGGAACTCGGCAGATCGTCTACGACCTTGCTGTAGGACGTATCCATGCCGAGTTTCTCACAGTCTTCTTTCATCATGGTGCCATAGGCATCACTGGAAAAGCATGTGACAAATGATACATTCTGCTTCAGTAAAGCACAGATCTGGGCAATGTTGCGTCCCACCCCGCCGAAGGAAATGCTGATCTCCCCGGGATTGGAATCGTAATTGCGCAATGGGCTGATGCTGGAGCCGCATAAATCAACATTGGCTCCGCCGATCACAATAATTCTGCTCATGAAAATGACTCTTTCTTTTTCTTCTGCCTGTATTCTGCCACGGCCCGCAACCGCTTACAAGAAAGAAATACAGGTTAAGGACAGAGATGAAAAATCAGTCCCTGTTCAGGAACTGATTCAGTTCAGAAATATGTCCTTTCATGGTCTGACGGCCGATCTGATACACTTCATCCATGCGTTCAGTGTCATGTTCTGTTTTGCCGATCTTAAGTTCATGCGGCGGGGCAATGACAAAGAGCTTTCCTTCTTTTTCCTTCAGATCAATGTAATCAAGCTCCCGGTTATAGACAATATGTCTTTCCTTCAGATCTTCGACAATGGCCGGATACTGCTTCAGAAGCCTGGCAAGAACCTTCATGCCGCTCTGCATCCCCTTGCGATAGCCCCTTGGCTGGGTCAGTACAACTACATTTCTTGTATAGCCGATGCTTTCAAAGAATGCGACCGGGATGGAATCGGAAATACCGCCATCCAGTAAAGATCTGCCCATCAGTCTGACCGGTTTTGATACAACAGGCATGGATGCGGAAGCCCGCATCCATTCATATGCCTCATCATCCAGATGATCCAGTTCATGATAGACCGGCTTTCCACTTGCTGTATCGGTTGCGGTCACATAGAAGTGCATGGGATCGCTGTTGTAGGTTTTTACATCCATGACATCCAGCTCGTTGGGCAGTTTATGATAGCAGAAGTCGGCGCCATACAGATCGCCTGTTTTCAGCCAGGAATACCAGGAACAGTATTTCTTTTCGTGTGCAAAGCGTTTATTGTAGCGTAGAACCCGGCCGATCTGATGTGATTTGTAGTTGCAGCCAAAGGCGGCACCTGCTGATACACCGATACAGCCGTCATATTTCACACCCTGCGCCATCATTTCATCAATTACCCCGGCGGTAAACAGACCGCGCATGGCGCCGCCTTCCAGGATCAGTCCTTTTCTTTCCATTCTTCACCCTTCTAATGATACGGATATGACTCTTAACGTATCATCTGTTTCATAGCGGATCGTAACGCTATTATAACGCGCCGCAAGAATGGTGCGCATGTAGCCGCCGGTATTGAAAAGATCATCCACAGCCGCCTGATAACTTGCATCATCGCTGTATTGGAAAGCGATGTCAGTTGTTCGGCCGGCATCAATCTGGGCAATAAACCAGTTATACAGCGTCAGTCTGTCATAGCTGGTGAAGTAACAGCCATTGCGGACATAGTATTCCAGCGACCAATCGCTGCAGGCAGGATAATTGAAGACATCAGGAATGGTATTTTCACCACTGCCGGCTGAATGAGAGATGGTATGGGTCAGTAAGAGCAGATCATCCGGCACGCAGAGATAGTTGTAGTTGATATGGGAAGCATCGGTTTCATTGAGATAGACCGGATCGCCCCAGGTCGGATCCACCCAGGTATAGATGCCCTCAATCTGCGCCAGATCCCAGGCATGGGCCGCATGATTGGCTGTGCCTTCCACAACCGTACAGGGAATACCCGAAAGATCACACAGCAGCTTGAATGCCCGGGCATAGCCGGAACATACACTCTGATGATCCAGAAAAACACTGCGTACATCCTGATCATGTTCTTCAGAGCCATACACCGTATTTTCAATGATCCACTCATAGTAGTATTTCACTCTGCTGTAGGTATCGCTTTCAGCAGGCACACTGTCTACAACGGCCTGGGCAGCATTCTGGATTTCAGCTTCCTGGCTGCTGTAATCTCCGGTCTCACTGTAATCAATGGCTGTAATGGTATCCCCATCACTGTAGCCGGTCCAGGTATAGGTCTGCCCATAGAACACCAGCGGATTATCCAGGGTAAAAGCCTGATAGGCAACGGTAAAATCATCTGCTTTCACCGCCCCAAGATCCACATGGCCTGCGTAGCTGTCTTTGGCCCGCATGAGGGTTTCATAGATATCTTTCTGTGCTTCACTCAGCTGATCATAGTAGAAGGTGCTGGTTTCTTTTTCATGGACCGGGTAAGGGGTCGGGGTTGGTGAAACGGCTTCCTGTACCTGTTTTAAAGCATCATCAAATCCGAATGTACATCCGCTGCACAATAAAGCTGTACATAGGATGGCTGTCACTGTTCTTCTCTGCATTCCTATAAGCTCATGAAGCGCGCAAAGGATTCATGACTGCCTCTGGCATTCACTTCAATGCGCCAGGTATGATCTTCCACAAGCAAGCGCAAAGTGAAGTGAATGCCGTCTTCCAATTGCTCCACAAGCGCTTCATCCACTTCACACCCGGCCATATGTTCCAGATCATAGCCGACATCCTCATCCTTTACTTTTCGATCCTCTACCTTGCGGTACGGCTTCATATCCGCATCAAACAGTTCATAGCCCTCTTCATAAAGAGAGAGAGAACTGACATCATCAAAGACCATCCGGAAGTCATTGGTGCGTTTGGTCACAATGTCGCGATTGGCAGGATGTTCTGCTTTGATATAGACCTGATCCAGCATCAGCGTGAACTGGCGGGACATCATGGAAGCACTCTGCAGCACGGCATCGTGCAGATCGTAATAATTCAGTCCGTTAACTGTTGCATACATACTTTACGCTCCTAACATACACAGAATACCGGCAATGACGATAAACAGGAAAGCATACGGGAATGTCTTTGACAGCACTTTGCTTTCCTTGCCGGACAGACCGCTGGCGGCACAGCCGACCGCAATGTTCTGCGGGGAAATCATCTTGCCGATACCGCCGCCGGCCATATTGGCCGCCACAAGCCATACCGGATCTACCTTCACGGCTTCTGCCGCTTCCTGCTGCAAAGAGCCGAACAGTACTGCCGTACTTGTACCGGAACCTGTGACAAAGCCGCCGATCATGCCGATCAATGGTGAGAACAGCGGATACAGGGCACCGGTCCATGCCACTAGCATCACGGCAATAGCCGTAATCATGCCGCTGTAGCTCATGATACGCGCACTGGCCAGTACCGAACAGATGGTAAAGATCGTCTTGACGTTATCCTTGACCGTCTTGGCGAAAACACCGCCGATTTCTTTCCAGCCTGCTTTCTGGATTCGACCGCCGATGATGCCGGCAAGACAGATCTTCACACCCGGACAGTCAAGCCAGGCAAAATGAAGTGTGGCCGGATCTTTTCCGGTATACAGCGTCAAAGAAGAGCTGACCGCGGCAAGCGGCTGATGCAGGAACGGGAAAATACTGCTGGTGAATAACAGAATGACAAAGATGAGCAGAAAGGGCGACCAGGCTGTCAAAGCCTCATTGACACTGATGCCCTGCAGAGCACCAGTATGGCCTGCTTTCTTCTTCTTCCGAACAGATACCGCAACAAGTACCAGCATACATACAACTGAACCGATGATATTGGGCATTTCCGGTCCGATGAACATGGCACTGATAAACTGCGGCACAACAAAGCTGACCGCCGCCAGCAGCGCATTGCCAAAGGACTTCTTCAGCGCATCCTTCCCACCGGCAATCAGCACCATGAAAAACGGTGAAATAAAGGTCAGCACCGTCTGCATGACTGCAATCTTTCCAGAGATCGCCACCGCATTCAAGCCGGTGATCCCGGCCACGGTAGAAGTCGGTACCCCAACCGAGCCAAAGGCCGTCGGTGTACTGTTCACCACTAGACACGCCACAACCGTAGGAATGGGATCATAGCCCATCGCAACAAGGATACCGGCCGGAATCGCCACCGCTGTACCAAATCCTGCCATCCCTTCCAGGAAATTGCCAAAGCCCCATCCGATCAGAAGCAGAATCATCATCCGATCACTTGATACACCGGAAAGCATTTTCTTGATGATTTCCATCGCCCCGGTCTTCAGGGTCAGCTGATAAACAAACAGTGCCGCAATGATCACAATACAGATCGGCCATAAGGCATTGAGAATACCTTCCCCTACCGCCGAAACAAGTTCGCCGCCCTTCATTCCAAAATGCAGAACAGCACAGATTGCCGACACCACTGCCGTCAATCCGCATGCTTTCCAGCCTTCCATATGCAGGAAACACAACGCAATGACAAGCCACACAATCGGCAGAACAGACAGAATAAAGTTGACCATAATGATATTCCTCTCCCTGTACTACTTATGATACAGGATCAATCCCCGGCTATGACAAGACAGTTCTGCACTTCGTACAAAGAACAGTCCTCTTCTACTAACATCCAGTTCACTTCATCAAAGCTTTCATGTAAAGCAGCCGTCAGTTTTCTTCTCTTACTGAAAGGGCCTCTTGGGGCCGTCACCGCATTGATCAGATACACTCCGCCCTGCTTCAGATGTACCTTGACAAGACGCATCTCATCGGCCCCAAGACCAATCGGATGCTTTCCCTGAAATGCATCATTGATAATCACATCAAACTTCTCATCCTGCCCTTTCAGCCAGGCAAACCCATCTGTTTCATACAGATGAAACCCCTTCTTTTTCTCTAACGCATCCAGATCAAAATACTTTCTTGATACATCAATCATGTCATGGGAAATTTCAAAGCAGTACACTTCTCTTTCATCCATCCCTCTTGGCAATTGAAAGCCGCCGGACCCGATGATCATGATCTTATGCAGAGCAGGATGGGCATGGCACCAGTCCAGCATGGCCGCAATGTAGGGAAAGACCGGCTCATTCTGATCGCCCTGCAGATACATCGCACTTTCCAGTGCACCGTTCACATAAAGACAGCGCATCTCACTGTCTTCCGTCACTTTCAATACCCCTGCGGCTGTCTTTCTTGTTTCAATTACCATTGGGGCAGTACCTGAAAAACATAGAACTTGAGATACGATGTTTCATCCATGGTCCATACCACCGGATGATCCGCATTCTGCTGGCTGATGACAATCTGGCGCAGCACAACATGCTCATCCTCACTGGCTTCTTTGAGCATCGCTTCAAACATGGCATTTTCCATGTAGCGGGAACAGGAACACGTTGCCAGATACCCGCCGTTTCTTAATACCCGCATGGCTTTGCGGTTGATGGTCAGATAGCCCTGGTAGGCGTGGTCTGCTGTTCTCCTGTTTTTGGTAAAGGCCGGGGGATCCAGGATGATGCAGTCAAACTGTCCTTCTTTAAGCGTATCAAGATAATCAAATACATCTGCCTGCACAAAGCTGACATTGTCAAGATGATTCAGCAAAGCATTTGCTTTTGCTTCCTTCAGGGCTTCGGCCGAAACATCAACCGCACTCACTTCTGCTGCTTTACCCATAGCCGCATTCAAAGCAAAACCGCCGGTATGGGTAAAGCAATCGCATACCCTTAACCCTTCAGCAATCTGACGCACAATCATCCGGTTTCTTTTCTGATCAAGGAAATAGCCTGTCTTCTGTCCGTTTTCAATGTCAACATGCAGACGCAGTCCATTTTCCTGTATGACCTGCATCGTACTTCCCTTTTCCTTCCAGAAGCCCTTGTACAGTGACAGTCCTTCCTTTTCCCGCGCCCTGACATCATTGCGCTCATACACATAACGCACGTTTTGTCCATCCTTCTGCAGTACATCCAGCAGTGTCTCATACAGCATGTCTTTACGCTTTTCCATGCCTGCTGAGATAATCTGGGCCACCAGCACATCGTTGTACCGGTCTACCGTCAGACCGCCAAGGCCATCCCCATCCCCGAAGATGAGACGGCAGTTATCGAGGTTGTTTCTTTCGGTCCGCTTACGATAGTTCCAGGCCAGATCAAAACGTTTCTGGAAAAAGGCCCTGTCGATGGCTTCTTCTTTATGGTGTGTCAGAATTCTTACCGCAATATGACTGATCTCAGAATAGAAGCCTGTGGCAAGATACTGATCATGGTAATAGATATCCACATCATCGCCATCGACAGGACTGCCAATGACTTCTTTTACATTATTGCGGAACAGCCACATCTGGCCTTTTTCCAGAAACGGCTTTCCTTTCTCATCAATCTGTATGACCGCTCTTTTCTTCATCCTCTCTCCTTCTCTGTATCCCTGTTTTCCATTATCGCAGATCCCTTATTCTGATACCATGCCCTGACACCATAGGCACCAAGTGCACTTCCCCTTACTGTTTCAGGATAGACCAGTTCATACGCATCCGATACATGCCATGGCTCTGTTTCATGTACAGAAAGATTACAGTCGATGATCCAGCTTTCATTTTCATCTTCTCTTCTGTAGACAAATCTGTTTTTCTTCTTTGACAGTACTTCAAATGTTCCATACACAAGACACTTGTGCCTGTGGCGAAGGCCCGTCCATTGCCGGTACACCTTCGTGACCATGGGATCGATCTTCTGCCCATACTGTGCTTCGGTTTCATTCCATGGTAAAGGTACCCTTGCATGGTCACGCGTACCGGCAAGGACGGTCTGCCACACCTGACTCTCTTCTTCCCCTTCAGCGACATGTTCTCTGTAATAGTTCAGCGACTCGATATCCTGCAGTTCATCAATCCCGCCAAACGGTACATTCCCAAGTCCCATCTCATCTCCCTGGTAGATAAACGGCGTTCCTTTGAGACTCATCTGCATCACTGCCAGTAAACAGCAGATCTCTCTTCTGTACTGACCAGAAGGATCGATCTTGGATACCATTCTTGGATTATCGTGATTGTTATAGAACAGGCTCATCCAGCACGCGTTGCCATAATGCATCTGCCAGTCAATCAGGTAATCCCTGAGGAAATTCAGATCATACTGATAGTCTTCAAACCGGACGTGGCCCGGTGTTTCCAAATGGTCAAAGGAAAAAATCATATCCAGCTCTTTTCTTCTTTCATCCGTTAAAGAAGATGCCATGGCCATGCCTACGCCCGGACATTCCCCGACACTGAAGGCATTATGCTTGGCAAAAGCGGATTCATGAAGTTCATGCAGGTATTCATGCAGGTGCGGTCCATAGTAATAGTGTTCAATGCCCTGATAGCCGATCAGCTTGCCGATGCTTTCATCCCCATCCGGCAGTCCCTCATCTTTACTGATGTAGTTGATGACATCCAGCCTGAAGCCATCCACACCTTTGTCCAGCCACCAGCTGACCATATCTGAAACATCATGTCTGACAGCCGGATTGTCCCAGTTGAGATCGACCTGCTTTTTGGCAAAAAGATGCAGGCCGTATTCGCCATTATCGTACTGGCTCCATGCACTGCCGGAAAAGAAGGAACTCCAGTTATTGGTATGTGCTTTGTCCGGCACAAGATAGTAGTAGTCATGGTAAGGACTGTGCTTATCTTTCATGGCTTCCTGAAAGAAGCGGTGTTCATCGCTTGTATGATTGACGACTAAATCCATGATGAGTTTCATGCCATGGGCGTGGATGCCTTGAAGCAGGGCATCAAAGTCTTCCATCGTACCAAACTGCTT
>JALCHG010000062.1:0-11797 GCA_022644565.1 Solobacterium sp. | reverse complement strand
ATGGCATATATTTGTGCCATGTAATGCCTGATTTTTCAAGTATGCCTCACCCTACGAAACCTTATTGGCCTTTCGGGTAAAACCCTACACAATTTTACTTAAGCCTAAAAAAGATCCAGTTTCAGCTGAACATGTGATACCGGCGCAAAGGAGCGGCGGTGAATCGGTGTAATGCCAAGCTGATCAATGGCCGCCAGATGCTCTTTTGTGCCATAGCCTTTGTTGCGGGCAAAGCCATAGCCCGGATACATCTCATCATAGGCTTTCATGATATGATCACGGGTTACCTTGGCCAGGATGGAAGCTGCCGCAATGGAAATGCTTTTCTGATCGCCTTTGATGATATCCGTGACCTGTTTTTCCGATTCCGGCAGTTTCATCGCATCTGTCAGGATCAGATCTGCCGGTGCATTATCGCTCAGACGCGTCATGGCAATCTGATCCGCCCGGTAGATATTGCACAGATCAATATCCTCGCGGGACACTTCCATGATCTCAAACCACAGCGCATCTTTCATGATAATGCTGTACAGTGCTTCTCTTTTCTTTTCACTCAATGCCTTGGAGTCATAGATGTCTTCATTGACATAGCCGATCGGAAATACCACAGCTGCCACAGATAAAGGACCGGCCAGAGGACCCCGGCCTGCTTCATCCAGTCCGCAGATATATTCACCCTGTGCCCACGCTTTTTTCTCAAACGTATTCTCACAGACTTTTCTGACTTTCTTCATCGTATCTCTCCAGCGTAAAACGGCCGAGCTTTGCCTTTCTGAACTCATGCAGAAAAACAGAGGCAGCCCGCTTTGTATCAGGTTTATCTTCTTCCAGAAGAAGATGTCTTTTCGCTGCAATTGCCTTGAGCATTCCGTTGGGATTGACCTCTCCGCTTTCATATTCTGCTTCAAGCACCCCGGGATACAGATCCTGAATGACATGAATCGTATCCATGGCAATACTCTTCAGATCAAGAATATTTTCATTGATGGCACCGCACGCCGCCAGCAGGCTTCCGGTCTTCTCATCTTCAAACTTCGGCCAGAGCACCCCAGGCGTATCCAAAAGATCCAGTGAATCACCCGCATGAATCCAGGTCAGTGAGCGGGTTACACCAGGGGTATCGGCAGCCTTGACAATGTTATGGCCGGCTATTTTATTGATGAGCGTTGATTTGCCGGCATTCGGTACGCCGACAATCATGGCTCTTGCCGCCCGGGGACGAATGCCTTTTGCAAGCTTTTTCTCATTCAGCGGCTTCATCAGAATCTGACAGTTCTGAATCACTCTGCGGCCGGCATTATTATCATGCTGGATATCCAAGGCAATTGCCCTGTTTCCATCCAGAGACAAGGCATGGAGCCACTGATCTGTTTCTTCAGGATCAGCCAGATCGCACTTGCCCAGCACAATCAGTCTTGGCTTGTTTGAAGCCATTTCATTGAGCAATGGATTGCGGGAAGCACGGGGAATACGGGCATCTCTGACTTCAATGATGAGATCGACTGCCTTGAGTCTTTCATTCATCTGTCTTCTTGCCTTCTCCATGTGTCCGGGATACCACTGTACTTTTACCATGAACGCACGCCCGCCTTATTGAATGGATAAATCACCACAACACCCTTGGCAATGATATCGTCTTTCTTGAAAGGACCGTAATAGCGTGAATCGCTGGAATGCGGCCGGTTATCGCCCAGGCAGAAGTATTCATCATCACCCAGGGTAATCGGATCCACATCGCTCATGAAGGTACCGTCTTCATATGTGTTCACATAGTCCTGGTTCAGGAACGGTTCGTCCATGGCTTTGCCGTTGATATACAGCTGGCCGTCCTTATAGCTGACCGTCTCACCCGGCAGACCGATAACCCGCTTGACAATATATTCATTCTTCTCTTCAAGATGCACAATCACAATGTCAAACCGGTCAATCGACCCGAGCTTTGTCCCGATCACATCAGAAATACCATACTCCTTATCCTGCAGCGTCGGATACATACTGGAACCGATGACTTCCACCGGCCTTACAATCCAGTGGAAGACAACAAATACAACTGCCATCGCAATGACAATATCACGCAGAAAGAGCAGCAGTTCTTTCCCGATCGAGGTCTTTTCCTCTGTTTTCTTTTCAGTCTCTTCTTCAGTTTCTTTCTCGTTCTTTTCCATACCCGTCTATTCTACACCTCTTATTCTT
The DNA here is from genome assembly GCA_022644565.1 of Solobacterium sp. Classification (GTDB taxonomy): domain Bacteria; phylum Bacillota_I; class Bacilli_A; order Erysipelotrichales; family Erysipelotrichaceae; genus Bulleidia. The sequence goes on along the minus strand of JALCHG010000062.1, from coordinate 9,604 downwards.
TTCCGAAAGAAAAAAAGAGCACCGCCTTTACGGCAGTACTCATTCCGGAATATCTCAGTGACGATCTTCCTTGATTCTTGCATTCTTGGCAGACAGACCCTTGAGATAAGACAGATTAGCTCTTCTGACCTTACCATGACGGACAACTGTCACCTTGTCAAGAATCGGCGAATTGACCGGGAAGGTTCTCTGTACGCCGATGCCGCTGGACATCTTGCGGACCGTGAATGTTGCGCCGACACCGCCGTTGGACTTGTTGACAACAACACCTTCATAAGCCTGAATTCTTGTCTTCTGACCTTCTCTGATACGTACGTCAACACGAACCGTGTCGCCTACTTTGAAATCAGGGATGTCGTTACGAAGCTGTTCTTTTGTGATTTTGTCTACTAAACTGAGATTCATTTTCCTATACCTCCATCTATCAGTTGATCAGCCGCTCATTCGCCCGCAGGCCAGCGGAACGGTGACTGCGCTTTGCACGCCGTAACATAATATCATATAACCTGTCTTACAGGCAATGCTCTTTTCAGATCCATCCGAAATGACGGCAGGCTTTCATAATACCGTCATCTACATTTGCTGCTGTGACATAGTCTGCCTTTGCCTTGAGTGCCTCGGTTCCATTGCCCATGGCAATGGAGAACCAGGCCGGATCAAACATGACCATGTCATTATCCGCATCGCCAAACACCACAACATCCCGGATATCACCGCCAAGATACTTCATCATCCTGAGAATCCCGTCTTTCTTCTTATCATACTGAAAGACCCGGTAGCCCTTTCCCATCCGCAGTGAACCAAGATCCTTCAGCCATGGATAGCGGCGGTCATCTTCTTCATCCACGGCCAGATAGATCTTGTATATGGCATCCAGCTTCTCATAATCCAGATCCGGGTCCAGATGATATGTGGTCAGTTCCGTTCTTCTTCCGGCCTGTTCCAGAAACTTCAGATCCCTCATGTATACGCTGTCGGAATCATCCAGCATCAGAATCCACCCGATGCCTGCTTCATCCGCATGCCTCAGCATGGTCTTTGCCTTATCCGTTTCCAGCGGCACACTGTCCACGATCCGATCATCCACAACCAGACATCCGCCCCCGGCACAGACCAGGTTATGAATATCAATGGAATCGGTAAACGCCACTGCCTTGTAGTGGGCGCGTCCGGTGGCAATCGCTGTAAAGTGGCCGTTGTCCCGCAGCTGTTTCAGAGTTTCCCGGGCACTGGGTACAATGCGGTGGGTCGCATCATCCGTCAGTGTTCCGTCAATATCAAAGAAGAAATATTTCTTTCCTGCCCGCGGCTGTTTCATACATCAGTCCTCTCGGTCGTAAACTGGCCATTCTCTTTCTTCACTTTAATTGCAAAATCCATCGTATCGACTTTGATGGCAAGCCAGAAGTCCTCTTCCGGAAATACATCTTTCTGTAAGGGATCAAAGAACTTCTTTCCTTCCTGGTATCTGAGATTCAGAGCTCTTTCCTGAATATCCGCCAATGGTTTTCCTTCCAGAATCGATCTGATGTATTCAGCACATAGTACATCCTCTTCCGTATCTTTCACAGCTTCCAGCCCCATGGCCACAAGCGATACCTTCTCCGGCTTTACTTTCTGAATATACCGGGCGGTTGCGGCCGCATTGACAAGCGCTCCGGTCACAATCTCATCTGCCCCGGCCGCATTGACAAGTCCCTGAACACCGGCACTGGTGGTGTGGATGATCGTCTTTCCCCTGACATCATGGCGCAGCAGTTCACTGGGTGAATTGCCCAGATCAAACCCCTCCACTTTCTTTCCATGTCTTTCTCCGCAGAGAATATACTCCGGATGTGCCTGCTTGAGGGCAAAGGCATCCTCTACCGTACCGACCGGTATTGTTCTGGCTGCTCCCTGTGCATACATATACGCTTCCAGGGTAAAAGCCCGGAACACATCTATAATTACCGTAAGACCTTGAGCATATCTGGCACCTTCCAGAAGATGCTGTATCTTGATTTCCATCAGAACCCCTTCTTTCCTGTGTGCATGTTCCATTGTACCATTTTGCATTCTTGCGGAAAACGGCGTATTAGACTATGATTCTAACAAAGGAGTTTTTGCATGGCCGAGGAATCCAAGTACTATCCCTTTCTGTACAGACATCACATGGTGTATACCGTTGCTTTATACGGTTCCAACGCACCTTATATCATAAAAGGCCATCTGGTACTGCGTACCTACTATAAGGACAGCGGCTGCACCCAGGTGGACATTCCCCATACCAATGACTATGTCATGGATACGATTTTCTATGAATCCAACAAGACCATCCGCATGCGGATGGAAGACAGCTATAACGGAAAGCGTGAGCTCGTGGAACTTTCCATGCCGGTGCTCGGCAAACAGTACCGCATCATCTACAATGCGGCAGAAGTGCCTTCCCGCCGCTATGATGATGCCATTGCCCTTCTGTCTTTGCGGGATCCCGATGCCCATGGCGTTGCCATTATCATGAAGCGCAGCGCGGATGATCTGTTATGCTGGCTCGATGAAAGCGAAGCCAGAACCATCGCCCGCAAGCTGACCCTGACAACAGATGAAGGCCTGAGCTGAAATAAAGGCATCTCATCGTGCATGATGAGATGCCTTTTCAATTGCTCAGACTGACAGCGTCAGATACTGATAGACCATGATGAAGTGACACAGACTGCCTGCTAATACAAAGCAATGGAACAGTTCATGATTGCCGAAACCTCTGATCTTATATTCAAATAATGCCGGCTTCAGAGCATAGATCACTGCCCCGACTGTATAGAACACACCGCCGGCAAACAGCCAGAGAAATGCATGCAGTCCCATGCCCGCATAGATATCTTTCAGAAAGAACACACATACCCAGCCCATGGCGGTATAGATGACACTGGATACCCACTTGGGACAGGTCACCCAGCATGCCTTGAATACCATACCGGCTGCCGCAATCGCCCAGATCAGCCCGATCAGAAGATTTCCTTCCTGCCTGTTCAGGCAGACGGCCGCAATCGGCGTGTAGGAGCCGGCGATCAGAACAAAGATACTCATATGATCCATCTTCTTCAGCACTTTATTAACCCTGTAGTTCACACTGAAGGAATGATAGGAGGCACTGGCACTGTACAAGAGAATCATGCTTAACATGAACACTGCATAGCTGACCATAGCCCTCAGACTGTTGCCATGCACGGCGCCTTTCAATAAGAGAAGAGGCATTCCCGCAACAGCCCCGACTGCCCCGGCAAAATGGGTCAGGGCACTGATCGGATCCTTTACCGTAAACAGCTTCTCATCGCTGATCATAGACTGATTCATCACTGTCATAATATACCTCCCGTATATCTTATCATCGGTTATTCAATAACTGATTACAGTTATGATATTATCGGTTATTTTATAACCTGTCAAGAGATTTATATATCGTATTTGACGTTATCAGTTACTTTGTATTAGAATACAGGTATGAAAAATACATCAGTCAGAGAAACTCTATCCTCCTTCCGGATGCCGGCCTACCGGGAAATCCCGGATGTAGGCCTGTACCTGGATCAGGTCGTCAAATACATCAATGGATGCTTTGCTGACTTTCCGGAAATGAAGATCACTTCTTCCATGGTATCCAACTATGTCAAGATGAAGATCATTTCCTCCCCGCATAAGAAGACTTACAGCCGGGATCAGATCGCTGCCCTGCTGTTTATCGTTATTGCCAAGACGGTCTTATCCATGGACCATATCCGTATCTGCCTCACGATGAAAGACAGCTTTTCTTCTAATGAAGATGCCTACAGCACCTTTGCGGCAAGACTCAAAGAAGTCCTCTCTCATATGGAAGAAGGAACAGATCTGAAGAGTGCCGGCGGCAGTGAACAGGAACAGGCACTGGATCATATCGTCATCACAGCTGCCCATAAGATGTTTCTGGAACGCTACTTTGAAAACATGGAACAGGAAGCAGAGAAAAAGGAACAGGACGCCTAGTTCTGTTCCTTCTCCAGTTTTCTGCCGCATTTCCAGCAGTACTGTGCATCTTTGAAGCGCAGGGCTGCGCCGCAGTACGGACATTTCCTGACCTCAGGTTCATCCTGGGTTTTTTCTGATTCATCCATCTCACCTTTCTGTTCCGCTGTTTCCGTTCGATCTGATGTGATGGTTTCTGCCGCTTGATCAGATACCGTTACTGCAGTTTCTTCTTTAACTGTATCTTTAACTCCTGTCTCTGGTTCAGCTGTTTTTTCTTCCGCTGCTTCAGCAGACGGCTCTTCTGTTTCTTCTTTCTTATATAGAGGGATCGGGGCAGGAGCCGGATCAGCCGGGACCTCTTCCTTTACCGGTTCTTCCTTTTCTTTTTTATGCGGTCTGAAGTGCGACAGAAGGCTTTTCTTTTTCTGATCCGCATTGACCGGCTTCAGTGCTTCTTCTGTTTTTTCATCTTCAGCCGGCTTTTCCTCATTGCCTGACGAAGCAGACTGTTCACTGCTTTCTTTTTCCGCTTTCCTCATTTCATCCATAAGCGGTTCTACCGGCAGCACTTCGGTTTCTTCACTGACAGAGTCTTCCTCTGCTGGTTCCACAGGTTCTGCCGCCTTATTCTTTTCTGTCTTTACTTCTCTGTCTTTTTCTCTGACCAGACGCACATAGTGATGGCGAATATGAATATAGTAGGTAAATGCCATGACACAGTAGATCACCGCAATGACCATGATGAAAATCAGCACCAGCAGGATGATGGTACTGCTTTTATGCATGATACCTGCCGCATAGACATAGACTTCCTTCAGAAACAGGAAGATGAAAAACAGAATATGAAACAGAAAGGAAGTGCCGTAATGCAGCAGAAGACACTGCCAGCTTTTTATGATCCAGTGGATACCATACACTTCCGCCTCGATTAACAGCACTGCCTGCAGCAGAACAGACAGACTGAGCAGAATCAGAACAGCCGGATATTTCTGATATGGGAAGTATTCCATGACCGGAATGATGCGGATGACATCAATATGACAGATTTCCAGAAACAGGCTGATGAGAAAATACAGTGAGAAAATAATGCCAAGCGGCATCAGTACCAGCTGATTGATCTTATGAAAGGTAAGAGAAGTATCCTCTTTCTTCTTTGTACTCATTCTTCTTCCTCCCAGTCAACATCCCTGATTTTTCCCATTTCAAGCTTTCTGAGAACCTTTTTCTCTTCTTCTGTGAAGGTATGGGCCGCATACAGATCCGGTCTTCTTTCCTTTGTCCGTTTCAGTGCCATGGCAACCCGCCATTCCCGGATACGGGCATGGTCGCCAGACAGCAGCACTTCCGGCACCCGATCACCCTGATAGTCGGCGGGACGGGTATACTGGGGATATTCCAGCAGGCCGTTTTCATGCGACTCTTCCAGCGGAGAATCATCGGATATGCTGCCTTTTAATAAACGGGAGACTGAGTCAATGATGATCATGGCCGCTGTTTCACCGCCGGTCAGTACATAATCACCGATCGATATCTCTTCATCCATATGATGGGAGATTCTTTCGTCCAGCCCTTCATAATGGCCGCACAGTATGACAAGATGATCCTTTGTGCTCAGTTCATGGGCTTTGTGCTGGGTATAGGGATGGCCGGCCGGACTCATCAGAATCTTATATGCGCCAGGATCCTCTACAGAATCCAGTGCATCCAGTACAGTCTGGCATTTCATGATCATACCGGCCCCTCCGCCAAACGGCGCATCATCTACATGCTTATAGCGGTCCCTGGCAAAATCACGGATCTGTACAAAATCCACCTGCAGAAGACCTCTTTCCATCGCCCGATGCACAATTGAAACCGACAGAAAGCTGTCAAACATTTCCGGAAACAGCGTCAGTACCGTAATTCTCATAACAGTCCTTCTATGACATGGATGACAATCGTGTTCTCTTCATCATTCACATCTCTGATAAAAGCAGGCACATACGGCACCAGTGCATCCTTCTGTCCCTCTCTTGCAATGCGCAGATTGAGATTGGCGCCAAGCGTTTCTTCCACATCCGTCACTTCACCGATTGTTCTGCCTTCTTCATCCTTCACTTTCATACCGATCAGATCATCCACGTAATGCCTGCCGTCTTCCAGCTCATCACGATCAGCCGCATCGATGAAGACAGGACATCCCTTATACTTCTCCACCAGATTGATATCCTTATGCTCTTTAAAGGAAACCAGCGGGAATCCCTTATGGACACGATACGTATCGCATACAAAAGGAATGTACTTTTCTTCATACAGGATGTATACGGTACTGCCCTGCGCATACCGTTCTTCGTCAAAATCCGATTCACTTCTGATTTTCAGTTCGCCTTTAATGCCATGGGTGTTGATCACCCTTCCGATTCTTATATATTCCATAGATATAATTATATAAAAACATCCATGGGATTGCCATGGATGCTTTCTTACTGCTGTTCAAATACAATTGTGACGCGCTTATTTTCACGATGTGAAGCAACACCCATTACCTGACGCAGTGCACTGGCCATCGAGCCCTTGCGGCCGATCAGACGGGCGATATCTTCCTGGGAAGCATTCACATGCAGGACAGCATCTCTGCTGTCTTCATCTGCAGTTTCTTCCACCCTGAGGTCTTCCGGATGATCTACCATCGGACGGACAAGGTCATACAATACCTGCTCAAGGTTATTCATGAAGCTTACTTCTTAGCCTTAGCGGCCTGCTTCTCTTCGTGGAACTTCTTCATCACACCCTGACGGGAGAGAATGTTGCGTACAGTATCAGAAGGCTGTGCACCTTTTCTGAGCCATTCCAGAGCCTTGTCGGCATCCAGGGTAACATCTTCCGGATCAGTTGTCGGATTGACATAACCGATTACTTCAATGTCACGGCCATCTCTGCGCATACGGGAATCAGCTGCGACGATACGATATCTCGGCGCTTTCTTAGCACCCATTCTCTTTAAACGAAGTTTTACTGCCATGGGAATATCCTCCTTATCTCAACAGTGATGATTCTATCACTTTCACTATCCCTGTCAAGTCATTTTACTTAACGTTCATGCATGATGTTATCACAGAATGCCTGAAACGCAAAGATTTTTCTTATTTCATACAGCAAAGGACATGTCAATGAACATGTCCCCTGTTTTTCACTTCACATTGTATTTGCGCTTGAGTGCTTCCAGCTGAGCCGGGTCAATGTTGGCTTTGGATGCCATATCATTGAGAGTCTGTTCCATGTTTTCTTCATTGAACTTTCCGCTTCTCTGCATGGCTCCCATCTGTCCCATGGCTTTCTTCATCTTGTTATAGGAGTTGAGCAGCTTGTTCACATCATTGAGAGACTGGCCGGCACCGCGGGCAATTCTCTTTTTCATGGTGGAACGGATCTTCTCCGGATGTTCTCTCTCCCACATGGTCATGGACTGAATGAGAGCCTTGGAATGTTTCATGGCTCTGGCGCTGTCTTCATCCTTCATCAGGTCGGCATACTGGTTCATGCCCGGCAGCATTTTCATGATGCCCGACAGCGGACCGAGCTTTTCAATCTGTTCGAACTGCTTCAGCATATCATTGAGATCGAAATGGCCGGCCATCATCTTCTGGCTCAGCTTTTCGGCCTCTTCCATGTCCATCTTTTCCTGGGCTTTCTCAACCAGGGTGACAATATCACCCATGCCGAGAATACGGTCAGCCATTCTTTCCGGATGGAAGATATCGATATCTTCGATCTTTTCACCTTCACCGACAAACTTGACCGGTACATCCGTGATCTTCTTGACTGACAGCACACCGCCGCCGCGGGAATCGCCATCAAACTTGGTTACGACAAGACCTGTCAGCGGCAGGGCTTCCTTGAAGGCCTTGGCGACATTGACAATATCCTGACCGGTCATGGCATCAACCGTCAGCAGGATTTCATCCGGCTGTACCGCCGCATTGATATCCTGCAGTTCATGCATGAGATCTTCATCCACGTGCAGACGGCCGGCGGTATCGATCATGACCGTATCAAAGCCGTTGTTCTCCGCATACCTGACACCCTGTCTGACTGTTTCCAGGGCACCAGTCTCAGGACTGAGTGAGAAGACTTCCGTATCAATCTCACGGCCCAGCGTCTGCAGCTGATCAATCGCAGCAGGACGGATCACATCCGCCGCAATCATCAGAACATGTCTGTCCTGTTTCTTCTGAATAAAATTGGTGATCTTGGCAGCACTGGTTGTTTTACCAGTTCCCTGCAGACCTACCATCATGATTCTGGTAACACCCTGTTCTCTGTATTTGATTTGCGCATCTTCGTTGCCGAGCAGATCAACCAGCTGATCATGAACGATCTTGACCAGCATCTGCCCCGGCTCAACGGAGTTGATGACATCTTCGCCTCTTGCCTTTTCTCTGACCTCTTCCAGAAAGTCCTTGACAATCCGGTAGTTTACATCCGCCTCAAGCAGTGCAATACGCACTTCCTTGAGCATATCTTCCATGTTCTTGTCGGTCAGCCTGCCCTTGCCGACGACATTGCGCATGGCTTTATTCATCCGTTCGCTTAATGAGTCAAAAGCCATTTCTGTTATTCCTCGCTTTCGTATCTTTTCATGCCTATTTAGTCTATCAGATGCGCGCCGATCTTTCATCTGAATAATCATTTTTTCACAAAGCTTCTTTTCTTCCGATGGGTAAAGGCCATGATGGATTTCTGACATTTTCTGACGTATTTTTTCAAAGTCATTCCGCTTGTATTTCCGCCAAAGGGTCTTATAATCAAAGCTGTCGAAACAATTAGTTGCGTTTGCAACTATTCTGATATCTTGGAGGAGAAGTACGATGAACGTCATTAAAAGAAGCGGTGAAGAAGTCATTTTTAATGCTTCTAAAATTGAAAATGCCGTCCGCAAGGCAAATCAGGCAACTGAACCTGAGCAGAGAATGAGTGAGGACAGCCTGAAAGAGACTGTTTCCCGTGTTCTTGATCAGATCGCCCTTTTGAATAGAGCAATCGGAGTTGAGGAAATCCAGGACATGGTGGAAAAGTCCATCATGCAGGAAGGTGCTTATGCTGTTGCCAAAAACTACATCACCTACCGTTATGAAAGAGCCCTGGTCAGAAAGGCCAACTCCACGGATGAAAAGATTCTTTCCCTGATTGACCGCAATAATGAAGAGGTAAAGCAGGAAAATTCCAATAAGAATCCTACGGTCAACTCCACCCAGCGTGACTACATGGCCGGTGAGGTTTCCAAGGATATCACCCGCCGTTTCCTGTTGCCTAAGGATATTCTGGAAGCACACGAACAGGGCATCATCCACTTCCATGATGCGGACTACTTCGCCCAGCCGATGTATAACTGCTGCCTCGTTAATCTGGAAGATATGCTGCAGAACGGTACGGTCATCACCGATACACTGATTGAAAAGCCGCACAGCTTCGCAACCGCCTGCAATATCGCCACCCAGATCATTGCCCAGGTTGCCTCCAACCAATACGGCGGCCAGACCATCACCCTGGCCCACCTCGCTCCTTTTGTCGAGGTTTCCCGCCAGAAGCACAGAAAGGCAGTCAGAGAGGAATTTGAAGAAGCCGGTATTGAGGCAAGTGAAGA
>JALCHG010000061.1:0-12270 GCA_022644565.1 Solobacterium sp. | reverse complement strand
CAGAACTGACCAGACCTGATGTCAAGGTTGATGGTGACGGATTTGTATACGGTGAAATCAGAGATCTCAAAGCTGCAGGCAGTATTACAAAGACTGGCAATGTAAAGAATACAATTGCATACACCAGGAACAGTTCGTTCAAGGAAGAAAATTATCGGATTACATTGAACGAAGGAACTCTGTCAATCACTTCTAATACATCTGTCATCAATATCAAAGCAGACAGCGATACAAAGACATATGATGGTAAGGCATTAGAAAAGAATACCAGCACTGTGACAGGCCTGCCGGCAGGATTCACAGCAGAAGTAACCGTTGAAGGCAGTCTGATCGATGCGGGAACAGCTGAGAATAAGGTCGTATCTGCAGTAATCTGGAAGGGTGAAGAAGATGTTACGAATCAGTTTACAGGCATTACCACTGAAAGCGGAACACTGACGGTAACAAAACGCAGCGTAACACTGACATCTGAAACAGCAAGCAAGGCATACGATGGCACTGCACTCACAAGACCTGATGTAAAAGTCAGCGGCGACGGATTTGTCGAAGGTGAAGTCAGTGATCTGAAAGCTACAGGCACTATTACAAAGGTTGACAGTGTTAAGAACACAATCGAATATACAAAGGAAAAGAAGTTTAAAGAAGACAATTATCTGATTACAGTGGACGAAGGAACATTAACTGTTACAGAAAATGAAGATCAGATCGTTGTCACAGCCAGTAATGCAGAGAAACTGTATGATGGCAGTCCGCTCACTGAAGAAGGCGCAAAGGTAACTGGACTTCTTGAAGGCTACACAGCAGAAGTCACAACCAGCGGTTCAATAACTGATGCTGGAAGTGTGGATAACACAGTAGTGTCGGTAGTAATTAAAGATGCAGAAGGAAATGATGTAACGGATCACTTCAGTAATATCGTTAAAAACAGCGGCACACTGACAGTCAAAAAACGTACAGTGAACCTGAGCTCTGAAAGTGCTTCAAAAGAGTATGACGGGACAGAACTGACCAGACCTGAAGTTACAGTCAGCGGCGAAGGATTTGTTGAAGGTGAAGTCAGCGAGCTCAAAGCCACAGGCAGTATTACAAAGGCTGGCAATGTAAAGAATACAATTGCATATACGGAAGGTGAAAACTTCAAAGAAGAAAACTACATTATTGAAAAAGAAGAAGGCACACTGACAATTACAGAGAATGATGACAGAATCATCGTTACCGCCGGCAGTGCTGAGAAGACTTACGATGGCACAGCCTTAGAAAAGAATGACTACAGCATTGATGGATTACCAGAAGGCTTTACAGCTGAAGCAGCAGTGGAAGGAAGCCAGATTGATGCCGGAACATCAGCGAATAAGGTTACATCCGTAGTAATCAAGAAGGATGGCGAGGATGTGACAGATCAGTTCGCCGGTATCGTCCGTAGCAACGGCACACTGACAGTCAATAAGCGTACGGTGAACCTGAGTTCTGAAAGTGCAGAGAAAGAATACGACGGAACAGAACTGACCAGACCTGAAGTTACAGTCAGCGGCGAAGGATTTGTTGAAGGTGAAGTCAGTGATCTCAAAGCCACTGGCAGCATTACAACGGCTGGCAGCGCTGTCAACACGATTGCATACAAAGCAGGTGATAACTTCAAAGCAGATAACTACGATATTAATAAAACTGAAGGTACATTGATTGTTACGCAGAGTGTGGTTGAGATCATTATCACAGCAGATGATGCTGAAAAGATGTATGACGGCACAGCCTTAGTCAAGGATACTTACAGCATTGGCGGACTGCCATATGGCTTTACAGCTGAAGCTGCAGTGACAGGCATGATTATCGATGCAGGAAGCGCAGCCAATACAGTAGAGTCGGTTGTGATAAAAGATGCGTCGGGAACAGATGTGACTGATCAGTTCAAGAACATCACACTGAAGAACGGTACACTGACGGTGACAAAGCGGAGTCTGATATTCACTTCTGCATCTGCAGAAAAAGAGTATGACGGCAAACCGCTTACCGCACCTGAGGTTACAGTTTCCGGAGATGGATTTGTCGATGGAGAAGGTGCAGAGTTCAATGTGACAGGCAGTCAGACGGAAGTAGGACAGAGTCCGAATCTGTTCGAGTATACTCTGAAAGGTGCTTCCATCAATGAAAACACTGTAATGAACAGGGCTCGCATGATGAATCTGTTCGTGCTGGCAGCAGATCAGGAAGCAGAGAAAGTCACAAAAGCTGAAAATTATTCCATCAGCCTTGTTTACGGCACATTGACGGTAACAGAACGCAAAGCTGATCCTGAGCCGATTGTTGAAGATGATGAAATAAAGGTTAACGTCCAGGTTGTATGGGATGACAATGACAATGCGGAAGGACGCCGTCCGGAATCTGTATCAGTACAGCTCTATCAGAATGGTGAAGCACTTGGTGAACCGGTAGTCCTTGACGCTGAGAACGGATGGACATATACCTGGTCCGATCTTGAAGCTGATGCAGTATATGAAGTTGTACAGACGGCTGCTCCTGAAGGCTATACCAGTCATCGTGAGGGAGATCAGAACAGAGGATTCATTATTACCAATACACTGATTCCTGTCAACAATGACGATGATAAGAAAAAGCCTCTTCCCGTCACTGCCGGATCAGATTCGACAGGCGGAAACAATATCCTGAAACCTCTGCCGAAGACTAGTTCTAACAACCCGGTAGTCAAGACCCTTCCAAAGACCGGCGCTGCGGTTGATACAGGCGTAGAAAGCAATATGAAGCTCTGGCTGGAATCACTTATTCTGGCTATTGCTGCAATGATTGCTGCGATCATCGGTAAGAGAAAGCACGAAGCTGAGTAAGATTTGGAAACGGTTTGAACAGAACCCCTGAGAAAGGGATAAAGAGAGCGGGACACTCAAATATGAGTGCCCCGCTTTTAGTGCTTCTGCTTAAGTTCTCATTCTGTCAGCAGCAGAATTTTAACCGTGAAGATATTATTCTCAGCTTTAATGTCCAGATGGCCATTGTACTTATTGACAATGGCACGGACAGATTCAACGCCAATGCCATTGCCGTCGTGCTTTGTCGACAGAAGGATACCGCGGCTGTCGGTTTTGGGCTGAATGGAATAAGTGTTTGTAAAGGTAAAGGCAATTGTATTATCGCCATGCATACTTCCCTGAATGGTGATCTTTCGCTCCGTATGAATCTGATGACGGCAGGCTTCAATGGCATTTTCAACCAGATTTGCAAAAAGAATGGAGAGATCTGAAGAAGAGATTTTCAGATCATCCGGAAGGGAGAGCTGAATGGAGGTGGTGATGGCATCTTTTTTCATCTGCGGTACGTAATAGGACAAAACAGCATTGACAGCATTGTTTTCACAGAATTTGATCGGTGTTGCTAGATCCGTGCTGTTCTGTACTTCAGTTATATATTTCTGCAGATGTTCCCAGTCTGAAGCTTCTGCCATTGAACCGATGACAGCAAGTATATGGCGCAGGTCATGACGCAGGCGCCTTGTCTGCTGAATTTTCTGTTCAATATTCTGATATTGAAGTGAAATCATCTGAAGGTTGAAGTTCTTTGTTCGAAGTTCAAGGTTTTCGGCCTGTTCACGAACGGTCTGAATGATCACACGGTAGACGACCAGGGAACCAAGATCAACCGTAAGAATTGTCAGTACATAATAAAGCTGCGTGAGCTTGGCGACGGCTGAACCATTACCGGAATAGAACATATACATCCAGACCACATAGAATGTGGTGGGGATCAGCCACAGGTATCTCCATATTTTAATATCGCGGTATTCCGGTTTATCAAAAGATGAAAAGTCACGGAATATCGTATGCCAGAGGAAGAAACAGGTAAGAATCTCGTAGGCCAGAAGCAGGCTGGAGAATGTCCAGTGATAGCGCATGGCAGCATAACTGGGAGAGATCAGTCCCTCTGAATATTTTGCCAGGCAGACACAGAGATTGGAAAAATTGCAGATCACAAGAAAAGCAAACAGAATACGCCCGATATGATCATCAAACAGAATGAAAAGAAGGATGATCACAATCAATGGGGAAATTACATCTGCGATTCCGATCCAGGAAAAATAATGGTAGACTGCACCAACCTGCATCAAAGTCCAGATGATGACAAAAGGAACAGTGATGGCAATCGACGGCGCTATGCCCAAACGCAGATGCTTTTTAAAGGACAGAACGAGCAGAACAATAAATGGAACAATAGATATAGCAGAATATAGTATAAATTCCCATCTTGTAAACGGCATAAGAAGAATCCTTTCAGAAAATCGTATGTCATAGACTCATCATGGAGTCGAAGATGAAATCAGAATACGCCTTCTTCACTTCAGCAAGGCGTCTGCGGCTGACAGGTACAGTGTAGCCTCCCTTTAGGTAAAGCATTGTATCTGTAAATTTTGTTACATAATCAAAATTCACAATGATGCCGCGGGAACAACTGACAAAATTACTGAATTTACAGAGCAGTTCTTCAATCCTGCTCTGAGACATATAAGCCTTGCATTCTTCGGTTGAGCTTTTACGGTGGAAGTAGACATAATGATTGTGGTAATCCGTATAAATAATGTCATTATAGGCAACGCGGCTTTCATCAGGCAGCGTCAGAAAGCTTTCCGGTGATTCCGGATTGGCAAATAGATGGATCGCCAGCAGCATTTCACGGAAGTTCTTATAAGTCAGAGGCTTCAGAAGATAGTAATCAGCCCGGACCTTGTAGCTTTCTGCTGCGAATTCGTTGCTGGTAGTGATAAAGACAATTCTGACTTCCGGATCAATATCCCGGATGCCGATGCCGGTTTCAATGCCGGTCAGAGCTTTCATATAGATGTCTATGAACAGAAGGTCATAGAGGCCTTTTTGAAAATGCTTCAGGAAGGATTCGCCGCTGTCGAATTCGTGGTAATCGGCAGGGGGAAGATTTACGCTCTGAAGGCTGCGGTCCATATTCTGCCGGATGATTCTGCGGTCCTGTGCGTCATCATCAATGATGGCGATATGTAAATTTATACTCTCTGTTCTTGTCATGGCGGTTTTCTCAGAAATACGTTGACCGCGTGCCGGCTTTCGGCCGTAACTGCCGCACGGTTACAAAAAAATTATATCGCAATCGGGGGCTCATTCAATCCGTGCAAAAAATCGCAGAGTACGGACTGAATGAAACAGCGTAAAAAACAAGGTCAGAATTGAATCTGACCTTGTTTCATCAGTATAAGGATTAATCAGGCAGCCTGTTTTTCAGCAGTATTGACTGATGTATTGTTCTTTTCCTTGGGCTTCAGCAGTGTCTTCATGCAGGTAACGACAACCACTACGGCAAGTACAATCAGGAATACTGCCAGGATCAGCTGCAGACCGTTGACTAAGAATACCGCGGTACCGTTCATGTACGCCTGTACATTGGATACGACATTCAGAACAATTGCAGTGAAAGTAACTGCCAGCATGACGCCCATCGGTACAAGGACCATCTTGTTCTCTCTCTTTGTTGCTTTGAGGAATACGGCAACACCCAGTAAGACAAGGGCGGCGAGCATCTGGTTGGCAGCACCGAACAGTGCCCATACATTCTGATAGCCGCCAAGGCAGAGCACATAGCCAAGTGTCAGCGTAACAACAGTAGCGACATAACGGTTGGTCAGGAACTTTGTAAGAGGTGTCTCTTCTTTGCTTTCATCCATGAACAGCTCCTGGAAGCTGAGTCTTCCGATTCTGCCGACGGAGTCAAGCGTGGACAGGGCAAGAGCAGAGATGCACATTGTCATGAATACGTTGGCAAAGGACTGCGGTACACCAAGGCGTTCCATGAAACCGGCAACACCGGAGGAGAAGATCTGGAACGGTGTCAGTCCGGCCGGAGCTGTACCATTGACAGCAACGGCACCGACAACGATCAGAGAGACAACACCAAGCAGTGTTTCCGTCAGCATGGCACCATAACCTACCGGCAGCATATCTTTCTCATTTGAAATGGTCTTGGAGGAAGTGCCGCTGGAGACAAGGCTGTGGAAGCCGGAGACAGCGCCGCAGGCGATGGTGACAAACAGGGTCGGGAACATGTAGCTCTTACCGCCGTTTGCATTTGTGAGAACAAAACCGTTGAAGGCATTGAGCTTCATTGTTGGATGGCCGACAATCACACCGACCACGCCGCCTAAGATCATGCCCAATAACATGAAGGTGGTCATATAGTCACGCGGCTGCATCAGGATCCACATCGGCACAACTGCTGCCGCAAACAGATAAACCATCAGAACAACGTTCCATTGTGAAGCAGTGAGATAAACCGGCAGCTTCATGCCTAAGGCAAACATCAGCGCGATGAAGACGATGGCTGTAACAAACTTCCATTTCTCTGTCATCTTCTTGCCTAATGCTTTCTGCATCAGACCGAAGACACAGGCAAAGCCGACAAACAGGAAGGAGATGGTGGCTGCGGCAGCACCGTTGAAGTTCTTTGTGACAGTGCCGTCGGCGGCAGTGACATAGCCATTGAAGGTGGAAGATGTCATGGAAGTGAAGGCAGCGATGACCAGGCAGCTGAACAGCCAGCAGAACAGGGTGAAGAACTTGCGTCCTGTCCTGCCGATATACTGCTCAATGACAAGGCCGATGGACTTTCCGTCATTCTTGACGGAAGCGAATAAGGAGCCGAAGTCCTGCACGGCACCGAAGAAGATACCGCCGACTAACAGCCAGACAAGTACCGGAACCCAGCCGAATACGGAAGCCAGGATCGGACCCTGAACCGGACCGGCACCGGCAATGGAAGAAAACTGGTGGGTGAATACGGTCAGACGGGAAGAAGGGACATAGTCCTCACCGTCATTGTGAGTAACAGCAGGAGTTGGTGCTTTGGGATCAACACCCCACTTTTTGGCGAGCCATCTGCCGTAGAAGGTGTAGCCGCAGAGAAGTACAACGATAGCTAATACAAGAATAACAAGACTGTTCATAACAGTTCCCCTTTCTCAAGAAATGAAATAGCGTTCGTGTAAACAAAAACGCTTCCATCTTCAGCAGATAAGTATCTGCACAAAGACGAAAGCGTAAATATCTTCCGCGGTACCACTTTGCATTCCATGGAAAACCATGGCCCTTTACCTGTCAAACAACAGGCTCCCAGATAACGGTCGGATGCCGGTGACGCCTACTTTGTTCGGGCCACTGCTCGCAGAGGATACTGACAATCCATCACCATACGGCTTTTCACCAAAGTGCCGCTCTCTTGTTATGGATCAGAAGACTGCAGCGTGTTCTGTTCATCGCATTTCATTTCTGACAGCTTGAATACTACACGTGGAAAGCCATGGCGTCAATAAAGTTTTCAAAGAAAATTTTAAAAGTTACATATAAATGAAAAATATTTCTGAAAATATTTCATTAATGACCTTGTAAAGGTGTGGCAGTATCAGCAGCTGTTCCTGACGGTTCCTTCAGGATGTAGTGCCCTTTGCCTGTCTTCTGAATCTTTCCGTCCATACAGAGCTTTTTCAGAACCCTCTGCAGCTGTCTTCTTGAACAGCGCAGCCGCAATAGAAGGGGATCAAGATGAATGATTTCATGGCTTGTCTCTTCATCTTTGAGATATAAAAGTACGCGTTCATAAAGAGACAGGCCTACCGGATCAAACGTACTGATCATCATCAGCTTGTCACTGCAGGATTTCAGAAGAAAACGCAGGAACCTGGCATCATGGTCCAGCACATCACGGTAACGGCTCAGGGACAGGCAGAGAAAAACGGTTTCTTCTGCCGCTTCGGCAAAGAAAACTGATTTTCCTTTTTCAGCATATTCCAGATCGCCCAGAAGAAATGGGACATTTTCTTTTGACACGGGTGTATAGGATCCATCTCTGTGGATACCATAAATACGAACTGATCCTTTCAGAGCAAACATGATCCGATCCATACGGTCGGCTGGAGAGACAATGGTTTCTCCGGCGGCAAAGATGCAGGCGGTGAATTCAAGTCCGCTGCTGTCAAAGCAATCATATATGTTATACTGTTCGATCCATTTTCTGATCTGTTCTCTGTCTTCAATCGTACGCATGGTTTTTCTTTCTATTATTGTGACATATGACACAATAATAGAAAACTGTGATCACTACAATATTCTCTGTTAAGCGGAGATAGATATGAATAACGAAATATTTGAGCAGCAATCACCGGCAAAAGCCTATCTGAAACTGTCACTGCCGCTTGTGCTCAGCATGACCGTGACATTGATCTATAATCTGACGGATACATATTTTGTTGCACAGACCGGCAGTACCGCTGTTGTAGCGGGTGTATCTCTCTGTGCGCCGGTATTTACATTTCTGATGGCACTTGGCAATATCGGCGGTCAGGGCGGCAGTTCTCTGATTTCCCGTCTGATGGGGCAGAAGAAAAGGGAAGAGGCGCGGCATGTCAGTGCTTTCTGTTTCTATGCATCACTTGTCACAGGCATAGTGATCGGTATTGTCATGCTCAGTATCAGAAAACCTGTGGTTCAGCTGCTTGGGGCTGATCGGGATACGCTGCCGCATGCACTTGCCTACTATACCTGGCTTTCCATCGGTGCCCCGGGGGTTCTGCTTTCTTTCATCCATTCCAATCTGCTGCGGGCAGAAGGCATGGCAAAGGAATCCATGATCGGAACCATTCTTGGTGCACTTGTTAATATCGTGCTGGATCCGATCTTCATTACCGGATTGAGTATGTGGGCTGGCGGTGCGGCGATTGCCTCAGTAATCGGCTATATCTGTTCTGTTGCGTATGATCTGATCATTGTGATGCGAAAAAGCCGTATGCTTTCTGTCAGGCTGGCTGATATTCCAGTTCAAAAGGAACAGGCAAAAGAAATTCTTTCGATTGGAACACCGGCAGCACTTGTTAATATCATGCAGAGTGTCAGTGCAGTGCTGCTGAACCAGTCTCTGCTTGTCTATGGATCAGAGAAAATTGCAGCGATGGGAATCGCTTTGAAAGTCAATATGATTGCAGCACTTGTATTGACTGGTTTTGCCTATGGCGGTCAGCCGCTTTTCGGGTATTACTGCGGGGCTGATGATCATAAAAGATTTCATGAGCTGTTTCATTTCTGCAGTGTGTTTATCGTCTGTATGGGAATGATACTGGCCGGGCTGGAGATTGTCTTTGCGCCATCTTTGATCCGTTTCTTCATGAACACTGCTGAGATTGTCAGTGATGGATCCTATATGCTCAGACTGCAGGCTGTCACCATGCCTTTGATGGGCATGATCAGCTTGATCATGATCATCTTTCAGGCAACAGGAAAAGCATCGGCAGCTTTTGTACTGTCTCTTTCCCGCCAGGGCATTGTCTATGTGCTTGTTCTGCTCATTGCTCAAAAAGCGCTTGGCTATATGGGCGTCATTGCTTCCCAGGCCATTGCGGACGGCATCAGTATGGCAATTGCCATAGGACTTGCAGTGAAGGAACATCTGATCTGAGATATAGGAAAGTATCATTCAGAACCAGGCTCAGAAATAAAAGTGCTGCTCTGAAGTGTATCTGAATGACTTTCTGAAGAGCCGTTATGGCGGTACAACCGTAAGATAAGATCAGAGAATAGACCAATCCATATGCAGGCAGATGTCAGATGAAAGGATATCTGCCTGTATCATTTTCAGCACAGGATTATGTAGAAAGCGATTCTGAATTGCCGGCACCAATGATTCGAATACGACAGAGTTTCAATGACAATAATCCGAAAGATGGGAAATATCACCAGAGCATATTGTTTCATAGATAATACGGCATACTGTATAATCTTATTAGGCAAATCTAACAGAAATACACTTTTTTAATTGAAATGCTGTTTTAAGGAAGGAAGGTATCAGATGAATACAAATCTCATCATTGGACTCGCACTCCCGTTTCTTGGTACATCTCTTGGTTCAGCCGGCGTATATGTGCTGAAAGAGAGTCTGTCGGATCGGGTTCAGCGTATATTAACTGGTTTTGCGGCTGGCGTGATGGTAGCGGCTTCGATCTGGAGTCTTCTGATCCCGGCTCTTAAAGATGCAGAAGAACTTGGCCGGCTGGCTTTTCTGCCGGCTGTGATCGGATTCTGGCTTGGTATCCTGTTTCTGCTTGCCATTGACCGGCTGACTCCGCATCTGCATCGTTTTGAGGACTCGCCGGAAGGACCGAAGAGCCATCTGAAGAATCAGACTCTCATGATGCTTGCCGTAACGATTCATAACATACCGGAAGGTATGGCCGTAGGCGTTGTGTATGCAGGTCTTCTGTATAGCGTTTCCGGCATTACTGCTTCAGCAGCCTTTGCCTTGTCTCTTGGCATTGCCATTCAGAACTTCCCGGAAGGAGCCATTATTTCCATGCCGCTGTATGCGGAAGGAAACAGCCGGAACAGATCATTTCTCTATGGCGTGCTTTCCGGTGCAGTTGAACCAGCTGCGGCTGTATTTACAATCCTGTTTTCCCATCTGGTCATACCGCTGATGCCGTATCTGTTGAGCTTTGCGGCCGGGGCAATGCTGTATGTTGTTGTGGAAGAACTGATTCCTGAAATGTCTCATGGCAAACATTCCAATGCGGGTGTTCTGGCATTTGCCTTAGGCTTCACAGTCATGATGACATTGGATACAGCACTGGGCTGAACTCCGTATAGAGATGTTGTCCTGGGCATCGCTGCATCAGGCTTATAACTAAAACAGTCAGAATGAAGGCTGTTTTACAAAAAGCGGATACGAATTTAGATGAAATTGTATCCTGTATTGCAGTCAGATCTCGGTCTTTCGCTGAACTTTATTGCATAGCAGCATGATTTCAGCTTCTGATCATACTTACACTAAGATCTTCAGCCACCCCATTGGAATTGTCTGATATTAAGAATCGCCAGTCATTCTGTGAAAGTAAAACACTGGAAAACAGCTCTGTCTCAGATACTATTAATAGAGACTGTGATATGAGGTGGAAAGATGGAAAAAGCAGATATCAGAAGAGCATTTACCTGGTTTGAATCAGGGCCGGTGACACTGGTGACAAGTAAAGATTCTCATCAGGATGATATCATGACAATCTCCTGGCATATGGTCATGGACTTCGAGCCGCATATTGCCATATCAACCGGGCCATGGAATGAATCATATCAGAGAATCATGGAATGAATCATATCAGAGAATCATAGATACAGGAGAATGTGTGATCTGCGTGCCTGGTGTTGATCTGATTGATGAGGCAATTCGGATCGGTACAACAAGCGGGAGTAAAACAGATAAATTTGCGGAAAACAGCCTGACAAGACTGCCTGCCGAGCAGGTAAAAGCACCGCTGATCAAAGAATGTCTGGCCTGCCTGGAGTGCCGGCTGGAAGATGTGGTGGAAGAACATGGACTTCTGATTTTCAAGGGTATACAGCTCTGGGAAAATCATGATCGAAAAGAGAAACGATGCTTTCATGCCAATGGTGATGGTACATTCTTTTCCGATGGAGAACTGTTTAACAGGCGGGCAGAGATGCGCAGGTGGGTGCCTGAAGGATGTGAGCGGTTTTTCAAAGACTGATCAAAGTATGGATCTGCACCATCGTATGCAGGCTCTGAGCCTGACAGCATATGATGGTGTTTTAATTTTCCTTGAGAAAAGAGTGTTTAAGATATGCCAGTAAACAGATGAATATACAGTGCTGGCAGGTGTTACATATGACGATAAGATAAGCGGGCATATGAGTGAAGTCATACAGGAGGAAGTATGAAGACATCTGAATTCAAAACAGACATATTCAATCTGTTCGATCAGAAGTGGGCTGTTCTGACAGCAGACACACCGGATCGCTGGAATGCGATGACAATCAGCTGGGGCAGTATGGGAACGATCTGGGGCTATCCACAGAACGGAAGACCGATTGTAACGGTGTATGTCGATCCACTGCGCTATACGTATGAGGTTCTCAACCAGAGTGATTCTTTTACAGTCAGTTTCTTTCCGGAAGAAAGAAGAAAAGATCTGATTATGATGGGCAGCCGGTCCGGCAGGAATGGAGATCGACTGAAAGGAAGCAGTCTGACGCCGGTCAATAATCATGGATTTGTGACATATAAAGAAGCAGAACTGACATTTGAATGTCGTAAGCTCTTTCAGCAGACGCTGGATAAGAAAAACATGCCTTCTGAAATTGCAATGTCAGTAAGTTAAGATATGGCATTGGCTGCAGGCCTTCGAAGCGTTCGTCATGAAAATGACGAGCGTTTTTTATTTAGCTGATCCAGTATCAGGATTCTTAC
>JALCHG010000060.1:0-12341 GCA_022644565.1 Solobacterium sp. | reverse complement strand
TAATCTTGCTTTCCAGGGCAACTTCGGCGTGGATATGCTGCCAAGCTGCCTGGGGCTGGATTACAGCTATTTTGACAATGGCTCCATCAAGTTCGATTCCGGTATTTCCTTCATGAAAGCCGGTATCGTCTATGCCGATAAGATCACTACCGTATCCCCGACCTATTCCAATGAGATTCTGACCCAGTCCTATGGCGAGCGCATGGACAGTGTGCTGCGCTACAGAAGGGATGATCTCTGGGGGATTATCAACGGCATTGATTACAATGTATGGAATCCGGCAACAGATAAGTCATTAGTGAAGAACTATGATCTGAAGAGCTGGGTGTCCGGCAAGAAGGCCAATAAGAAGGCACTGCAGCAGGAGCTTGGCCTTGAAGTCAATGAGGATACGATGCTTATCGGTCTTGTTTCAAGACTGACCAGTCAGAAGGGTGTGTATCTGATTACGGATCGGATCAGAGAGATCATGGGCATGGATCTGCAGTTTGTGGTGCTTGGCACAGGTGAGGCAAATGCCGAGAATGCGTTCAAGTGGATGGAGAGTTCCTATAAGGGCAAGGCAGTCTACTACTGCGGCTATAATGAGGAACTGGCCCATCGGATCTATGCCGGCAGTGATATGTTCCTGATGCCTTCCCTCTATGAACCGTGCGGTCTTGGCCAGCTGATTGCCCTGCATTATGGTTCTCTGCCGTTAGTTCGAGAAACAGGCGGTCTTAAGGATACTGTACAGCCATACAACAAGTATACGGGTGAAGGAAACGGATTCTCCTTCTATGCTCCGAATGCGGATGATATGGTGTATACATTGAGATGGGCATGTGATCAGTACTATAACAACCGGCCGGGCTGGAAGGGCCTTGTCAAAAATGCGATGACATATGATGCCAGCTGGGAAAAGAGTGCAGATGTCTATGAGGAACTGTACTATACCCTGTGCAACTGGCCTGATAACTGAAAAAGTGAGGAGGCCGGCGACAGGTCTCCTTTACTCTTATGTGACAGGTAGGTAACACTCGTGTGAAGTTTCACAAAAAGCTGTAATGCATGCATTTACCGTGAAATGGGCGAGTGTTATAATTAGACAGCAAAAACAAGGAGGAAAATACAATGTCTAAGGTTACTGTTAAAGATCTGGACGTTAAGGGCAAGCACGTAATTGTACGTGTCGACTTCAACGTTCCGCACAAAGGAAGCACGATTACGGATGACAACCGTGTCCGCGCTGCTCTGCCTACGATCAATTACCTGACTGAAAATGGTGCTAAAGTCTTACTGCTTTCCCATTTAGGCAAGGTTAAGACCGAGGAGGACAAGGCAAAGAACGATATGTCCATCGTAGCTGACTGCCTGGCCAAGCTGCAGAGTGCGCCGGTCAAGTTTGTCAATGCGACCCGCGGCAAGGAACTTGAAGATGCCGTTGCTGCACAGGAGGATGGTTCCATTGTTCTGATGCAGAATACCCGTTATGAGAAGGGTGAATCCAAGAACGATCCGGAGCTTGGCAAGTACTGGGCTTCTTTAGGCGATATGTTCGTTGAGGATGCATTCGGTTCTGTTCATAGAGCACACGCTTCTACTGTAGGTATTCCGAGCAACATGCTTGCCGAAGGCAAGAAGGTTGGTGTCGGTTTCCTGGTTGAAAAGGAACTGAATGTTCTCGGCAAGGCGCTGAATGATCCGCAGAGACCGTTCGTTGCCATCTTAGGCGGTGCCAAGGTTTCCGATAAGATCGGTGTCATTGAGAACCTGCTCAAGATCGCTGATAAGGTTATCATCGGCGGCGGCATGAGCTATACATTCTCTGCTGCACAGGGCGGCAAGATCGGTGACTCTCTGCTGGAAGCAGATAAGGAAGATCTGGCTAAGGAGTTCATGGCAAAGGGCGAAGGCAAGCTGTTCTTACCGGTTGATACTGTATGTGCAAATGCTTTCGATAACGCTACTGATACAAAGGTTGTTCCGGCTGGTGAGATTCCGGATGGCTATATGGGTCTGGATATCGGACCGGAGACAGTCAAGAAGTTCCAGGCTGAGCTGGCTGGTGCCAAGACTGTATTCTGGAATGGACCTATGGGTGTATTCGAGAAGCCTGAATATGCTAAGGGCACAGAAGCGATCTGTGAGACTCTGGCTAACCTCGATGGTGCCACAACAATCATCGGCGGCGGTGATTCCGCAAGTGCTGCTAAGAACCTCGGCTTTGCTGACAAGTTCAGCCACATTTCCACTGGCGGCGGCGCATCTCTGGAATTCATGGAAGGAAAGGAGCTCCCGGGTGTTGCTGTCATCCCCGAGAAGTAATTGAGAAATATGTCTAGAAAGCCTATTATCTTCGGCAACTGGAAGATGAACAAGACACCTTCCGAAGCACTTGCATTCTTCAAGGGCATCGAAGGCTATGTTACCGGCAATGAAGCTGCTGAGTATGGAATCGGTGCACCGTTTGTTGATCTTGACATTGCCGTCAAGAATGCCGGCGCTGTCAAGGTAGCTGCTGAAAACTGCAATGAGATTGATTCCGGTGCTTATACCGGTGAAGTTTCTGTTCCGATGTTAAAGGAAATCGGCATCACATACTGCATCATCGGTCATTCCGAGAGAAGAACATATTATGCTGAGACAAGTGCACACTGCGCCGCCAAGGCAAAGAGACTGTTCGCTGACGGTATCGTTCCGATTCTGTGCGTTGGTGAAACAGAAGCTGAATATGATGCCGGCAAGACTGCCGATGTCATCAAGACAGAGCTGAAGGAATCTTTAGCTGGTCTGACATCCGATGAAGTATCCAGAATGGTTATCGCTTATGAGCCGATCTGGGCGATCGGTACCGGCAAGAGCGCTGATGTCAATACAGCTGAATCCTGCTGCAAGCTTGTCCGTGATACAGTCAAGGATCTGTATGATGAAGCTACAGCTGAAGCTGTCCGCATTCAGTATGGCGGATCTGTCAAGCCGACCAACATCAAGGAATATATGGCCTGCGCTGATATTGACGGCGCATTAATCGGCGGTGCTTCTTTGAAGGTAGATTCCTTCAAGGCACTTGTTGATGCAACAAAGTAAGGTCTTAACGGAGTTATCCGAAGACATATAAATCAGGTAAACAGGAGGAATAACTTAAATGCCTAATTTTATTGATCCGATTCTTGAAGTTCATGCTCGTGAGGTTCTTGATTCCCGCGGCAACCCTACTGTAGAGTGCGAAATCACAACAGAGTCCGGTGCCTGGGGACGTGCAATTGTACCGTCCGGTGCTTCCACTGGTGAAAGAGAAGCCTTAGAGCTTCGTGATGGCGACAAGAATCGTTATGATGGCAAGGGCACACTGAAGGCAGTTGCCAATGTCAACGATAAGATCGCTCCGGCTGTTATCGGTCTGAACGTATTCGATCAGCCTCTGATTGATAAGACAATGCTGGACCTCGATGGTACAGAGTTCAAGAGCAACCTCGGTGCTAACGCTACTCTGTCCGTATCTCTTGCTGCTGCAAGAGCTGCTGCAGATTCCTGCGGTCTGCCGCTGTACAAGTACATCGGCGGTGCAAACGCCAAGGTTCTGCCTGTTCCGATGATGAATGTTCTCAATGGCGGCAAGCACGCTGACTCCGCTGTTGATTTCCAGGAATTCATGATCATGCCTGTTGGTGCAAAGTCCCTGCACGAAGCTGTTCGTATGGGTGCTGAAACATTCCATGCTCTGAAGAAGGTTCTGAAGAAGTATGGCTATGGCACAGGTGTCGGTGATGAAGGCGGCTACGCTCCTGACAGCATCAAGGGCGGCAATGGACCTCTTGAGACAATGGGCAATGAAGCTCCGTTAAAGCTGATGAGTGAAGCTGTTGAACTGGCCGGCTATAAGCTTGGTGATGATATCTGCTTCGCTATGGACCCGGCTTCCTCTGAATTCTACAATGAGGAAACAGGCAAGTATGAGCTGAAGAGATCCGGTGAAGGCGAGAAGACATCTGATGAGATGATCGACCTCTATGCTTCCTTCGTTGAGAAGTATCCGCTGATCTCCCTGGAAGACGGCTTAGCTGAAAACGACTGGGAAGGCTGGCAGAAGCTGAGAGCTCGTCTGGGCGACAAGATCCAGCTCGTTGGTGATGACCTGTTCGTTACTAACACAACCTTCATCAAGAAGGGCATTGAACTCAAGGCTGCCAATGCAGTTCTGATCAAGCTCAACCAGATCGGTACTCTGACAGAAACACTGAACTCCATCGAAATGGCTAAGGAAGCCGGCTGGACAGCTGTTGTTTCCCACCGTTCCGGTGAATCCGAAGATTCCACAATCGCTGACCTCGTTGTTGGTGTCAATGCAGGACAGATCAAGACAGGTTCCATGAGCCGTACTGATCGTATTGCCAAGTACAACCAGCTGATGAGAATCGAAGAGGAACTCGGCCCTGTTGCTGAATTCAGAGGCAAGAAGGCATTCTACAACGTTAAGGAAATCTCCAAGTAATCATTCTTACTGGAACCATTTCATTAACATCAATCATTCATACCTTGAAGAAGAGAGGCTCATGTGTCTCTCTTCTTTTTTGTTATCTCAGCTATGTTTTAAGAACTGTGCAGAAGAAATGCATGCATACAATCTGTGCTATAATCGGCGTATGTTTACAAAAAAGCTGTATCGAACATTATCACTGATCTTATGCACGGTGCTTGTGATGACCTGTCTGCCGTTATCTGTAGAGGCTGAGCAGCCTGATTACAGTGACAGGGATTACTGGACAAGTGCCTGTACCAATACGGATAATCTCAACGGCAGTCTGAAAGACAGCTGTCAGGCTTTTGTAGTGTATCTGTCAAACCAGTCTTCTTCTTTGAAGGAGAAGATTGCCTCAATTGACGCAAAGCAGTCGGAGGTATCTGATGATATTGAAACGGTAAAGGCAGAAATTGAGCAGTATCAAAGTGAGATTGCTTCGATCAATGCGGATATAGAGGATCTGAAGAATCAGATCAGTGATCTGGATAATCAGATTGATACACTAAACACACAGGCGGATGATCTGAAAAGCAGAGTCTCTGCCCAGATCAGTGCTTCTCAATCCGATATGCGTTTATCCAAGGTGATTGATATCCTGATGGGGGCTGAAAGCTTCAGCCAGCTGATTCGTTTAGCCAATGGCCTGTCGGATGTGACCCAGTACAATAATCAGACGCTGCAGAAGCTCATTGATACAGAAAATGAGATCAAGGCAAACAAAGAAGCACTCAGCACAAAGCAGGATGAACTGAGTCAGAAACAGGAAGATGCCGTAGCGGCGATGTATGAAGCACAGTTATTGCAGCAGGAATATGAGGAGAAGGCACAGGAGCTGGCGGCCCAGTCGGATGCGGCAGAGAAGGAAAAGAGCTCGGCTGATGCGGCGGTATCCTCCGTGCAGGAAGCACAGAAACAGGCTGCTGCCATTGCTGAACTGGCCCGTCAGGCAGCCGCCAAGAAGGCGGCAGAGGAAGCTGCAGCGAAGAAAAAGGCTGAGGAAGAAGCAGCCCGCAAGGCGGCCGAGCAGAAGAATACTTCATCCAATACTTCCTCCTCTACCACAGTTTTACCCGGTGCATATGTAGCGGCCAACGCTTCTTCGATCTATGTTGCCCTTGTAACAACCTATGGGTTTACCAAGGCGGCTGCCTGCGGCATTATTGCCAATATTCAGATTGAATCAACTTTCAATCCGGCGGCGGATAACGGAGCAGGCTACTATGGAATCTGTCAATGGGGCGGCAGCCGGCTGAACAACCTCTACAGCTTTCTTTCAAGCCATGGCTACAGTACATCTTCTCTGGAGGGTGAACTGGCATTCATGTACAGTGAACTGCAGGGCTATAACATGATTTCCACCCTGAACAGCTATGCCAATTCAGCTGCCGGTGCTTCCCAGGCAGGTGTCTATTTCCGTCAGAACTTTGAAAGGAGTGCCGGGCTGAATGGAGTATCCAGTATTGCGGCCGGCTATTTCAACTCACTGCAATGAAAAACGATAAGAAACATCTGACCGCAGCCCTGTCTGCCATTATTTTCTGGAGTATTTCCTTTGTCGGTACAAAGCTTGCCTACGCTTCTTTCGGTCCTTTGACCGTATGCTTTCTGCGCTTTGCGATTGCCGGTGTCATTTTGTTTTTTGTCAGGATCATCATGCATGATACAAAGAAGCTGGCAAAGAAGGATATCGGTATTCTGCTTGTCAGTGCTCTGATCGGTATTTCGGTTTATTATTCTCTGGAAAATATTGCTTTATCTTTGACCAGTGCAGCCAATGCCTCATTGATTTCAGGCTCCTATCCGGTGATTACGGCATGTATCGGGGTGCTGTTCTATCATATGAAGCTGAATAAAAGACAGTGGATCGGTATTTTCATGGCGATGGCCGGGGTTGTGGTATTGACCGGCGGGGGTTCCATGGAAGGAAAGCATGTGATGCTTGGCAATCTGATTTTTATTGCCAATGGGTTTCTGTGGGGCTTCTATAACTTTCTGATTCCTCATATTGATCATTCCTATTCGGCTTTGACCATTACGTATTATCAGACTCTGCTGGCCCTGCCGTTTCTTCTGCCAGGGGTGGTGTATGAAATGCCGGTGCATGATGTGACAGCCGGGGCGGTTGTTTCAATTCTGTTTCTGGCGGTATGCTGTTCGGTGGCGGCGTATCTTCTGTATAATTATGGCCTGAGAGGGATTTCACCTGCGGCGGCAGCTTCTCTTATGAATCTGATGCCGGTATTCGGACTGCTGTTTTCAGCTTTGATTCTGAAAGAGCAGATTACCTTACAGGCAGTGACCGGCGGGATCATCATTATTCTTGGGGTTCTTCTAAGTGCGTAGGAAACATATTTCTTCTTCTGCTGTTTTACAAGCGCAAAGAACAATGGTATAACTTTGTGCGTTATGAGGGGAAGAATCTTCAAACATTTATACAGGGAAGAAATGATGGCTGAAACCCTGATTGTAGCGCTCTTTCTGGCCTTTTCAGGAGGCTTTCAGGACGCCTATACATTCATTGTCAGAGATCATGTCTTCGCCAATGCCCAGACGGGCAATATTGTTCTGATGAGCACGAATCTCATCAAAGGTGATTATGCGGCAGCGGTACGTTATCTTCTGCCGGTCTGTGCGTTTGCGGCTGGTGTACTGGCAGCGGATCTATGCCGTTCATTACACCGGGGCATCATTCATAACACATGGCATCAGACGGTTGTACTGGCAGAGATGGTGTGTCTGTTTCTGGTCGGGTTCATGCCGGCAAAGTTGAATATTCTGGCCAATATGATGGTCAGCTTCTCCTGTGCCATGCAGGTAGAGACATTCCGTAAGGTCAATGGCAATCCTTATGCCTCTACCATGTGTATCGGCAATCTGCGCTCATGCAATTCCAACCTGAGCCAGTTTATCCAGACGCGCAATCGTAAGTATCTTGTGAATGCCCTGGATTATTTTCTGGTTATCTTTGTCTTTGCGATCGGTGCGGGGATCGGCGGCAATTTTTCTGATGATATCGGTATTCACAGTGTCTGGATCTGTCTGCCGTTTCTTCTGACTGCATATTTACTGATGTTTGAAAAGAAGGAGAAA
The DNA here is from genome assembly GCA_022644565.1 of Solobacterium sp. Lineage (GTDB taxonomy): Bacteria > Bacillota_I > Bacilli_A > Erysipelotrichales > Erysipelotrichaceae > Bulleidia. The sequence continues at coordinate 4,747 of JALCHG010000060.1, read as the reverse complement.
GCGGAATGAAGCTGGCAGTGTATTTAGGCAGTACACCGGGAAGTGAACCGGGATATATGAACCTGGCGGAAGATGTCGGCAAGTGGATCGGATCCCATGGCCATACGCTTGTATATGGAGGCAGCGACCGGGGTATGATGGGCGCGCTTGCAAAAGGTGTTCATGAAACAGAAGGGAAGATCATCGGTGTCATGCCGTCATTCATGATGGATAACGGCTGGGATGAGAAGGATCTTGATCAGATGATCGTGACTCAGGATATGGCCGAAAGAAGAGTCAGGATGATGGAATTATCAGATGGCTATCTGGCGCTGCCGGGCGGTGTCGGGACCCTGGATGAGATATCTGAAGTCATGTCAAGCCGCAAGCTTGGCCTTGTGACAGGTGAGATTGCGCTGATGAATTATCATGGGTTCTATGACAGCTTTCTGAAGTATCTGGATCAGATGGTACAGGAAGGGTTCTATCCCAAAAGCTGCCGTCAATTGATCCATGCGGCAGAAAATGTCAAAGATCTGGACAGAATATTTTTTTGCAAGTGAGTGCTGCAGAATATTGATTGCCACACACTGGCAATCAATGATAGAATAGATTAGTCTAAGCGAAAGGAGCCATGCATGCTTAACGCGTTATTGATGATTGTATCAGCGCTGCTGATTATTCTTTCACTGCTGCAGAGCGGCAAATCAGATGGCATTTCCGGTGCTTTTACCGGTAATGGCGGTCTGAATCTGTTTGCCAATACAAAGGAAAGAGGCTCAGAGAAGGTTATTTCCAATCTGACTCTCGTGCTTGGCATTGCCTTCTTTGTGTTAGTGATCCTGATCCGTGTACTGTAAGAAATGAGCCGGCCCTGCCGGCATTTTTCTTTCTGCTCATGGAAATATTACATTGAGAGTTTATATTATTTACGTTATGGAAGAAATAAAAGAAAAGATTGAAGACGCTTTAGAGCGTCATGGACATGAAGGATTGAATACCCAGCAGCTGAAGGAAGAGCTGGGGATTACGGATGGCAGTGACTTTGCCGAAATGGAAAAGACACTGGCTGAGATGAATGATAACTATGCCATTGTCAGAAATGAAAACGGCAGCTGGATGAATGGCAGTGAGGCCGGGTATCTGACCGGAAGAATTTCCGTGAATACCAAGGGACTTGGTTTCTTTGACCGGGAAGATGAAGAGACGATCCGTATTGATGCAAAGGATCAGAAGGAAGCACTGGATGGCGATACGGTTGTCATCCATATCGGATCCGGCGGTTTCGGGGCGGTTGTTAAAGTGCTGACCCATGCCCATGTCAAAGTGATCGGTACCTATGAAGGTGTCAAGCCGCATCTTGTGCTGGATGATGCCAAGCTGCAGGGCAAGGCGCTGAAGGTTGAGAAGGATGATGATTTCACCCCGATTCAGGGCATGAAGGTACAGTGTCAGATTACGGATTATGGTGAACATATTCTGACCCTTCGCGTCATTCGGGTGATCGGCTATAAGGATGATCCGGGTGTGGATATTCTTTCCATCCTGCTGGATCATGATATTGAACCGGAGTTCCCGGATGATGTGAAGGAAGAAGTAAAGCATATTCCTCAGTCTGTATCTGAAGAAGAGATGCAGGGAAGGGTGGATCTGAGAACTGAGGATACCGTTACCATTGACGGGGATGATTCCAAGGACTTCGATGATGCCGTAGCGGTACATAAAGAAGGCGATGGCTGGGTGCTGAAGGTATCCATTGCGGATGTATCCCACTATGTCACTGCTGGCAGTGCACTGGATCAGGAAGCCTATAACAGAGGCTGCTCCACCTATGTGACTGACAGAGTCGTACCGATGCTGCCGCATGAACTGTCCAATGGCATCTGCTCACTCAATCCGCATGTGGACCGTCTGGCCAATACATGTGAAATGGTCATTGACCATGAAGGCAATACAAAGTCCTACAAGGTATATGCCAGTGTTATCAACTCTACCGAAAGAATGACCTATCACAATGTGAATCTGATCCTGGATGGGGATGCTGAGATGTGTGAGAAGTACAAGCATCTTGGAACCCTGTTTACCGATCTTCGCGATTGTGCGGATGCCATAAGGGCAAGACGTGTCAGACAGGGTGCCATTGACTTTGATACGCCGGAAGCGGAGATCAAGGTGGATGAAAAAGGTGTGCCGTATGATGTTGTATTAAGACAGAGAGGGCATGCGGAGCGGATGATTGAGGACTGCATGATTGCGGCCAACTGCGCGGTTGCCAATGAGATGAAGTGGGCGGATGTACCATGTGTCTATCGTATTCATGAAGTGCCGGAGGCCAAGCGCATCAAGACCTTCATCCGTACTTCCGCGGTACTTGGCCATCGCTTCATCATGCGCAAGTCAACCATTCATCCTAAAGAATTCCAGACATATCTTGATGGATTGAAGGATGAGCCGGAATATCCGGTTCTCAGCATGATGATGTTAAGAACCATGCAGAAGGCAAAGTATGATCCAAGCTGCATCGGACATTTTGGTCTGGCGGAGAAGGAATATCTTCATTTCACTTCCCCGATCAGAAGATATCCGGATCTGATTGTGCACAGAATGCTCAGAAAATACATCTATGAAGGATGCACGGATGAAAGTGAAATGAAGAAGGATGAAGCACTGATGGTCGATTATTCCGAGCAGAGCTCCATCCGGGAGCGGGCAAGCCAGGATGCCGAATATGACTGTGACGATATGAAGAAGGCACAGTACATGGAGAAGTTTGTCGGCGATACGTTTACCGGTATTATTTCCGGGGTAACGGGATTCGGCTTCTATGTGGAACTGCCCAATACCATTGAAGGCATGGTCAGACTGAATGATCTGCATGATGATTTCTATGTCTTCAATGAAGACAGAATGGAACTGCAGGGACAGAGGACAAAGAGAGTCTTCCGCATCGGCATGGAAGTCAAGGTCATCTGTGCCGGTACGACAAAGGCACTGGGACAGGTGGATTTCATGATTGCCAATGCCGCCCGTCCGGCACATGATTACAGAAAGGGCAAGGGAAACTGGAACAGAAGCCGTTCTTCTGAACATAACAGAGGCTATGACAACAGAAGAAAGCGGTATTCCTCTTCCCGTCACAGCTACAGCAATGGCAGAAGGAAGTAAAGTAAAGGAAGTTGCCGTCAACAGAAGGGCAAGACATGATTATTTTCTGGAAGAGTTCTATGAATGCGGTCTTGTTCTGACCGGTACGGAGATCAAGAGTATACGGGCAGGACATGTCCAGTTCAAGGATGCCTATATTTCCATCCGGGATGGAGAAGCGTGGATCAAGGGCATGCATATCAGTGCCTATAAGTATGGTTCCTTCTCCAATGTGGATGAGGAAAGAGACAGAAAGCTCTTACTCCATGACTATGAGATCCGCAAGCTTGACAGCAAAGTCCGTACCAAGGGCTATACCCTGGTACCGACCCGCATGTATCTGAAAAACGGCAGAGCCAAGCTTGAAATTGCCCTGGCCAAGGGCAAAGCGCTGTATGATAAACGTCAGACAGAGAAAGAGCGTGATGCCAGCCGGGAAATGGCAAAGGCACTCAAAAACAGAGGTTAAGCCATGAAAAGAGTCATAACATACGGAACGTTTGATCTATTGCACTATGGCCATATCAACCTGCTAAGAAGGGCAAAGAGCCTGGGTGATTATCTGATTGTGGCGTTAAGTACAGATGAATTCAACTGGAACTGCAAGCATAAGAAGTGCTACTTCACCTATGAACAGCGCAAGGAACTTCTGGAAGCGATCCGCTATGTGGATCTTGTCATACCGGAAGAGAGCTGGGAACAGAAGGTCAGCGACATGCATGAGTATCATATTGATACCTTCTGCATGGGGGATGACTGGAAGGGAAAGTTTGATTATCTGCGGGATGAAGGCGTAGAAGTTGTCTATTTCCCAAGAACGCCGGAAATCTCCACGACCCAGATCAAGTCTGATCTGAACCGGAAATAAAGAGTCAACTACCCACGGCCTAAAGGCACGTGGGCTTGCAGCTGGCTCCTCCAGTACTAGCGTAGCCAGATAACCGGCTCTCCTGGATTCAGATAGCAGGGGATACACCCTCTGTGCCGCTGCATCGCCGGGTGGTTGACTGCACCCGTTTGATAGCGTTCCGGTATACCGAAACCTTAGCTTATTTATGCTGCCTCACTTGGCTCTTTCAGAGCGAAGTGAGGTTTTTCTTCGCCTGTCACCCAAAGGGTGCCAAGCAGGTAAATATTCATGGCGCCCACTCTGTCGTCATTAGAAGAGAATCCGCACTTTCTGCATGTGTAAACATGCTTGTCGTGATCTCTGCTCTCTTTGACGATAGCCCCACAATGCGGGCATCTCTGTGATGTATAGTGCGGATCAACCTTCAGCACACGTCCACCCGTTTCCTTTGCTTTATAGGATAGTTTTGTTTCCAGATCGTAAAACGACCAGTTGCGCAGATCGTGCGTCTGCTTTCTGCCATGCTGATTCTCTTCTTCAAAAGATACACCTGTCAGGTCTTCCAGCACATAAAGCGTATTTGGTCCATACTTCCGAACGAGTGTCTTACTGATGCAGTGATTTACGTCACTCATCCAACGGTTCTCTCGTCCAGAAATACGCTTCAGTGCTCTTTTGGCTGACTTTGTGCCTTTCGATTGCAGTTCCGCACGCACGGCATCAAACTTGTTGCGCTTTTCGATAATCTTCTTTCCGCTGAAGAAAGCAGTATTC
>JALCHG010000059.1:0-12501 GCA_022644565.1 Solobacterium sp. | reverse complement strand
TCGTATACACGTGCTTGATATTCTGATAGCGGTAGTCATCCGCATAGCAGGCATGGCAGATCAGAGGAATCATGCCGGTCTGCCAGTCATTGGAATGAATGATATTGGGCCACCAGTTGATGAAATAGATCATATCAAGTACGGCACGCTGGAAGAAGGCAAAGCGCTCACCATCATCTTCATAGCCATACAGACCGTCTCTTTCAAAATAGTACTGATGTTCAATGAAGTAATACACAACACCGTCAACGGTAGCCGTGTAATAGGTGGCCGGCTGATCAATCCATCCGGAATGTACCTGAATGGTACCGATCCGTTCCAGCTCATCGTAATGCTTTTCGATGATCTTCTTATATAACGGCAGTACAACCCTTACATCATGTCCTCTCTTGGCTAATGTCTTGGGCAAAGCACCGATGACATCTGCTAATCCGCCGGTCTTGATAAACGGCTGTCCCTCACTCGCTACAAACAGTATTGATCTTCCCATAGCACACCTGCCTTTCTGTCAGCTTACGTTATTTGAAGAATAAATTCAGATTCTGTCGCGTCTCTTGACGTATACCGGCTCTTCATCCGTACCTGTCAATGCCTTGACATGATGAATGATGGCATACTTATCTACTACGACATGATCCAGTTTGGCATCCTCGCCGATATAGGCACCCGGCAGAACAATGGAGTCTCTGACAATGGCACCCTTCTGAATTGTTACATTACGGCCGATAATGGAACCTTCCACCGTACCGTCAATCACACAGCCATTGGCAATGACGCTGCCCTTTACACTGGCATCACCCGTATACTTGGTCGGTGCAGAGTCATTTGTCTGTGTATAGATCGGCCAGTCCGGCTTGAACAGACCATTGGCAACACTTCTGTCTCTTAATTCCATACTCCATCTGAAGTATTCAGACAAAGAGTTGATGCAGGCCACAAAACCTCTGACCCCATAGCCTCTGATATCCAGATCATTGACTTCATCTCTGAGCATATCCTTCAGCCAGTAGAGAGATGAAGTTTCGCTTGCCTTCTTGACCAGATCAATGAACAGCTTCTTGCTCATGACATATGCTTCAAGAGAAATCGTCTGGGTCTTCTTGGAGCCTCTGTTTGTCTCAAAGCCGGTAACTTTCTTTTCCTTATCAAGATCCAGTACATCGCAGCCAAGATAAGCTCTCTTGGCATCGGTTGTATTGGTATACAGTACGGTTACATCTGCACCGGAATCAATGTGCTGCTGCAGAACGGCGTTGAAGTCAATGCTGTAGATGAAGTAGCTCGGGGCCAGAACAACATAAGGATTGGAATCTTCCTCAATGTACTGCATGTTGAGCATGTAGTTGGCAACATCATGGTTGTAGACCGGAGAGGAGAAGTTCTTCTCACCATAGAGAATTCTCAGCTTGCCTCTCTTGGAGTTGATGTTGTAATGCTGGCCGCTTCCCAGATGTTCAATCAGATTGCGCGGCTTTTCCTTGCAGTAGACCTGCACATTGTCAATGCCGGAATTGGTCATGTCACTGAGAATGAAGTCAATGACGCGATAGCGTCCCATGAATGACATCGCTGCTACCGGTCTGTAGTCGCCAAGACCCTCGACATTCGCAGTGCTGCCTTCGAAATAAACAATACCTAAAGCCTTCATGTCACTCATACTCCTTCTCACTCCACGTACTTCTTCGCAACAAGTTCAATATGTTCGCTGTCAGCGTTGCCCACAACGGCACCCGGGGCAACTTCCACATCATCCGCAACAATGCATCTGGTAACCTTGGCACCTTCGCCGATCTTGGCACCCGGCTGAATGACAGAATCAACAACCTGAGCCCCCTTGCCGACCACGCAGTTCGTACCAAGAACAGAATTTCTGACTTCACCTAATACAACCGAACCCTGGGTAATATAGGCATTTTCAATCTTGGCATCTTCACCGATATACTGCGGCAGTGCATTGACATCCTCGGTATAGATCTTCCAGCTCTGATCGCCAAGATCCAGCGGAGAATTCTTCTTCAACAAATCCATATTGGATTCCCAGAGTGAATCAACTGTTCCTACATCCTTCCAATAGCCCTTGAAGCGATATGCCGCCAGACGTCTGTTGTCTCTGAGGTAAGCAGGAATGATATCCTTGCCGAAGTCATGATTGGAATTAGGATCCTTATCATCTGCCAGAAGATACTTTCTCAATGTCTTATAGGTGAAGATATAGATACCCATGGAAGCCAGGTTGCTCTTTGGATGAGCAGGCTTCTCTTCAAACTCTTCAATCATGTCATCCTTATCACAGTTCATGATGCCAAAACGGGTCGCTTCCTTCAGGGAAACCTGCAGAACAGCGATGGTCGCATCCGCCATCTTTTCCTTATGATAAGCCAGCATCTTGTCATAGTTCATCTTGTAGATGTGGTCGCCGGAAAGAATCAGAACATACTCAGGATTGATCTGATCCAGGAAGTCCAGGTTGGCGGTAATCGCATCTGCGGTGCCTCTGTAAACTTCCAGGCCCTTTGTATCTCTTTCACGCGGTGTCAGAACATAAACGCCGCCGTCATTTGTATCAAGACCCCAGAACTGGTCCTTGGCTACATATGCATTCAGAATAACAGACTCATACTGAGTAAGTACGCCTACCGTTGAAATACCGGAATTAGCGCAGTTGCTGAGGGGGAAGTCGATAATCCGGTATTTTCCGCCGAAATGGACAGCCGGCTTTGCGACTTTCTTGGTCAGATCCAAAAGACGGGAACCTCTGCCTCCCGCAAGAATCATGGCCGCCATGGTATTAGCTCTCATTATATATTGCCTCCTGAATAACCATTGAATTCGCTTACATTATATCGTACATTACGCAATGTGGCATATCGAAATCGCCTGTTTCAGCGTCATTTTTGAACAAAAAGCCAGGAACCATTTCACACACTGCAATTTCCCTTCAGTTTACTGTCATATTATCCAAAAACACTCATGAAGCTCACGTCCTTTTTCCCTGATAGAAACGTTTTTTCTGATTTCCAATATCGTATACTTGTTAATTCAGCTATAAGCCGCAATATAAAAGTTTATAAAATATTATAAAGATTTATAAAGCTTTCGTTGAAGTATAAAGGATTATAAAGTAATATAAAAACATCAGGAGTACTTACTATGAAAGGAAAAAATCCATTTTGCATCACTTTCGGGCGCCCGCCCGTTCAATTAGTCAGCCGTATAACTGAAAAGCAGCACATTATTGACATGTTTACCATGAGTCCCATTACAGATCAGATTTTTCTGATCACTGGTGTCAGAGGATCTGGAAAAACCGTCTTAATGGGCGAAATTTCAAACGAGCTTGAACAAACAGGAGAATGGATTGTTCTGCGTGAAAACACTTCATATGATATTAACAAAAGCATATACAGTGATTTGTATAAAGCACTTCACAAACACCATATTTCTCTGCAGATGGTTTCTGTGAACTCTCCTATAGGAGGCATTACATTTGAAAGTGAAGGAGGCGAAGAATCATTATCAGAGCAGATTGACACTCTTTTACAAATAGCAGAGAAGCATCATAAAAAAGTGCTTGTTACTATTGATGAAGTATATAATTGCGAAAACATCAGAAAGTTTTCAAAAATATTCCAAACTGCTCTTACCCGTAAAAGATCCATCTTCTTTCTCGGGACTGGATTATTTGAAAACATTGATGCCTTAATTAATGAAAAAGACATGACCTTTTTGCACCGTGCACCACGAATTGAACTGACACCGTTAAACAGCACAGCCATGGCTGCCAGTTATCAGTCTGTCTTCCAGATTCCTTTACGAAAAGCTTTGGAACTGGCAGCCTTAACAAAAGGATATTCCTTCGCTTTTCAGGCTTTAGGTTATATTTTCTGGGAAAGGGATTGTCCTGATGATATCAGTACCATTATGTCCGACTATGATGCGCTGCTGTCTAATTCTTCATACAATGTTATCTGGCGAGAATGCTCAAAAAAGGATCAAGAAATATTAGAAGCAATGGCCGGTATTGACAGTTCTGATGTTTCTGCAATTCGTAAAGCATGTGGTGATATGTCATCTCGCTATTTTTCAGTCTATCGCCAGCGTCTGATTAGAAAAGGTATTCTGACTTCGGATGCCCGCAGCACTTTAACATTTGCACTGCCTCGTTTCCGAGAGTATATCCAGCACGAAATTATGATGCGCGACTTTTCTGATTAGAAAACCTCTTTCAGAAAATCCAGAATCAAATTATAAAGAAATATAAAGCTTTATAAAAAGATTTTGAGATTATAAAAGATTATAAAACAGGCTCATCCGCTGAGCCTGTTTTACTGATTTGATACTGATTATAATGCACTGTTTCTGCGGTTGCGTGCTCTGACAATAAAGGCAACCACAACCACGACAAGTGCAGTCATGCCGATCCCGAAGGCAGCGCTGCGGCTGAGCGGGGATGTACTGCTGTTTGAGGAAGAAGAAGATTTGGTATCAGAAGAGCTGTACTTGCCGCCCTTCTGCTTCACCCAGTTTTCAACATCTGTCTCAACCGTATCCAGCATTCTGTCGCTGTGATCAAGAATCACTTCATGGAACTCTGTCTTATCAAACTTATCACCCAGAGCTTCTTCGGCATTTTCCCGCATCACGGTAAAACGGCATAAGCCATAGCCATAGGAATCATATGAGATCGGATACTGCATGGCAGTCTGATACAGGGAAGAAGCCGCTTCACTGTTAAGACCGATGCGACGGAGGTAGCTGCTCACATCCTTCTCCTGCCAGCCAAGGCCATGAACGGCAATATCCGTCAGAGCGGAAAGCCCATACGTGATATCGTTATTGAGTTCGACTGCCTTGGCATCCTCATCACTCATGATGCCCCATTCCATGGCATCATTGGCCACATATTCCGCCCATCCTTCCTGATAGCCGAGATACCCGCACAGCTGGCGGATATAGTTATGCTTTTTGGAAAGATCATAGACATGCTGGTAAAGATGACCCGGATAGCCTTCATGCGCCAGAGTGTTATAGAACTCCGTGTTGTCGGAGATGTTGTTCTTGTTGATCCTGATCACATTATCCGTGTAATCATCCAGCGGAGAGGACATGTAGTATGCCATGACATTGCCAGAGACAACGGAAGGGTCCAGATAGTCAGCGGTATAGTTGACATCCGGACAGTCCGGGAAGCCATGGTCATTGAGACTGTTGGAAAGATAGGTCAGGATCTCATCAGGATCTTTCATACTGATCTCTGTACTGCCCGCATCCGGATTCTTCTGCAGCAGTGAAATATACTCTGCCGTCTTATCCTGAATGAAATCATCCAGCTCATCAAACTGATCCTGCAGCGACTTTGCACTGCCGACCGTATGCTGCTCAGCGGCGGTATAGTAGGCAAGGCCGTTTTCAATATCACTGAAATCATCCACGCACTTGTCCTTCATGCCGCTCAATGTATCATAAGCGTTTGTACATGCAGGGATGATATCATTGATGACAATGTCATTGACCTGATTTTCCAGCGTTCCCTTTTCTTCTTCACTCAGGAAGGAAGACGCATCCGCATCATCCTTGAAATCCACAATGAGCGGATTATCATCTGTTTTATCTGTGAAGTCCTTAATCTCACTGAGAGACTCTTCCAGGCTCGCTTCGTTCATGAAGTAGCCGTTATCCGCCTGTTCCTTTGTCAAGTCAAGGGCTGCATTTACATAATCATCCACCGTATCCAGTACGGAAACATAATCATAGAAGTCCTGTTTGTCATAGAACTGGAACTCCGTCATATTAGTCGTAATGGAATTGACCAGGTTGTTGTCTGCTGTAAACATCCATTCCCAGTTGGTATCCGACCAGTTCTTCTGATACGTATAGGAATCCACCATGACATCATAGTCATACTGATGTTCTTCCGTCAGGGAATCCCGATCGATGTCATCGAGCTCCTTGAGCACTTTTTCCGCATCGCTTTTTGCTTTTTCAGCTTCGCCCTTGAAGTCCGTATTGCCAAATGTCGGCTCAGGCACTTCAATGTTCAGGGCGGAAGGATCCTTCAGCGTAAAATGAAGGGTCATGTAGTCATCTTCCATCGTGTCGACAAATTCACTTGTCATCAGATCTTCCAGCTTGTCATCATCGCTTTCTTCTGCCAGTGCACAAAGCGGTGTGACGGTGCCAAGGGCACAGACTGCACTCAGCACATACGCTGCTATTTTCTTTTTCTTCATAAGAAACACTCCTGTTCTGCCTATTATCGCATACGTTCGATCTTCCGGGAAAGCAGTCTTTGTTCACATGTTCAGGTTGGGGATCTGCCAGTCAATCGGCGTACGGCCGTGTTCTTTGAGAAACGCATTGGCCTTGGAGAAGTGGCGGCAGCCGAAGAACCCGTAGTTTGCACTTAAAGGAGAAGGATGGGCTGCTTCCAGAACCAGATGCCTGGATGTATCAATCATGGATGCCTTTTCTTTTGCATTTCTGCCCCATAAAAGAAAGACAACCGGTTCCTCTGCATTGGCGCTGATTTCCTGAATGACGTGATCCGTAAAGATTTCCCAGCCCTTTCCTTTATGGGACTGGGGTCTTGAATCATGGACCGTCAGGATCGTGTTCAGTAAGAACACGCCCTGCTTTGCCCAGGGCATGAGATAGCCGTTGTCAGGTATGTATGTGCCGACATCATCATGCGCTTCCTTATATATATTACGTAAAGACGGGGGTACGGGTACACCGGGATTGACACTGAAGCACATCCCATGTGCCTGCCCTTTCTGATGATAGGGATCCTGTCCCAGGATCACTACCTTCACATCCGGTTTATTACAGTACTCAAAAGCAGAAAACACCTGTGCCTTGGGCGGATAAATGGGTTCATGGGCATATGCCTCATGAATAAAAGCTGCCAGTTTCTGAAAATACGGCTGCTGCCATTCAGCCTGCAGCCAGGGATACCAGTCGTTATGAATCATATTCAAGCCTCACAGATTCATTATAAACGCATTCCTGTATCGTCGATTTCCAATCCGCGATTCATATTGTCTGTATAAAATTCATGATCAGCTCCATTTTTACAATTTTATTCTTCAATTTTGGCGTTTTAAAGCATGCACGCAGGCATTTTCATTGATATTTTCATCGCTTTTCTGATAATTTTTCATATTTTCTGTAATTTTTTCAATTTCACGGTTTCTCATATGTTATCTTACTGACATACCAGAAAGGGGAAAGAACTATGCATTACCAATCAACTACTGTCATTTGGGTGCTGCTCTGTGCAGCCCTGGTCTACTTCATGCAGGCTGGATTTGCGCTCTGTGAATCAGGTCTGACACGGGCAAAGAACACCGGCAACATCCTCATGAAAAACATGATGGACTTCTGTATTGGCACACCGTGCTACTGGATCATCGGCTTCTCGCTCATGTTCAATGGTCTCGGTTCCTTCATCGGTGCACCTGATTTCTTCATCAGAGGTGCCTATACCGCTTCTAATTCCGTTGTTCCCCAGACGATGCCGTTACTGGCGTACGTGGTATTCCAGACTGTGTTCTGTGCTACCGCAGCGACAATTGTTTCCGGCTCCATGGCGGAACGTACCAACTTCAAGGCATACTGTGTCTACTCTGCTGCCATTTCACTTCTGGTCTATCCGATCTGCGGACACTGGAGCTGGGGCGGCGGCTGGCTGAGCCAGCTTGGCTTCCATGATTTTGCCGGCAGCGCCCAGGTCCATAATGTCGGCGGCCTGATCGCCCTGCTTGGCGCATGGATGCTCGGTCCCCGTATCGGCAAATACGATAAAGACGGCAAGCCAAGAGCCATCCCCGGTCATAACATGACCGCCGTTGCCTTAGGCGTATTCATTCTCTGGTTCTGCTGGTTCGGCTTCAATGGCGGCTCTACCGTGGCATTAAGCGATGATGCGTCCATGGAAACAGCTTCCCTTGCCTTCATGACAACCAACATGGCTGCCGCCGTTGCCACATGTACAGCCATGATCTTCACATGGTTCCGCTATGGCAAGCCGGATGTCTCCATGACTCTCAACGCATCTCTGGCAGGTCTTGTTGCAGTTACCGCCGGTGCTGACTGCGTCTCTGTTACCGGTGCCTTCATCATCGGTCTTGTCGCCGGCTTCCTTGTTGTTTTCTCCGTTGAATTCTTCGATAAAGTTGCCAGGATTGATGATCCGGTCGGTGCTGTTTCCGTTCACTTTGCCAATGGTGTCTGGGGCACAATTGCCGTAGGTCTGTTCTCAACCGGTGCCGATGGTGTGCGCAAGGGCCTCTTCTATGGCGGCGGCGTGCATCAGCTTGGCATTCAGCTGTTAGGCATTGTCTCCATTGATATCTATGTTCTGATTGTCATGTTTTTGATTTTCAAGCTGATTGATAAAACGATCGGCCTGCGTGTTCCGGAACAGGTTGAAATCGACGGTCTTGATATTCATGAACATGGTCTGGCTTCCGCCTACTCCGGCTTTGCCATCACCGATGTCACCCAGCTTGAAGTAGAAGCCAATGACAATACCGATCTTGGTGAAGAAGATTATTCCAAAGCTTCAGAAGCCAAGAAAAAGGCAGCCGTCAAGACATATGGCGAACTCAGAGATACCGGCATGCATAATGTCACAATCATCTGCAGCCTGAGCAAGTTTGATGAGCTCAAGATTGCCCTCAATAAACTCGGTGTAACCGGCATGACAATGAGCCAGGTCATGGGCTCAGGTCTTGAAAGAGGCTCCAGTGCCAAGTACAGAGGCGTTACCGTAGATTCTACCCTGCTGCCTAAGGTTAAGGTAGAAGTTGTTGTCTCAGAGATCCCGGTCAAGGATGTGATCGAAACATGCCGCAAAACACTGTATACCGGTCATATCGGCGATGGAAAGATCTTTGTCTATCCGGTTGAAAAGGTCGTCAAGGTCAGAACCGGTGAAGAAGATACCAGTGCTCTGCAGGATGTAGAGTAATGGCATAGAAAAGACAATCTGTCTTCAGAGTTTCCTCTCTGAAGAAACAGATTGTCTTTTTTTCATGCTTCAGCTTTTACTTTCATTCAGCTTCCGGATCCTGGCAAGAATCGTAAAGTCGATATGACAGTAGCCGCCGGGATGTTTATTCAGATAATTCTGGTGATATTCCTCTGCCGCATAGAAATTTTTCAAAGGCCCGAGCCTGACCGCAAACACCTGATGTTTCTTCTTTTCATCCGCAAAGATACGCTTCAGATCAGGCAGTAAAGCCTCATCCTGATAATAGACACCGGTCTCATACTGACTGCCGATATCATTGCCCTGTCCATCCTGCTGTTCGGGATGAATACACAGGAAATACGCCTGCATGAGCTTATCAATGGAAAGTACAGATGAATCATAATCAACCCGTACCGCTTCCTGAAATCCTGTATCACCCTGGCAGACCTGCTCATAGACAGGATTTTCCACATTGCCGTTGACATAGCCGGCACATGTCTTCTTTACGCCCTTCAGCTGCTGAAATGCCCTTTCCACACCCCAGAAGCAGCCTCCGGCAAGATACAGTGTCACAAGGCCATCCGCCTTCTCTTCTCTGCGGGAAGTCGACTGTTGATGGTGGACATACGTACGCACATGATCCTGCTGTTTCAAAAGCTGATAGCCATTGTGTTCCAATAGATGCCAGGCATCCATCTGATCCTCATCCACATGTGCCGTCAGCGTTGGATATGTCTGATGCAGAAGCGGGGTCAGCTGATATACCGCCTGCTTCATCAGATGCTGGTGACGGTACGCTTCCTTGAGCTCAAACTGCATTTCACCAGTATCGCTCACCTTAATCCAGCCGGCATCCTGTCCATCAGCCTCAATCTGATAGACACCGTTTTCTTCCTTGTTCAGTTTCATTCCTACACCAGTTTCTTATAGAACAGATTGCCAAGTCCCTGCAGTAATTGTACCAGAACAATGAGCACAAGTGATGTCACCAATAGATAATCCAGCTGATACATCTGATAGCCATAGCGGATCGCCACATCTCCGAGACCGCCTCCGCCAAGTACGCCAGCCATAGCTGAAGCACCGATCATATTGATAAACAGAAGAATAATCCCATTCAATAAACGCGGAACAGACTCCTTGATATAGACCCGCCAGATAATCGATCTGCTGCCGGCCCCGAAAGAGCGGGCCGCTTCAATCACACCCGGATCCGTTTCCCTTAGTGCATTCTCAAAGATTCTTGAGGCGAAGGGAATCGCAGATACGGTCAGCGGCACAATTGCCGCGGTTGTACCGATCGAAGTACCGGTAATCGCTCTTGTCATCGGAATGACAATAATCATCAGGATCACAAAAGGAAAACTGCGGAATACATTCACTAATACATCCAGGATGCCATAGACAAGCCGGTTGGGACGAAGGCCATCCGGGGCCGTCAGAGTCATCACAACCGCCGGAATCATCCCAAGCACCACGGCCAGCAGTGTCGACAGCGTCACCATGTATAATGTCTGGCCTGTTGCCTGCCATACAATCTGCCACATATCAAAGCACCTCCCACTGCACCTGATGTGCACTCAGATACTTCTGTACCATTTCCTGCTGTTCAGGCTTTACGTTGATCACAAGCGAACCAAGTACACCCGCCCGGAAATCCTCAAGCTTTCCCCAGCAGATACTGAAATCAATATTCAATTCCCTTGCCATTTCCGTAATCACCGGCTCACCGGAATGTTCCTTGAAAAACAGCTGGATATTCACACCTTCACAAGGCAGCGCCGTAAAGCTCTCGCCCAGGAAATCCTTCATCTCAGACTGCGGCTGAACAAACAGATCCTCCGGCGTTCCTACCGCCACCATATGGCCGTGGTTCAGAAATGCTACCCTTTCACATACCTGTTTCACCACTTCCATCTGATGGGTCACAATCAGAATCGTAATCCCCATCCTGGCATTGATATCCGCCAGCAGCGCCAGTATTTCCCTGGTAATCTTAGGATCCAGGGCACTTGTCGCTTCATCACAAAGCAGAATCTTCGGGTTCAGCACAAGAGCCCTTGCAATCGCAACACGCTGCTTCTTACCGCCGGAAAGCTGAGAAGGTCTGACCTTGGCTTTATCCGAAAGACCGACCAGCGCCAGCAGCTCCGCAATCCGCTTCCTGTTCTCCGGGGTGCGAGGTGACTGTCCCCAGAACTGCAGCGGCAGACCGACATTCTCTTCTACATTCAGCCTTGAGAGCAGATTGAAATTCTGAAAGATCATGCCCATGGAGCGCTGCAGAACACGCAGAGCGGCTGTATTGTTCGTATCTACTTTTTCGCCATTGATCAGGATTTCACCGCTCTGGTATGTCTCAAGACCGTTGACACAACGCAGCAGCGTGCTCTTGCCGGCACCGGAAGGACCGATAATACCGAAGATCTCCCCATCATTCACCTGCAGCGAAATATCCTTCAGAACCTGCAGATCACCGTACCGTTTGTTAATATTCCGCAGCTCGATCATGCTTATTCTCCATCCGTGAAGGCGGGTATAACAGAACCGGAATAATTCTTCTCAATATAGTCTTTTACCTCATCAGACTGCAGTGCCTTGATCAGCGCCTTTGTCTTATCTGTGTTTTCATTGCCTTCTTTAACGACAAGATAGTTGATGTAATAATGCGCATCCGGGCCATCCGCAGATTCAGAAATCAGAGCATCCTTGGCCGGAGACAGATCCGCTTCCAGGGCATAGTTGCCATTGATGACAGCTGCGTCAACATCATCCAGCGTACGCGGCAGAGAAGCAGAATCCAGTTCACTGAATGTAAAGTTATGCGGGTTGTCCGTTACATCCTTGGGCGTATACAGATCAACACTGTCATCCAGTTTTAATAAACCATTGTCTTCCAGAAGCTTCAGCGCACGGGACTCGTTGGAGCCATCATTCGGAATTGCAATTCTCGCTCCATCCGGCAGGTCATCAATACTGTCATACTTCTTTGAGTACAGACCCATCGGTTCCAGATGGATACCGGCAACCGCCTTCAGATGCAGACCGCGGTTTTCATTCTCCTCATCAAGATAACGTATTGTCTCAAAATAGTTGGCATCCAGCGTACCATCTTCTACAGCTGTATTCGGCTGTACATAATCATTGAAGACTGTAATTTCAAGATCCCATCCTTCATCCGCCAGCAGCGGCTTGACCACATTTTCCAGAATCTCGGCATGCGGCACTGCTGTCGCACCGATCGTAATCTTCTTATCTGCGGTTGTGGCTGCAGTGGAAGATGCTGAAGATGTACCGCAGGCTGTCAGAGTGACGGCTGTAAAGAGAGCGGCTGCTGTTTTGATCATTCTGTTCATGTGTTTTTCCCTTTCCCGGCATTTTGCCTGTACTGCTGGAAGGATGTTAATGTTTTTTGAAAATGTCACCTATTGTGATATAACGGCTTGATATCACAAAACTGTTTTGCATAAATTGTTTCTGAGTAAGGAAACTATACTTCAAGCATATAACGTAATGCCTTAAGTTTA
>JALCHG010000058.1:0-12929 GCA_022644565.1 Solobacterium sp. | reverse complement strand
ATAAGCATCAAACGCCGTAGTGACCATGCCGGCGTAACAGCGTAAGGCAAAAGTGCATGGTAAGTCATTCTCATCTGAGAATGGCTGGGCCAGAGCAGCACATCCTGAACAAGGACAGCCTGCGCGAGGTTTGGGAATGATCTACCTGATGCGTGTGTACTGCGATAGCAGTATGAACATGCAGGACCGTAGTGCCTTCCTGAACCCCCTGACTTTAGTCATGGGGAGTGGTCAGAAAGAACAGTCATGCGTTCTATGCACATGAATGCATGTCGATGCTTGAATATGGAATGGATTATGGAAAGCTGGATGGCAGAAAGATCTTTGTGGGAATAGGAGACTGCAGTGCCGGTATGCCGTGTGAAGAGATGGCGGAAAGGTTCAGAGAGGCAGCGGATTGTGCAATGGTATGGTTCAAAGGAGCGCATGATGCGCCGTATGAACAGTATCAAGCATTTGGAAAGGCAATGAAAGAACTTTCACTGTGAATGATAATAATGAAAGAAAAGGACAGAAAGACCTGGCTGATTCATTGACGGACAGGAGTCAGGAATGTTACAGTACAGGCGCAATCGGATAGAGGCGCGGCTGAATGAGTACATACAGGCTAGTCCTGCCAGGGATGCTATGAACCTGTAAGAGGAAAGGAAAGGCCGCCGAAGCAGAAGATACGGCATATCTTCTGCTGGGCATACGGATAAGATCCGTATGACTGTCGCATGTGCGGAGAGCTATCGTTGGGTTAAAGGCAGACTTTTAACAGGCAGGCTCATTTCGTACAGCCTGCCTTTTCCGTATGAGAGGAGAACACATGGCTGATACTGTTTTTGAAGGTGCTGCTACAGCACTGATTACACCGATGAATGAGAAAGGTGTGGATTATGAAGCGTTTGGAAGACTGATTGACTGGCAGATTGAACAGGGCATTGATGCCTTACTGATTGCCGGGACAAGCGGTGAAGGAAGTACATTGTCGGATCAGGAACACAGGGAGGTGCTGCGGTTTGCCGTGGAAAGAGCGGCAGGCAGAGTGCCGATGATTGCCGGAACCGGATCCAACCACACGGATTATGCGATTGATCTGACCAAGTATGCCTGCAGCATTGGCTATGATGCGATGCTGGTCGTAACACCTTACTATAACAAGGCAACCCAGAATGGTCTTGTGAAGATGTATGAAGCGATTGGAAGTGCTTCTACAAAGCCATTGATTGTCTATAATGTGCCATCCCGCACAGGGGTGAATATTGAGCCGGCTACCTATGTCAAGCTGATGAATGTACCTAATGTCAAAGCAATCAAGGAAGCCAGCGGCAACATTTCCAAAGCCCTGGATACCTATGCCTTGACAGAAGGAAAGCTGGATCTTTACAGTGGGAATGATGATCAGATCATTCCGATGCTTTCTATCGGCGGCAAGGGTGTGATCAGTGTATTAAGCAATGTACTGCCGAAGGAAACACATGAAATGTGCCGGAAGTATTTTCAGGGTGATGTTAAAGGGGCACTGGCTGATCAGGTGAAGTATCTGCCTTTGATTCATGCGCTGTTTTCTGAAGTCAATCCGATTCCGGTCAAGGCTGCCATGGCTGCTCTTGGCTATGGTGAGAATTATGTGAGACTTCCTTTGACTAAGATGGAAAAAGCACATGAGGCTTTGCTGTTTGATGAAATGAGAAAGCTCGGGGTGCTGAGATGATCAAGGCGGCGGTATATGGGGCCAGCGGCCACATGGGACAGATTGTGCTGGAAAAGCTCAGGGAAGATGAACGCTTCTGTGTGGCAGCCTGTGTGAGTCCGGATTCAGAAGATCGGCCGGAAGAACGTGTTTACCAGCATCTTTCTTCTCTGCAGGAAGAAGTGGATGTGCTGATTGATTTCTCCTTCCATACGGCAGTTCATGAAATTGTGGATTACTGTGTGAAAAACAAGGTGCCGGCGGTGATCTGTACAACCGGCCAAGATGAAGAAGAAAGACAGGTCATTCAGCAGGCATCTGAAAAGATTCCGGTATTCTTCTCGGCCAATATGTCGATTGGTATTGCCACATTGAAAAAATTAGTACATACAGCCGTGAAGATGTTTCCGGATGCGGATGTGGAAATTGTGGAAGCGCATCATAACCGTAAGAAGGATGTGCCGAGCGGTACGGCCCTGATTCTGGCGGATGCGGTGAAGGATGCCCGTCCGAATGCCGTCTTCAACATCGGCAGGCATGAAAACGGCCGGCGGCAGAAGAATGAAGTCGGTATTCATTCTTTAAGACTGGGAGATGAAGCCGGCATGCATGAAGTGATCATTGATACGGGTACGGAACGGCTGGTATTGAAACATGAAGCACACAGCCGGGCTGTGTTTGCGGATGGCGCATTGGAAGCAGCGGCCTATCTTGTGTCACAGAAGGCCGGGCTTTATGATATGCATGATCTGTTAGGAGAATAAAAATGGACGCAGAAGAAATTATCCGCTACATTGCGGAGTCAGAAAAGAAGACACCGGTCAAGGTGTATGTGAAGAGTAAAAAACCGCTTGTCTTTGAAAACTGTCATGTGTTTGGCAATGGCGATCAGATTGTGTTTGGGGACTGGAAGGATGTAAAGCCGGTTCTGGAACAGAATAAGGAAAGCATCGAAGATGCTGTGATTGAAAATGACCGGACCAATTCTGGTGTGCCGTTACTGGATGCCAAGGAGATTCCGGCCCGGATTGAACCGGGTGCCATCATCCGTGAGAAGGTGGAGATCGGTAAGAATGCGGTGATCATGATGGGCGCCATCATCAATATCGGCGCAGTTGTCGGGGAAGGAACCATGATTGACATGGGAGCGGTCCTTGGCGGACGTGCCATTGTCGGAAAGCATTGTCATATCGGTGCCGGAACGGTCTTAGCCGGGGTGGTTGAACCTGCCAGTGCAAAACCGGTAGTAGTGGAAGATGATGTCATGATGGGTGCCAATGCGGTGGTCATTGAAGGTGTTCATGTCGGCAGGGGTGCCGTAGTAGCAGCTGGTGCTGTAGTGATTGATGATGTGCCGGACAATGCGGTTGTGGCAGGCTGTCCGGCCCGTGTCATCAAGATGAAGGATGAACAGACATCCCGCAAGACAGCCCTGCAGGATGCGTTAAGGGAGTTATAAGTATGAACGGATGGAATACTGTACTGGATGACATTGAACCCAGCGCCATCCGTTCTTTTTCCAATCTGGCAAAGCATACTCCAGGCTGTGCTGCCTTGACCCTGGGGGAACCGGATATCGATACGGATCCAGCCATTGAAGCGGAAGTAAACACTGCTTTTGCAAAGAAAGAGACACACTACATCCCCAATGCCGGTACGATGGACTTAAGACAGGCGGTTGCGGATCATGAAAAGAAAAACGGCATGGACTATCGTCCGGAAGAAGTCATTGTGACAGATGGGGCAACTGAAGGTCTGTTTCTGGCATTGTTTTCCGTACTGAATCCGGGGGATGAAGTCATCATTCCAACGCCCTGCTTTGTTTTATATGAGCAGATTGTCAGACTGTGCCGCTGTACCTTTGTACCGTATGATGCAATGAAAGAAAACGGGCAGATCAGCTATGCACATCTGAAGTCCCTGATCACCCCGAAGACAAAAGCCATTGTGCTGAATTCACCAAACAATCCGACCGGCACCATCCTGCATGATGCGTCGCTGCAGGCGGTACATGATGCTGTGAAAGGAACGGGCATTTATGTCATAGCGGATGATGTATACCGCTCGTTTGTGTATACAGACAGATACCATTCCATTACGGAATATCATGATCTGAGGGATCAGATGATACTGGTACAGTCCTTTTCCAAACCCTATGCCATGACGGGATGGCGGATGGGGTATGTCTGTGCACCGTTATGGCTGAGTGAAAAGATGACGCTGGTACATCAGTATATGGTGACAAGTACGCCATCTCTGTTTCAAAGGGCATGTATCAAAGCCCTTGCGATTGATCCAAAGCCGTTTGTGGAGCGGTGTCATAAAAGAAGGGATTATGTTCTGGAAAGACTGGAACAGATAGGACTTTATGCGGCTGAACCGGAAGGGGCATTCTATGTCTTTCCTTCCATTGAACCATTCCAGATGAAGTCCATGGACTTCTGTATGGATTTATTGAAAAAGAAGAAAGCGGCTTTGACCCCTGGTTCTGCCTTCCATGGGGAAGGACATGTGAGAATTTCATACTGTGCTTCTGAAGAAAATATTGAAGAAGGCATGAATCGTCTTGAAGCATATATCAAGGAAATAAAACATGACTGACTGGCTGAAGGAAGCAGAGGCAGAAAAGGACTTCCTGAAAAACTGCTATGAGGATTTTCACCGGCATCCGGAACTGGGCAATGAGGAATTCCGGACCACGGAAAAGCTTGCGGCATATCTTAAAGAGATGGGATTAGAAGTCTATAAACCTCTTGAAACAGGATGTGTGGCAGAACTGAAGGGAAACGGCAGTAAAACAGTCTGTTTCCGGGCAGACATTGACGCACTGCCGATACAGGAGGAAACAGGCGTTCCGTATGCCTCTGAGAACACATATATGCACGCATGTGGACATGATGTGCATATGACTGCTCTGCTTGGTGCGGCAAGGCTTTTAAGCAGGCATAAGGATGAATTGAAAGGCAATGTGCGTTTTCTCTTTCAGAAGGATGAAGAAGGAGAAGGCGGAGCTGAAGCACTGATTGAAAAAGGTGCTCTGGATGGGGTGCAGGCGGTGTTCGGGTGTCATATCAATCCCGCACTTCCTGCGGGAACGATCGGGATCCGCTATGGCCGTTTCTATGCGGCTGCCATGAAATATGATGTGACAGTACATGGACGCAGTGCCCATGGGGCAGAACCGGAAAAGGGCATTGACGCATTGTATGCCGGCAGTCTTCTGGCTATCAGGCTGAAGCAGCTGACTGGTAATTATGAAGGTACAAGATGTGTAGTGACAACCGGCTCTTTCCATGCCGGAAAGGTCAGAAATATCCTGTGTGAAGAAGCGGTGCTTTCCGGCATTATCCGGACACCCGGACTGGATCTGAGGAAAGTGTTGAAGAATAAGTTTTTTGAAACGGTTCAGGCAGTACAGGATGAGACTGGTACGGAGATCGACCCGGTATTGATTGAAGGGTATCCGGGTGTAGAGAATGAAGCACGCTGTACAGCCTTTACGGAAGAAACAGCCCGGAATCTGCTTGGGGATGCGCATGTTGTAAGGCTCAAAGAGCCGACCATGACAACTGAAGACTTCGGATACTATCTGCAGAAAGTACCGGGCTGTTTCTTCCATATGGGAGTAAACAGCGCCTATCCGCTCCATAACAGTCATATGTGTCCGGATGAAAGCGCACTGCCGGTATTGAGTGCTTTTGAAGCGGATCTTCTGTCACAGGCGTTTCTTAAGATTTGTTAGTCATAATGTCAGTGTTTATTCACACAGGCATCACATTTTACCGATAAGATACAACATGTACAAAGGAGAAGTGAATGCGTATGGATAGCGAAAAGAACGAAACGGAAAAAAATCCGTCTGAAAATACAGAAAACAATAAGACGAAAGCACCTGATGAGAAAGAAACAGAACAGAAGGCGGAAGAAAACAAAGTGAAAGAAACAGAGAAAACGGAAGAAAAGAAAGCGGAAGCGAAGAAAGAAGAACAGCCGAAGGTTATTGATGTACAGCCGGTGAATGCGCCGAAGGAAAAGAAGACGCATCACTTCGGATGGGATACGTTCGGCAAGATCTGTGCGGTTGCGATTCTGGCTTTTGCCTGCGGTTTCGGCGGAGGCGTTGCAGCGGTAAAGACAGTCGGTGAAAATGAGAAGGAAGAAAGGGTCCAGGAGTTCTCCAGCGGAAATATGCCGGACTTCCAGATGCCTTCTGAAGGCGGCAATTCAGATTCTTCTTCCGGATCCGGTTCAGGTTCGGATCATTCTGATTCACCGTTCAGCAGCTCTGCCGTGATCGGTATTACGGTACAGCAGAAAGCGGACGCAAATGACAGCAGCAAGAGTGAAGTTGTTGTCGTTGCGGTCAATGACAAGTCCAATGCGGATGAAGCCGGAATTCAGGTAGGCGATGTCATTACCAGGATTGATGATGAAGCGGTGACTTCGGTATCCGGCCTGTCGGAGTACGTCAGCAATAAGTCGGTTGGTGATAAAGTGACCCTGACTTATGAAAGAGACGGCAAGGAAGGAACGGCTGAAGTTGAACTTGTCGACAGCAGTAAGATTTCCGACAATAACAACGCAGCCTGAACACAGTTCATACAAGCATGGGTGACCATGCTTTTTTTATGAGCTGCTTCATATGAAAAAAGCACCTTGCGGTGCTATAAGATCTGAATCTGATCACTGCAGAACAGGCATGAGGCAGCCGTCAACAAAATCCAGGCGTGCTGCATCAACATGGTCAAGGGCACTGACTTCCATGATGAAAGCATCATCTGTCCGGGTGATCCGGTTGACCTGATGGGCTATGGAGATGACTTCCTTCATGGCTTCAGCACAGTTTTCACATGTAAGAACTGTAAAACCGGCAGGGCCGTTCCAGTAAGAGGAATTCACAATACTGTTATAAACATCCTGATAGACGGGCAGGCTGTCTGGATTGATGGCAAGCATATGGAATGTCTCAACATTCATCCAGGTGTATGCGGCCAGGCCGAGGATATTGATCTCTTCGGCTGTCATGACGCTTTTCAGCCTTTCTGCAATCAGGGAACGCAAACCAAGCCGTGCTTCAGCAGCGACATAAGCCTGCAGAATTTCTACAACTCTTTCTTTGGTAATATCCGGATATCTGTCTTCCATAATCATTCATCCCAGATCAGTGTGGCAAAGTAATCTTCCGGTGTTTCCGCCCGGCGGATCAGTCTGACGGATCCATCTTCTTTTAACAGCAGCTCAGCACTTCTGAGCCTGCCGTTGTAGTTATAGCCCATGGAGAAGCCGTGGGCACCGGTGTCATGAATGACAAGAATGTCGCCTGTTTCCAGTTTCGGCAATGGTCTGTTCACAGCCAGTTTATCGTTGTTTTCACAGAGGTTGCCGGTCACATCATAGTTTTCATAGACGGGTTCGTTTTCTTTGCCCATGACGGTGATGTGGTGATAGGCGCCATACATGGCCGGACGCATCAGATTGCAGGAATTGGCATCAACCCCGGCATAATGGCGGTAGGTGTCCTTCAGATGCAGAACACGTGTGACAAGACAGCCGTGCGGGCCGCTGACATATCTGCCCAGTTCCGTACACAGCTGTACATCACCCATGCCGGCCGGCACAAGAATTTCATTGTAGACTTTCTCAACCCCTCTGCCGATGGCGAAGATGTCATTAGCCGGCTGATCCGGTTTGTAGGGAATGCCGACGCCGCCGGAAAGGTTGATGAAAGTGATATGACAGCCTGTTTCTCTCTCTAGATCAACAGCAAGCTGGAAAATGACGCGGGCCAGTTCAGGATAGTAGTCGTTTGATAAAGTATTGGATGCCAGGAAGGCATGAAGACCGAATTCTTCAACGCCTCTTTTCTTCAGTTCACGATAGGCTTCAAAGATCTGTTCACGGGTCATGCCGAACTTGGCATCTTCCGGCTTGTCCATGACCTGGAAGCCTTCCTTTGACCTGCCGGCGGTAAAGGTGCCGCCCGGATTGTAGCGGCAGGACATTTTCTTCGGATAGGATTTGAGAATCCCATCCAGGAAAGGAATGTGGCCGACATCATCGAGGTTGATGATCGCATGGAGTGAATCGGCTAAGGCATAGTCTTCAGCCGGAGTATCATTGGAAGAAAACATGATTTCATCTCCATGGAAGCCGACCCGGTCTGACATGAGCAGTTCGGTATAGGAAGAAGTATCCACACCGCAGCCTTCTTCTTTCATGATCTTCAGAATGGAAGGGTTGGGCGTAGCCTTGACGGCAAAGTATTCACGATAGCCTCTGTTCCAGCTGAAGGCGCTGTAGAGATCTTTCAGTGTTCTGCGGATGCCTGCTTCATCATACAGATGAAAGGGAGTGGGATAGGTTTTGATGATGTCTTTGAGCTGTGCTTCAGTGACAAATGTTTTCTTCATGGGTTTACCTCTTTGGAAACAGTGTATATAAGTTCATGCGTTTCAGCCACAAGGCAAAGATGACCGTACTGATGGACCATGTGATCGGATAGAGCCAGTTGGCAAGCCGGATATCATGGATGACCTGTCCGATTGTCAATAGAACCGCAACCCGGATGGCACACCAGCAGATCATCATGACAGTCATAGGCATGACGGGCTTTCCTTCGCCCCGGCAGATGGCTGAGACAATGTGAGAGAAGGCCAGAAAGCCGTAGAAGAAGGCACAGGTTCTTGCTCTCGTTGACCCATAGTATACAACATCAGGATCTGTGTTGAAGGCCCGGATCAGAAGCGGGGCTGTCAGAAACAGCAGAACCCCGATGAGTTCCACCACCCCGCAGCATGTATTGATGCCAAACCGCACCCCCTGCCGTACTCTTTCTTTCTCATTGGCGCCTTCATTCTGAGAAATAAAGGTAGTCAGTGCCAAAGAGAAAGCGGTAACCGGCAGAAACATGAATCCCTCTATCTTGGTATAGGCGCCGATGCCGGCGGCAGCGGCTGTACCGAAGGAGTTGATATAGGACTGGATCATGACATTGGATATATCAATGATGGAACCCTGCAGGCCGGTCGGAATGCCATAGTGGATAATCTGTTTCAATACATCCGGATGGATGGCAAGCTTTGAAAAGTGCAGGGCAATATCGCTGTTTTCCCGCAGAAGGCGGATCAGGCACAGAACCGCACTGAGGGCTTCTGAACCGACTGTAGCGATGGCCGCACCCTTTACGCCCATATGAAAGACTGCAATCAGCAGAAGATCCGCAAAGATATTGGTCAATGAACTGGCAATCAGATAATAGAGCGGATGACGGCTGTCGCCGCCGGCCTGCAGGATGCCGACCAGCACATTGTAGAGAATCAGGGCGGAAGAGCCGGCAAAGTAGATTCTTGTATACTGAACAGCCAGCGGATACACATCATGCGGGGTGCCCATGATCGCTAACATCCATGGGGAAAGAGCCGTACCCAGTACTGTCAGGATCACACTCAGCACAATGCCTAAGGCAAAGGCCGTATGAACTGCCTTGACGGTTTCTTCATGCCGGCCGGCTCCGATGTTATGGGCAATGATAATGGAAGCACCGGACGCAAAGCCGACAAAGAAGCCGATGAACAGGTTCAGCAGGGAACTGACGGAGCTGACGGCAGCTAAGGCTGACTGACCGACGAAGTTGCCGACAATCAGGGAATCCGCGGTATTGTAAAGCTGCTGGAAAAGATTGCCGATGAAGATCGGCAGGGCATAGAAAAGGATTTTCTTCCTGACGCTGCCCTCGGTTAATAATCTGATAGAATTCTGTCCGCTCATGGTCTATATTCTATCATTCAAGGTATATAAAATGATAAGATAACGGCAAATGCGAGGTTGTTATGTCATCAAAAAAACAGAGAAACAGAGATAAAGTGCAGAGAACAGGAAAAAAGTACATTGTACGCTATAAGAAAAGTGCCAGGGTG
Organism: Solobacterium sp.; assembly: GCA_022644565.1. Lineage (GTDB taxonomy): Bacteria > Bacillota_I > Bacilli_A > Erysipelotrichales > Erysipelotrichaceae > Bulleidia. Next base: position 3,335 of record JALCHG010000058.1, on the reverse strand, counting down.
TTCTTCACCATCATGGATGTACTGTGTCTGTTCTTCGGGGTAGCGATCCTGTATTCGGTTACGACCCTGTCTTCCCAGCTCAAAGGCTACACAGGCAATCTGATTATTACGGTGGTGCTCGGGATTGTCATGTTATTGATCGGGGTGCTGTATTATCCGCCGCGCATGAAGAATTTCATCTCAGTGGAAGGCGGACAGATTGTGATTCACCGCATGTTTCATGCGGCGGATACGATCACCTATCGGGATGTAAAGCATATTGTCAGTACGGATGGAAAGCAGCCGGCGTATAACAGAAGCCCGAAACATTATGTCATCATGTATGGCAGTGGACAGAGTTATACCGTACAGCGGGACAGTATGGAAAACGGGGAAGACTTCTTCAAGGATCTCAAGTCACATGGGATTGTGGTAAAGCTATAAGAAAAGCCGGCTTTCAATCAGCCGGCTGATATATCACTCTTTGGGCGTATAGATGAACATGGCATCTTTGGGGGCGATTTCCAGGCCGCCGCCATAGTCGACATGTTTTCTTGTGACTAATTCGACTCCATCTCCCGCTTCGGCATTGAAGTCCATGCGGGCAGGATGATCTGCACAGTTCAGGGCAAAGATCAGCTGGCCCCGCTCATCTCTTCTGCGGAAGACAAGCTGTTCATTGGTGACGCATAACTGGGTGTAATCGCCATAGGCCAGGATCGAGTAGTCATGGCGTACGCGTGACAGTTCAGCGATGTAATCGGTGAGCTCGTTCCAGTGCGGCTTTTTATATTCCGGCCGCAGCGCACTGTCTGACCAGTCAGTACGCTTTCCTCTGGCTCCCCACTCTGAACCATAGTAGATGCACGGCATGCCGGGCATGCCGTAGATCAGAGCATAGGCAAGCTTCAGATCTCTTTCATCATTCAGTACTGAAGCGATGCGGTCAACATCATGGTTGTCCACAAAGGAAAGCAGATGTGCCCCATGGTAAAGCGTCCAGGGATCATTGCCGAACTGACGGTTCAAAGAATAGGCAATTTCAAACATGTTATGGGAGTTCAGAGAAGAATAGATGCCCTTGCGGCACTCATAGTTGGTAACTGAATGCAGGCCGCAGCCTCTTAACAGCACATTGTAATCGCCGCCGATCATCTCTCCTAATAACATGAAATTCTCATCGATATCTGTAGTATGGGCCTTGAGCTCCCGCAGGAAGTCACGGTCTACCATATACGCTACATCCAGCCGCAGACCGTCAATGTCATAATCTTCAATCCAGCTGTCTACAGAATCCAGCAGATACTTTCTGACTTCCGGATTCTGCAGGTTGAGCTTGACCAGTTCATCATGTCCTTCCCAGTTCTGGTAGGTAAAGCCGTCTCTTGCCCAGGTATCGTTATAGTTGATATAGAACCAGTCGGAATAAGGAGAATCCCATTTCTTTTCCTGTACATCTTTAAATGCCCAGAAGCCCCGGCCGACATGATTGAATACACCGTCAAGTATGACTTTGATATTGGCTTCATGCAGGGCATCGCATACTTCTTTGAAATCTTCATTGGTGCCTAAGCGGCAGTCAATCTTACGGTAGTCTCTTGTATCATAGCCATGGCGGTCGCTTTCAAACACAGGCGAGAACCAGATCGCGGTAATTCCCAGTTTCTGATAGTGGGGAATAAAGTCCAGCACTCTTCTGATGCGATGAGCCTGTACACCGTCATTTTCTTTCGGTGCTCCGGTAAAGCCAAGCGGGTAAATCTGATAGAAAATCTGATTATAGTCCATTCAAATCATTCCTTTCTGGAACATTTCAATCATTTCGGATGTAAGTGAAGCATGTCCGCCGGTATCCAGCGGTTCACCTCTTTCAGCCCAGCGTGCAACTCTGAGTTCATTTGCGTCCATAGTTATGGCATCGGATCCTCTGACATGGGCGACAAAACCGAAGAGAAGGGTGGAAGTAAAGCCCCAGGGCTGTGACTTATAGTATTTCAGATGTTCTACTTCCAGCCCGGTTTCTTCTCTGACTTCTCTTTTACAGGTTTCTTCAATGGTTTCACCGATCTCATTGAAACCGGCTACCAGCGCATACTTCTGGTATCTGCCATGGGCGTACTTTGTCACTAACAGCTGATCTTTATCATTGACCACCGCGACAATGACCGCCGGCATGATGCGGGGATAGACGATATTGCCGCATTTGGGGCAGCGCATTGCTCTTTCCACTGTGTCCTGGTTCATGAGCGTACCGCATCTGCCGCAGTAGCGGTTGATCTCCATCCATGAGGCAATCTGCCAGCCGGTAATGGCCGCATAGGCCATTACCTGATCATCAAAGAAACGCAGATTGTAGGAATTGATGGAATTTACGGCGATATCCTTCAGATCGGCCATATAGAAATGTACATCATCGATCTGAAACAGATAGTACAGTCTCTTATCCGGCACATCTTTGACCCGGTAAAACTCTGTATCGCTCTTCATGAGAACGTTCCGGCCGTCATAGCCGAAAACAAAGTCATCCGCCTGGGGCGGATGAGGCTTATATTCATTATGCATTATATGCGGTTTGATATCCTGTATCATTGCAAAACCCTCAACAAAGTTATCATAGCAGAAAAAAAATATGGTTTACAGACTGGTATCAGTGATTATTTCGGCTACTATAAAAGTACAGAAAGAGAAGTACCAAAAGAAAGTTGAGGTACATGACCATGAAAAAGGTGTTGCTGGAATATTAAGACGAGTATCTCGAAGATGGCAGATCCTTCGGGATACGGGCTGTTAAAAGATCACATTTGAAATAGAAAGTGAAAGTCTGCCTGAGGACAGACCAATGCACAGGTCATCTTAAAGAAAACTGAATCTGAAATGACAATGGTGAAGAGCCATTGAAAACTGAAATCAATTTTATTTCAGCTAAAATACAAAAAAGAATGAAGAAATAACTTCAGCGGAAACAGAAATCCGTCTTCTATATCAGCTCACAGAAAGATTCCGGAGGTATGAGAAAGGCTGATACGATACAGCTGATCTCATCGGAATCTTTTCCCTTAATATCACTATCATTTCTCAAAAGAGAGGCGGTGGTGCATATCGTAAGTGAACCGGACAATGAAAGGGTGTCTCCTTAAATAAATAAGGCTTAAGTAAAATTGTGTAGGGTTTTACCAGAAAGGCCGATAAGGTTTCGTAGGGTAAGGCATACTTGAAAAATCAGGCACTGCATGGCACAAATATATGCCATGGTGCCTGATTTTCATGTTATACGAAAAGCTTAGTTGAGTATGTTAAGCAGTAATTGCAATGATGAAGATATTGTCATTACAGGAAGCGTGAAGTTTAATAGATTC
>JALCHG010000057.1:0-13495 GCA_022644565.1 Solobacterium sp. | reverse complement strand
ATGGAGGACAATTCGAAGTTACAAAATGGCTGGATATGCAATTATTAACGAACGTTAGACCAGCCTACTATCGTAAGTATCAAAATTCACTAATTTGTTAATATGATCTAACTTTTCAGAATGAACCTTCGTTTGTTGAACCACCACTGTCCGTTTGGGATTCAGTGTCAGTACTTTGTCCATTATTCCCCTTATTACTGCTATCAGGCTGTTCAGCAGGTTCTGGATTCTGGTTGGAATTACCGCCTGTCTGTCCACTGTTCTGATTCGTATCAGTTGATTCCGGCTGCGCGGCAGGCTGCTGCCGTGTGGTATTGGTAGCAGCATTGCTCTGTGTGCCGCTGTAGTTACTGTAGTTATAGTTGCTGTAAATGTCTTGAATACCGGTACTGTTATCAGCCTGCTGTTCTGCTTCAGCTGAGGCAGAAGCCTGTGCTGCCGCATCTGATTTAGCCTGCTTTGCCGCATCCACTGCTGTGTTGATGCTTTGCAGAATGGAATCACCAGAACTGCCGGAAAGCGTATGATCAGCCAGATTTGAAGAGAGGATCGCGGATACATCTGAGGCGATCTTTGCATATGTCTCTTCCGGTACGGATTCCATGGCTGTGTTATTGACCGGGATCATCAGTACTTTGGCATCGTTGAGCCCAAAGTCGATGGATGGACTTGCGGTTGCGGCCGCATTCACGTTTTCAAGTGACTTGGTATCAAAGGTAATGACCGGTACGGTTTCTGTTTTGGCACTGGCTTCAGGAGAAGCAGAGGCTTTGGCTTCCGGTACACTCATGGCAGCTGTTTCAGTCGTATTCAGGGAAGTAATGGAATGATCCGCATTAATAGCTGAAATCAAAGCCATACGATACTTTCCCTGGGGCAATTGCAGCTGGGCATCATGTCCATAGGTCAAAGCACTGTAGAGGTTTACATCTTCTGTATTGCTTTCAATGCCCTGCAGATGCACAATCAGAGCTGTTGAATCACTCTTCCACTTGTCTGCCGCATCCTGTACGGTCAGGGTCACTCTGATTTCACCTGTATCAGGCGTCAAGGTGGAAGAAGCTGTTTTACGTGCTTTGTTTTGAGGCTTTACAAATATCACAATGGCAATCAATGCAATCGCAATGATGCCAAGAACGATCATGATCGTTTTTCTTCTCTCTTTCATATTCATATGCCCCTATTATAGACGAAAAAAGCCGGAATGCCTCAGGCATTCCAGCGCAATTGAACAGGGATCAGTCAAATGTATCAACGGTAACACCGAAGTGTTTGAAGATGAGCTTCTCGGCTTCCGCGTTCCATAAGCCCTTGTGGGCCTTGCAGCAGGCATCCAGTTCCTTGAAGAAAGGATCTTTCTCACCGAGCTTGCCGAAGTCGCTGATGGCAGTCATCGGCATGTTGAACTGGGTATAGGCCAGTTTCTTGCCGCCCGGCAGTTCCGGCAGATGCTTGGTTGCTTCAGCGATGGAATCAATGCCGCCGACATGAGTTACCATGACCGCCGGATCAATGATGCCTTCGGCAGCCAGCTTATTGGCTTCAATCAGGTCATCGTTGTTGCCGCCGGTTGTACCCATGATATGGGTTGCGTTGTAGTGGCAGTCATAGAGATTGACCTTGGCACTGAAGTTCTTGTCGCTCGGGCCGGAGAAGAAGGACATGCAGCCATCATAGGCCAGCACACTGTTGCCAAGTTCTGCAACAGCCGGGATCGGCACATAGATCAGAACATCATCATAGCCATGGCCGTCTGTCAGTTCCATTAAGCCGGCTCTAGCGTCTTCCATCTTGGCTGTGTTGACATACAAGAGCTCAACCCCATACTTCTTTGCCCATTCTGGAGAAACAACTTCCTTTGCTCTGGCAATCTTTTCATCGTTGACATCTGTGACAACGATTCTCTTAGGATGATAATCACAGACAACACCATAGGATACCGCACCCAGTCCCATTGGACCGCAGCCGCCCATGATAATGAGGTTGCCGCCTCTCTTCAGGCCCATCTCATGATGGTAGACACCCTGCTTGGTATGATACTGGGCATGCATGGCACCGATGGAACAGCTTAACGGCTCACCCAGAGATGCCTTATAGAAAGCATCACCCGTAAACGGCATCAGGGCACCGACTTCCATTGTCTCATGCGGGAAGATGCAGTAAGTGCAGTCGCCGCCATAGTACTCATAGGAATAGCCAGGAGAAGCCATGGAACCCTTGTAGTTCAGGGCAGGCTGCTGGGCAAAGCGCATGCCCGGCTTGAACTGATCCTGCCACTTCTTGCCTACCTTGACGATGATACCGGCAAATTCATGACCGGTAATGATCGGATGGGTATCCATATTCTGCGGTGCTCTCTTATGTTTCTTACCCTGAATGGCAAGTTTATAAGTAGACATGCATAAGGAATCACTGTAGATCTTAGCCAGGATTTCATCATCCTTGATTTCCGGAAGTTCAAACTCCTCTAAGCGAAGATCCATTGTACCGTACATTCTGACAGCTTTTGTTTTCATTTCAGCTTTCCTCCTATTTTCTTTCTGTTATTTGAAGAGATGATAGATCTCATCTTTATTCATCTTACTGATTCTTTCAACATCTTCTGTTGTTTCACAGGCAACCGCAATCTTCTGCAGCGTCTGCATATGGGCATCACCGACACTGGCAATACCGATGACAAGCTTGACTGTATTGCCATCACCCCAATCCATGCCGTCAGGGAAGGTGAACACTGCCATACCGGAATTCTTGATTTCACCCATCATGGATTCAATGCCGTGCGGTACGGCAATTTCATTGCCGATGGCCGTATTGAAGACCTTTTCCTTTTCAAACATGGCTTCGGTATACTTCTCGGTGACATAGCCGGATTCATACAGCATTTCACCCATCTTTTTGATGACTTCTTCCTTGTTCTTAAGAGCAGGATTGATGAGGATATTCTTTTCAATCAGCACACCGCCATGGAAGTCTTCGGCTTTGCCGTCGTTTGTTTCTGCATTTGTATTGATACGGGCATTGGTAAGATCGGTAACGATCTGATCGTATTCAGGTGCGGTCATGAAGTTTGTAATCGTAACGATCTTGGCATTCGGCACACACTTGTATGCTCTTTCGGCAAGATCCTTGTGGCAAACAACAAGCTTGGCATCTGTCGGCACTTCGGAAACGGAGCAGTGTGTCACTTTGATGTTGTCAAAACCGGCTTCAGAGAGCTTTCTCTGTAATACCGCAGCACCCATGGCACTAGAACCCATGCCGGCATCGCAGGCAAATACGATATGATCCAGTGTTCTAAGATCCAGTTTAGCACCAGACTCTGTTTCGGCATAAGCACTGATGCCTTTGGCTTCTGCATGCATTTCATTGACGGAAGTATTAGCTTCATCAAGAGACTTCTTTGCACTGGAGAATCTGACAATCGGTGAAGCAATTGCGAAGGATACACCAGCCGCAACGACAACACTCAGGAAGACAAGGAAGATCTGGTTCTTCGGTGCCATACCGACATAAGCGAAGATGGAACCAGGGGAAGCAGGGCCGGTCAGACCAAGACCGAGCAGAGTATTCCAGAACATGGCAGCCATGGAACCGCCGATCGTTGCAAGAAGCAGCAGCGGATTCATCAGGATGTAAGGGAAAGAGATCTCATGAATACCACCGAACAGATGAACAATCAATGCGGCCGGGGCAGACTGCTTTGTGGTCTTGTCCTTGGAAAAGAACATGTAGGCAAGCAGAACGCCTGTACCAGGACCCGGATTGGTTTCAATCATGTAGAAGATGGACTTGCCGGCTTCCTTGACCTGTTCCGCACCAAGCGGTGTGAAGATGCCGTGGTTGATGGCATTGTTCAGGAAGAGAACCTTGGCTGGTTCAACAAAGATGGAGATAAGCGGCAGCAAGCCATGCTTGACCAGCACATTGGCACCGGCATTGAGAACTGCCAGGATGCCGGCCATTAACGGACCCATGCCATAGAAGCCGATGATCGCCAACAGCATGGCAAGAATGCCGAGGTCGAAGTTGTTGACCAGCATTTCAAAGCCGGGCTTGATGTGGCCTTCAAAGGCCGCATCCATCTTCTTTGTCAGCCATCCTGCCAGCGGGCCCATGATCATGGCACCCATCAGCATCGTTACGCTTGTATCAGACTGAATGACACCGAGTGTCGCCACCGCCGCACAGACAGCACCTCTTTTGCCGCCGACCATATGGCCGCCTTCATAGGCAATCAGGATCGGCAGTACGTATGTCAGCATCGGACTGACCAGGGTAGCGAGTTTTTCATTCGGTGTCCATCCGGTTGCGATGAACAGCGCTGTAATTAAGCCCCAGGCAATAAATGCCCCGATATTCGGCATGACCATGGCACTCAGGAATCTGCCGAATGACTGAAGTTTTTCTTTCATTTTCTTATCCTCTTACTGCGCATTGCGCATATTTTTCAAATCTGTTCAAGAAGTGCGAGAACTTCTTTTTCACTTGCCAGTTCACTGGAGAAGGCACTGGCACTGCCTGTACATACGCCCCAGCGGAACGCTTCTTCTTCATTTTGATGCTTTGCCCATCCGGCTAAGAAGCCGGCTACCATGGAGTCTCCTGCCCCCACGGAATTGACAAGTTTTCCTTTCGGCGCATCCAGCCGGTATGCTTTACCGCTTTCACCAACAAGTACCGCACCGTCGCCCGCCATGGAGACAAGCACATTTCTTGCGCCCATTTCCTGCATCCTGCGGGCATATTTTTCTACATCATCCTTTGTTCTGATTTCGACATTGAACAGTTCCGCCAGTTCATGATGATTCGGTTTGACCAGGAATGGATGGAGCGGAAGAACCTTGGCTAACAGCTGCCTTGTCGCATCTACCGTAATATCAATGCCTCTGCCTTCAAGATGCTTCATGATATCCATATAGATATCGCTCGGCATGCTGGAAGGAATACTGCCGGACAGAACAAGCATGTCGCCTGCTTTCAATTGATCCAGTCTGTCATAAAGTTCCTGGATCTTTTCTGCTTCAATGACAGGGCCTCTTGCATTGATGGCTGTTTCTTTGGCATGGGCACTTGGTACAATCTTGACATTGATGCGTGAATTGCCGTGATTCAGATAGATGAAATCACTCTTCACACCTTTCTCTTTCAACAGACGTTCAATTTCATGTCCGGTGAAACCGGCCAGAAACCCCATGGCCGTGCTCTCTGTACCGAGATTTTTCAATACGATGGAAACATTGATGCCTTTGCCGCCCGGGAAGATGACTTCTTCTTCGGTACGGTTGATTTCGCCCAGTTCGAGCGTGTTCATTCTGATTGTGTAGTCCAGTGATGGATTGAAGGTAACTGTGTATATCATGGATTCCTCCTGTAAGCGCTTGCATGCTTACTATAGTTTTCAAGATGATCATTTACAATAGATTCTGCACATTTTAATCAAACACTCATCCGTAAACGATATCAGTATCATATAATATGTAAGAAATAATCACAAAATGTGATTATTTCCCAGGAAAAGCGATTATGAACAAAAAGAACAGATGGAACGAAATACTTACACTCTGTCAGTCTCATGACAGAATATCCGTGGATGAACTTGTCGATGCATTACATGTTTCTCCGGCTACCATCCGCCGTGACCTGCAGGAAATGGAAGATCTCAACATGGTCTCCCGGTACCATGGCGGTGTCTCTTTATCCAATCTGCAGCTGAATGAGCCCGGCATGGCTGCCAAAACCCAGTCCAACCAGGCCGCCAAGAAACAGATTGCCCTGATGGCTGCCCGTCTGATTCATGACAACATGATGATTTATCTGGATGCCGGCTCCTCCACCTATGAAATGATTCCCTTCATCCATGCCCGCAATATCACCATTGTCACGCCTGGAATTCCGCATCTGAAGGTGCTTGGTGAGCGCTCCATTCCAACCATCGTACTTGGCGGAAAGCTGTATTGGCAGACGGAATCCATCATCGGCCGCCAGGCCCTGCATATGCTTGAAAGCATGTACTTCGACATTGCCTTTGTCGGCACGAACGGCATTCATGAAAAAGCCGGCTTCACCACCTCCAATGAGCAGGAAGCCGACACCAAAGCCATGGCGATTAAGCAGGCAAAGCAGCCCTACATCCTGGCGGATGCCTCCAAGTTCAATGTCCTGCGCCTGGTTCAGTTTGCTTCGCTTGATGAAGCCGTCATCCTGACGGACAGAGAGCCTGACTTCAACCATGATCTGATCCAGTACATCACCGCAGCCGGTGAAACCAATATCAAAGACAAATAAAAAGGTTCACCTTCTGATTTCCCAGATGGTGAACCTTTTTACCTTGTCCTGCTTAGCGATACTGCCGCAGAATCGCACACAGTCTGTCCGTATTCTCCGGTTTTGTCGCCCAGCTTGTGGCAATCCGCACTACCGTATGCGTATCATCCTTCTTCTCCCAGAATGCCAGCTCCACTTCTTCACTGATCTTCTTATACTTTTCATTCTCCAGCACAATGAAGATCTGGTTGGTTGTATTTTCAAGATCAAAGGTATAGCCGCATTCCTTCAATACTGCCCGGATGCGGTTGGCTTCGTCTACCGCATGCTTTCCTGCCTTGAAATACAGATCATCCGTAAACAGTGTATCAAACTGAATACCTGTCAGTCTGCCCTTGGCTAAAAGAGCGCCATGTTCCTTGATGAGTGTGAAGAAATGCGGAATGGTGTCATGATGCGGGAAGACAACGGCTTCGCCAATGTAGGCGCCGCATTTTGTCCCGCCGATATAGAACGCTTCACAACTGTGGGCAAGTAAGGGCAGACTGACATCATTGTCTTCAGCTGCTAAAGCATCCGCAAGACGCGCCCCATCTATATACAGCGGCAGACCGTACTTCTGACATGTTTCATGCAGAGCTTCCAGTTCATCCTTATGATAGACAGAACCATACTCTGTCGGCTGTGAGATATAGACTATGCCCGGCTGTACCATATGTTCATGGTTTTCATCCCCCAGGAAATTTTCCATGTAGTGTTCTACTTCTGCTGCGCTCAGCTTATCAAAGGAACCCGGGATTGTCAGTACCTTATGGCCGCAGTATTCAATAGCCCCTGCTTCATGCAGAGCAACGTGTCCTGTCCCTGCCGCAATCACACCTTCATAGCGGTGCAGAAAACCATCAATGACAACCGCATTGGTCTGCGTACCGCCGATCAGAAAATAGATATCCGCCTTGGGTGTCTCACATGCCCTTCTGATCTTATCCTTTGCACTTTCGGAAACAGGATCAAAGCCATAGCCCGGCACCTGTTCCATGGATGTCTCTTCCATCCGCTTCAGTATTTCCGGCAGCGCTCCTTCCAGATAATCACATGAAAAACTCATTCTGCTCATCTATTTATCCTCCTGTTTTTGATGTTCCCTATTATATGCCAAAAAAGAGAAGACTCAGTCCTCAGACTCTGTCTTCTCCTTCACATTCCAGTTATAACGGCAGTAAAGTTTCATTTTTTCACTGAGCACTTCTGCCATCTTCTTTGTATACGCACCCTTCTTCATGCGCCATACCCATTGCTTAGAAGCAGCACCAGGCTCATTCATACGTGCTTCTTCCCCTAAGCGCAGAATATCCTGGGCCTGTACAATGGCAAGATCACATGTTGATGCCCAGCCGCATGCCATTATGGCAAGATCCAGGTTCTTCATATCCGTGCACAGATACTCACAGGCCCGCTTCGCTCTTTCCGGTTCTGCCTTGATCCAGCCCTTCAGGGTATTGTTATCATGTGTACCGGTATAAACCACGGCATTTCTGACATCATACTGGAACGGCATGTAATAGGATCCCGGATCATTGGGATCAAATGCATATTCCAGAATACGCATGCCCGGGAAGCCGGATTCTTTGACCATCTTCTTGAAATCATCGGTCAGTTCACCCAGATCTTCCACAATCATCTGATGCCAGCCGTACTTTCTTTCAAACGCCTGCAGCACCGCATTGCCCGGTCCCTGATGGAATTCACCAAAGCAGTCCCTGCTGTCGCGCGAAATCGCATAATATTCCATTAAACCCCGGTAATGATCCAGACGCAGGGCATCACACCATCTGAACTGATGGTATGCCCGCCGGCACCACCACTCATAATCATCCTGGCGCATACGGTCCCAGTTGAACAGCGGATTGCCCCACTTCTGTCCCGGCATGCCGGCTACGTAAGTGACTTCGTTATTTGCATCAAGATCAAACTGTTCCGGCCGTGACCAGATATCAATGGAATCTTCACCCAGATAGAACGGCAGATCGCCGATGATCTGTATGCCGCGTGCTTTGGCATAGGCATGAAGTTTTTTCATCTGCCGGTCAAAGAAGTACTGGATTCTTTCATAGAGCACAATGTCACTGCCAAGTTCAGCAATCAGTTCCTGTACCTCTTGTGAATCATGATGGCGCAGTGCTTCGGGCCACTTCTGCCATGGCTTGCCATCCTCAGCATCCTTGATTGCCATGAATACGGCATAGTCCTTCAGCCAGCCTGCTTCTTCCCTCAGGAAGGTGAAGTAGTCTTCCGGCTGAATTACAGCCAGCTTTTCGGCTGCTTTCTTGAGAATCGGCAGCTTTACTTTATACAGCAGGCCGTAGTCAATGGTATCTGTCTCTGCCTGTTTCAGAGGTTTGAGATCGTTCTCTTCAAGGTACCCTTCTTTGACTAAGGCATGCAGGTCAATCAGATACGGATTGCCGGCAAAAGAACTTAACGGCTGGTATGGTGAATTGGAAAAACCGGTCGGACCGAATGGCAGTACCTGCCAGTATGTCATACCGGCATCGGCCAGAAAATCAACCCAGTCCATCGCTTCCTGCCCCATCGTACCGACGGCCTGGTCATTATGCAATGAGAATATAGGCAACAGTATGCCTGCGCTACGAATCATGTTCTATCCCCTCTTTTATCCTTTTTCTATCCTACTTGTGATAGGGCTCATGGTGCAGAATCCGGAAACACCGGTAGATCTGTTCACTGACCATTACCCGGCATAATTGATGCGGGAACGTACAGTCAGAGATCTTCCAGCGATAATCCGCCCTTTCAATCAGAGCCCTGGAAACACCCAATGACCCACCGATCACAAAATCGATATGGTTACGGTTTCTATTATACAGCGACTGAAGAAACTGAGCCATCTCAGGTGAACTCCATTCCTTTCCGGCAAGATCCAACAGGATGACATAATCCGTATCCCTGATCTGCTTCAGCAGGCGTTCCCCTTCCTTTTCCTTGACCTGTTCGTTCTGGGCCGCAGAATTGCTTTCCGGTGCCTTTTCATCATTTACTTCAACAACTTCAATCTTTTCATAGGGAGAAATCCGTCTGACATATTCCTGCAGTCCGTCTTTCATCCACTTCTCTTTCATATGCCCGCAGGCAATGATCCGGATCATTGGGCGGTTACCTTCACTTCCGTCTTCTCTTCCCCGCGCACAAGGGTAATATCCAGCTCATCCCCGCTGCTGCAGCCATACAGTACATCTCTGACATCACTCATATTGGTAATGTCTTTGGTATTGATCTTAGTGATGACATCATCTTCCTGGATGGTATCCTTCAAAGCATCTCCGACCTGATTGACAATGACCCCATCAGTCTGATCAAGCATCATGCCTCTTTCATTCTTCTGATAGGAAGCTAAGCGCGATACATTGGTCAAGGAAAGATCCAGGGCTCCCCGGCTTACCTTTCCATCCGCCACAATCTCATCATAGGCTTTCTTCACATCACTGATGCCCACCGCATACGTATCTGCACCATTGCCATGGTAGTCTGTATCGATCATGCCGATGACAGCACCTGATACATCACAAAGCGGTCCGCCATTGCTTTCCGCAGCCACATTGCCGTCAAACCCGATCAGCTGGGTATGGTAGGCTGAATCCGCACTCAATGTATCGGTAAACACCCCGGACATGACACCGAACGAAATCGCTCCTTCTGAAACACTGCGGTCATGTCCGCCAAAAGCAGCTCCGTACTCCCCGGCATCCACCTGGTCCGCACTGCCTCTTGTGATTGCGGATGCCGTAAAATCCGTATCCACTTTAATCACACTGATGCCGGTGCCGGGATCCTCCCCCAGCACCGTTCCTTCCTTCTGGGCACCGGAATCAAACGTCACTGTTGCCTTGCCGTTTTCATCCGTCACACTGGCAGCGGTCACAACATAAATGGTGTTATTATCCGTACCGAACACAAAGCCGCTGGCCTTTTCCACACCATTCACTCTGACAATGGAACCCTGTACATTCTTCGCCATTTCCGTCAGATCGGAAGTATAGTCAGTTACCGTGTATTCCTGCGGCGTCTGACTCTGCTTAGTCTCAGTTTCTTTCTTTTTCTTAGAATAGACCTGCACACTCAGCACGACGTTCCACGCCAGCAGAACAGAAAACAGTACCGCAATCCATTTCTTCATCCGTCTCTCCTTTCGTCAGAATCTCAAACTGACCGGCCGCACATACTTTCAAAGCCGGATTCAGATCCGTTCTCTGACGCAGCACCTTCATCGTTTCCTCCAGTGCCTTTTCTCTTGTATTGCCCTGCTGGGAAATATGGGCCAGGAAGATCATCTTTGTCTTTCCGGTCACAATGTGATCCAGCACTTCAGCACATTCCTCATTGTTCAGATGTCCTTCATCCGAATAGATTCTTGCCTTGACATACTGCGGCCGTGAGGTATGCATCAGCATTTCCACATCATGGTTGCTTTCCATCACAATTGTATCCGCATCCTTTAAAAGGGGAAAATACTTCTCATTCACATAGCCTGTATCGGTAATATACACAAGCTTCTCCTGCCCGTTTTCCAGGATGTAGCCGGTCGTATGCGGGGCATCATGGCTTAAGGCAAGCGGGGTGATCTTCAGCGTTTCAATGTAGAAGGAGCGCATCGGCCGTACCGCAAATACATCCGTTTCCATCAATTCCACCGGTGAATACACCGGCAGATCCGCAAACAACTTCAATTGGGAGATATGATCCGTATGATCATGGGTAATCAGCAGGGCATCAATGTCATCATGGTGCACCCCTACTTTCTCCATCGCTCCCTTCAGATACTTACGGGTTGTCCCGCAGTCAATCATGATACATGTCGTACCATCTCTTACAATACAGCAGTTCCCCTTGGAACCGCTGGCCAGCAAATCTACTCTCATTCCTGCTGATACGCCTCACAATCCATAAACCCGTCACATGCATTCAGATGGGTGCCGCTTCCATCCTGTGTAATATAGAACAGCAGCATCGCCCCCGGCGCACTGCCGCTGGCCCCGATCTGTCCGATCACCTGGCCTCGCTGCACCGTATCGCCCACCTGCACGGAAGCACTGTTATTGAGATGGCCATAATGGGAATAATACCCGTTATGGTGATCAATCACACAATAGCTGCCTTCTGTTTCATCATAGCCGACCGCCGCTACCGTACCGGTATCCGCCGCCTTCACATCGCCATAGCGGTCATACTGATTGATCAGATCAATGCCTTCATGATCTGCGTAATCATCAAACCCTGCCAGGATCAAAGCATGATCCACCGGCATGATCCAGCTGCCGGTTCCGCTTAAAGGCGTGCTGTCATCCTTGATGGCGATGATTTCATCGGTTTTCTCTTTGACGGTATAGGAAGAAGTCAAAGTGCCCTTCATGAGTACACCGTTGATCCATGTTTCCTCATACAGACAGTTCTCACTGCCGGCTTCTCCTTCCTGCAGTACACTCTCCCCATCCCCGGCCATGGCATCATTCACCACATAGCTTAAGGCAGGATCTTCGGTCTCATTGACCAGCTTATGTTTCACAACCGTCACGGTCAATGGTGATTTAAGATAGGTCACACAGAGACTGGTGCCGGTAATGACACTGGTACTGTTTTCATTCAGCCTGTCAGGATTGATGCGGATCAATTGTTCCCGGGTCAGACCGTGTCTTGCCGCAAAGCCATCCAGCGTATCCTGTCCTTCCACCGTATCATATACAGGCTTTGTATCATGCCCATAGCAGAGATACTGGAACACGGCATCTTTATCTGTCACTACTTCATTCACCGGGGCATAGGCGATATGATACGTTATTTTCTGATCAATCTGCAGCGATACCGGCACACTGCCATAGCTGTTCAGCGAAGTATTGACACTGTCATTTTTCAGCTCTTTCAATTCATCATCACTGACAAAAAGACACAGGAAATCATGCAGGGATTCGGTAAAAAGGCTCTTCTTCAGCACATAGATCCGATCATACACGGCTGTACTGTCCGCAAACTCAACCGCCTCACACTTCAAAGTAAACAGATGATTCTTCTTCAGATAGGAAAGAATGGCATCATCCGCATTATCATAAGAGATATTTGTCTCTTCTTTGACAACATTGACATCAATCCCGGTGCTGAGTTCACTGTCCGGATAGTCTTTTTCATACTCCTTCTCATACGTCTCTTTCAGAAAATGATTGAGCACAGAGGGAGAAGAAAGCGTACCGATAAGCTTTCCTTCCTGATAGATGCGCACGGCCGTATGGCGCCGGAAAGTAAAGCCGGTAATATTCTGTTCTACAAGTCCTTCCTGTCCTTCCATTTCCACCGTACCGCTGCCATGGATCAGCACCGGCACACCGATGGAAAGAAAGATCGAAGTACAGACCAATATAAAAATGGCAAGAAAGCGTTTCATAGTCAGTACTGGTTTTCAAATGAAATCAGTGTCACGCCTCCTTTCCATTTTCTTTTCCTCATCAAAGGGTGCCGGAAGGCTCCTGGGCATTGGACAGGTTGTAAATCGCATTTGTATCAGCCTGGAACGCTACTTTGATGGTTTCGGTAGCACCGTTGCGGTGCTTGGCAATATTGATTTCAAGCGGTTCGGTTCCGGTCCGCTGCGCCTCTTCCTTGGCCGCCGCATTGTAATAGGAATCACGATACAGCATCATGACAATATCCGCATCCTGCTCAATGGCGCCGGATTCACGCAGGTCGGAAAGCATCGGCCGCTTGTTCTCACGTGTTTCAACTGTACGTGACAGCTGTGACAGAGCAATGACCGGCACGTTCAACTCACGCGCCAGATTCTTCAAAGAACGGGAAATATCAGATACTTCCTGCTGACGGGAATCTGTCGGACGCCCTCTTGCCGCGGTGATCAGCTGAATATAGTCGATCAGAATCATGGACAGGCCGGCATCGGCCTGCAGTCTTCTGCACTTGGCCGCAATATCCGTGACCCGGGTCATGGAGTTATCATCAATATACAGCTTGGCGGCACTTAACTGGGCTACTGCCTCCGAGAGAGTATTCATCTCATTGTCATTAAGCTGGCCTGTTTTGATCTTATCACCGGCAATGCCGCTTTTGGCACTGAGCAATCGCATGGCAAGGGATTCCGCCCCCATTTCAAGGGAGAAGATCGCCACGGCTTTGTCTCTCTGGTACATGGCAACATTCATGGCAAGATTCA
>JALCHG010000056.1:0-14394 GCA_022644565.1 Solobacterium sp. | reverse complement strand
GCTGCGCCTTTTTCAGAAATTGCCGGCGTAATCCCGGACCAATGGAACCAGTCAGCCCCATCAAAGATGGCATCCCAGTCAAATTCATCCGGCTCTGCTTCCGCAATGGCGGAACCGGCACGGTCATAGATGACCTTGCCGGGACGCATGCAGGCACCGGTTTCACAGTAATAGATGCCGATGCGCCTGCCGCCTCTGACAATGTAATCCGTGTGGACGCCGTATTTCCTCAATGCATTGACTGCTGCCTGCCCCATTTCATGGGCCGGCAGTTTGGTAACGTAATATGCATCATCGCCATAGTTGGCCAGAGAAACAGCCACATTGGCTTCGCCGCCGCCATAAACTGCATCGAAGCTTTCTGCCTGCAGAAACCGGTATGTACCGGATGGTGAGAGTCTTAACATGATCTCACCCAATGTTATAATTTTTGTCATTTCAGCCTCCTGAGCTTGTCCATTATTTCACACGCTAATTATTATACCGCTTTCATGTATAAAAAACACATGACCTGTCACAAAGAGACAGAATCATGCATTTGTCTGATCAGCCAGTCTTTTTTCCATGTAGGCATGAACACAGCGGTCGGTTTCTGCCAGGGCTTTCTGTGCCTCAGGATTATCACTTTCAAACCCCAGCATCTTCTTCAGATAGCCCTGCTTTCTGACTTCCCGTATACTTTCCTGAAACACTAATCCATACACCAGACAGATATGAGCCAGAAGAGAATCCATGCAGGTTTCACAATGCCGGTGGTCAACGGTACGCTCCTGTCTGACATCCTGTATGACGGCTTCACTCACCCCGGCTGTTCTGAACTGTTCCAGCGGCACATCATAGATTTCATTCAATGGAAAATCACAGTTCACTTTCAGAATGTCCACTTTATCCGCATCCCTGAGAATTTTGGCAAACATTCTTTCCCTTTCTGACAGCCCTTTGGGCAGAGCATAGGCACTGTGCAGACGCACCGCTTTTTCAATCAGGCTGTCCTCACTGTCATCATCGATATAATCTCTGATCCTGCCTTCCTGAAAAAGAAGATTGCCGCTCATGGCCGCATGGTTCTCGGACAGGGCATCATTGAAGGTGCCGTATTTTCTGATCTGGGGAAAACGCCCCAGATCATGGAGCAGCCCCAGCAGCCAGGCCAGATCCACATCATCTTTTGACAGGGAAAGACTTGCCGCAATCTGTTCAGCCAGAGCGGCAACCCGGTAAGTATGTTCGATTTTCAGTCTGATTTTCACATCCTGTGCATTGAAGGATGCCGCATAGTTCTGATACGCTTCCAGAGCTCTGTTTCGATTGATCCGCATGTGCCTATTATAGACTATGTTTTTCTTTTCTTTAGGGTAAACATTGGTAGAATATACCTGTTTCAAGGAGAAAAAGAGACATGCTGAGAGTAGAAATCCATACAAGCCTGCGTCATCCTGCAGACCCCATCGAACATGCCATCCAGCATTATCATATTGAACGGAAAGATATACAGAGTGCCTCCATCTGGAGAAGGTCGCTTGACGCAAGGCCCCATCATGAAGCCTGTTATGTGGATCTGATCGATTTTGAAGTGGATCATGAAGAACATTATCTGAAAAAGATCAAAAGCGCCCGGCATACTGAGAAGTTCATCTATCATCTGCCGGATAACGGCACGGCGCCGCTGGTCCATAGACCCGTAGTCATCGGATTCGGTCCGGCCGGCATGGCTGCAGCGCTGGCGCTAGCTGCTCGGGGCTATCGGCCAATCGTACTGGAGCGGGGCTCCCGCATCGACAAGCGGCAGAAGGATGTAAAGACCTACTGGAACGGCGGCCGGCTGAATCCGGAATCCAATGTACAGTATGGCGAAGGCGGTGCCGGTGCTTTCTCAGACGGCAAACTCACCACCCGGGTCAAAGATCCCCGCGTCCATCTGATTCTGGAAGAACTTATCAAAGCCGGGGCTGATCCTTCCATTGCCTGGACCAATCATCCTCATATCGGAACCGATGCCTTGGTCACCATTGATGAAACAATCCGTCATAAGATTGAAGAAATGGGCGGAGAGGTCCGGTTTGATACAAAGCTGAAAGATGTGACAGCACATCAGGGAAAACTCAATGCCATTGTGACAGACAAAGGGGAAGAGCTGCCCTGTGATGTACTGGTACTGGCCATCGGCCACAGTGCAAGAGATACCATGCATATGCTGGCTGAAAAAGAAGATCTGGTTCTGCAGCCCAAAAACTTTGCGGTCGGTGTCAGAGTGGAACACCTGCAGTCCTTCATCAATGCAAGACAGTACCGCACCATTCCTGATGACATTGTCATGCCGGCTGCGGAATATCATCTCTCCCACACCTCATCTCTGCATAAGGGTGTCTATTCCTTCTGTATGTGTCCGGGCGGCTATGTCGTTGACGGTGCCTCAGCGCAGGATACCGTTGTCACTAACGGCATGAGCTATGCGGCCCGTGACGGCCGCCAGGCCAACAGTGCCATTGTCGTACAGGTCGATTCATCTGATTTTGGAGACGGTCTGTTTGACGGCATGCATTTCCAGGAAAATCTGGAGGCGCGTGCCTTTGCCCTTGGCAAGGGCAGAGCACCGGCCCAGTGCATTGAAGATTACTGCCGCCATGATTTAACATCTTCCTTCAGCACCATAACGCCTACCTTCCCCCGCGGCACATCCCCGGCTGACCTGCATGAGCTCTTCACCCCGGCCATCAACCAGTCCCTGGAAGAATTCTTCGCCTATATGGAACAGCTCTGGCCCGGCTTTACAAAAGACGGTGCTGCTATGACCGGTGTTGAAACACGTACTTCTTCACCAATCCGGATTGTCCGTGATTTCAAAACGCTGGAATCTTCTCTGCAGGGCCTGTGGCCGGCTGGCGAAGGCGCCGGCTTTGCGGGCGGAATTGTTTCCAGCGCCATAGACGGTCTGAAATGCGCTGAACAGATCATTGCCCGATTTGCCCCGGTACAGTAACAGCAGCGATCACATCATCGCTGCTGTTTTCTTAACAATGACTGAAAAAGTGTATGTCTTAAGCTTCACCAGGATGAAATCATTGTCTTCTTAGGGTAAAATGGCATTGGCAATTCATATACAGATAGTACAGAATCTTTTTCTGTCGTATATTTATTGTGTTACGATACAGATAAGGTTAAAATGCAACATAAGGGAGCCAGATTATGAGTGAGACGTATAAAATTGTTACAGATGCCTGTTCAGATATTATTCCTGAATATGCAGATAAAGAAGGCATTCTCGTCATTCCGATGGAAGTGGTAATGACAGATGGCTTCAAGTTCAATGCGACATATGATAATGCGGAAGTTCCGCTGGAGAATTTCTATCATAAGGTAGAGGGCGGCCTGATGTCTTCCACCACCGCCGTCACCCCGCAGGCGTATCTTGATTTCTTCCGTCCTTTACTGCAGGATGGCAATGACATCCTGTACAACTGCTTTACTTCCGGCATGTCTTCCACCTACAACAATGCTTTACTGGTACAGGAACAGCTGAAAGAGGAGTTCCCGGACCGCAGGCTTCTGATTGTCGACTCCAGAGGCGCTACCGGCGGCATGGGCTATCAGACCTACTTTGCGGCCCTCAACCGCGATCAGGGCATGTCCATTGAAGACAATGCCAAATGGCTGGAAGATACCAGACTCCATATCAATTACACCTGGACCGTATCCGACCTCAACCATCTGAGAAGAGGCGGACGTCTGACCAACATCGCTGCCTTTGCCGGAACTCTCTTACAGCTCAAACCCGTAGGCGATATCAATGATGAAGGTCAGCTGGTTGCCCTGGGAACAGTCAGAGGACGCCGTTCTTCCCTGAAGCGTCTGGCTGATATCATGGCTGCCCGTATTGATGTATCTGCCGATAAACCGGTTCTGATCTGCCATTGTGAATGTGCGGAAGATGCTGAATTTCTGAAGCAGAAGCTGCTTGAAACCGGCAAGACAAAGGAAGTCCTCATCGGCCGGGTCGGACCAGTAGTCGGAACACATTTAGGCCCTACCGGCATTACGGTTTACTACTTCTGTGATCATCGTGGCGGTCTGAAATAATCACCTGATCAGAAGGCTGTTATCATACAGTCTTCTTTTTTTCTGCGCATCATAAAACGGAGCTGTGTGACAGCTCCGTTTTACTCAATCCAGTTCTTCACCGTTAGAGGCAATTACCTTTTTATACCAGTAGAAACTCTTCTTGCGGGAGCGGGAAAGATCACCTTCTCCTTTATTGTTCTTATTGACATAGATAAAGCCATAACGCTTATCAAATTCACCGCTTGAAGCCGATACGATATCAATCGGCGCCCACATCTGATAGCCCAGCAGATTGACACCATCTTCCGCCACAGCTTCCTTCATGGCTTTGATATGGGCTTTCAGATAATCAATGCGGTACGTATCATCCACACTTCCATCCGCCAGCTTCTGATCATAAGCACCCAATCCATTCTCCACAATCATCATCGGCTTATTGTAGCGCTCATCAATGACACATAAGGCATAGCGCAGACCTTCCGGATCAATCGGCCAGCCCCAGTCGCTCTTTTTCAGGAAAGGATTGTTTACCGTGTTCTTTCTTTCATAGAAGTTGAAGTGAGGATTGTTCTCTCCCTTCGCTACAGTCTGAGACATATAGTAGGAAAAGCCGATATAATCAACCGTTCCTTCTTTGAGGGCCTTTATATCCGCATCGGACAGCTTCAGATCAAATCCCATTCTGTCCCAGTACTTATACATGTAATTGGGAATGAAGCCGCGGCACTGTACATCCATATACCAGTAGCGCTTATGATTGGCTTCTGTCATCTCAATATAGCTGTCGGGATTGCAGTCTGCCGCATACAAAGGCTCATATGCGATCATACAGCCGATCTGATTGGAAGGATCAATCTCATGGCCGACCCTGACTGCTTCTGCACTGGCAACCAGTTCATACAGTGAAGACTGATACATCATCCGCTCATTATCCGGATTGTCATCCGTTGTCAGAACGGCACCTTCCTGAATCATGTGGTGTGCACAGGGATCAGCCCCCTGGTTATTGATCTCATTGAAGGTCATCCAGTAATGGACTTTTCCCTTGTACCGTTCAAAGCACGTACGGGCATATTTCACAAAGAAGTCAATGCAGCGATGGTCCATGAAACCGTTGTACTTCTTAGCCAGGTGATAAGGCATTTCAAAGTGCTGCAGGGTGATGACCGGTTCAATATTGTACTTATGCAGTTCATCAAACAGATCATCATAGAACTGCAGGCCGGCTTCATTTGGTTCTTCATCATCCCCATTGGGATAGATCCGTGTCCAGGCAATGGATGTACGGAAAGACCGGAAGCCCATCTCAGCCATCAGGGCAATATCTTCTTTATAGTGATGGTAGAAGTCGGACGCTTCATGATTCGGGTAATTCTCCCCCGGCAGTACACCATCCGTAATCCGGCGGGGAATTCCGTTGCCGCCGGCCGTCATGACATCCGCAATACTGATGCCCTTGCCGCCTTCCTGCCATCCGCCTTCAATCTGATGCGCTGCTACAGCACCGCCCCAGAGAAAGTCATCTCTCAATACACTCATTTTCTTTACCTCTAACTGTTTCTTTACTTCTTAAGTGTATCCAATTCCTTATACAGGTCAATAAGCTGCTGCGCAAGAACCCTGAATACTTCACAGGACATCATCTGGTCTTCCGCATGGGTCAGAATCAGATTCATTTCCCGGCTCTGGCCGTCAGCTTCTTTGGAGACCAGAGCAGCGTGCGGGGCTTGTCCTGTGTTATAAGCCTGATCACCCTCCTCGATCAGCTTTTCCGCTCCTTCATAATTGCCTTTTTTCGCTTCTTCGATCGCATTGATATAACAGGATTTTGCGGTATCTGCAGCAGAAAGGATGGTTATTATTCATCCTGCAGTCTGACAACTGTTTTGCCAAAGCTTCTCTTTCCTTCAAGATAACGGTGTGCATCTGCCACCTGTTCCAGGCCGTAGAAGACTTTTTCAGGATGCAGATCGACCTGATATTTTCTGACAAAATCCAGCATTTTCTGCATGCGTTCTGCGGTTACACTGCCAGAGTAGAAGGATGTCAGCATTGCCCCATCCGGTATATCCATGATGGGATCAAAGTCATCCATCGTCCACTGGCCGCCAGGCTCCCCGGTACTGCACACAATACCGCCGCATACAGTATGACAGAACGTATCTTTCAAGGCAGCCGGCCCGATCAGATCCAGGACCCGGTCAAACTTTTCATCGCTCTGCAGCTTTCCATCCAGATCCACAATCACTTCATCAAACCCGGCTCTCTTCAGCATTTCTTCCTTTTCTTTCTTCCGCGTTGATCCTGTCACTGACGCATGCGGATATTTACCCCTGATCATTTTCAGAGCAGCAATGCCGGTACCGCTTGTGGCACCGCGGATCAGAATCTTCGCATCCGATGATAAATGCATGTTCATCAGTGAGCCATAAGCTGTATAGCCTGTTTCCACAACCGCCGCCAGATCTTCCCAGGAAAGTTCTGTCTGTACAGGATAGATCTGCGTGTCAGGCAGTAAAGTATACTGCGCATAGCTGCCATCAAATGCTCTGCCCATCTCTCCCATGATGGAAATGACTTTCTGACCGACAGGCAGTCTTTTCTCATCCGTAGATGCGGCGATCAGCCCGGTGCATTCAATGCCGAGAATACGGGGAAATTCCACACTTGGAGAATAGCCTCTGCGGGTAAAGATCTCGGAGCGGTTGACACCGAAGCTTCTGATTCTGACCAATGACCATCCCGGCTTCACTTGAGGGATCGGCACTTCTTTCAGCTTCAGCTGTTCCACTCCGCCGGCTACATAGATCACTACTGCCCGCATATTCTGATGAATGTTCATTTCCATCATCTTTTCGTTTCTCCTTCGATGCCATACAGCATCATCAATATCATAAAAAGGGCGCTTCTGTACTGTCTGATCCAGCACATCCGCGTCCATTTTTCTACTGCTGTTCTGCCGCTTTGATCCCACGGACAGCTGCCGAGAATTCGCAGCCTGCGATTCTGTCATCACTGAGAAGACAGGTATGGCGTTCCCGGCTGACCAGCTTTTCTACAAAAACATTGGCAGGATGGCGAAGGATTTCATCCGGTGTATCATACTGCTGGATTTCACCATGGTCCATGATGAGAACCTTTGTCGCAAGTTTCAGAGCCTCCTGGATATCATGCGTGACAAACAGAATGGTAATATCTGTTTCCTTATGAATCCGCTTGATTTCATTCTGCAGAGAACTGCGGGTAATTTCATCCACCGCACCAAACGGCTCATCCATTAACAGAATTTCAGGAGAAGCAGCCAGGGATCTTGCAATGCCGACACGCTGCTGCTGGCCGCCGGAAAGTTCAGATGGATACCTTTCCTTCATGGCTGGATCCAGACCGACGATCTTCATCCATTTATCAACAGCCTTTTCGGTACGTTTCTTATCTTTTTTGTTCAACAGATTCGGTACATAGGCAATGTTCTGTTCTACGGTCATATGCGGAAAGAGAACACTGCCCTGGATGGCATAGCCAATGGAACGGCGCAGCTGTACCGGATCACGTTCTTTGATATTGGTCCCTTCAACAAAGATATCACCGGCAGTCGGCTCAATCAGCGCATTGATCATTTTGAGGGCAGTTGTCTTGCCGCAGCCGGATGATCCGATTATGGTAATGAATTCACCTCTGTCCACGGAAAAGCTCAGATCTTCAATTACAGTTTCATCGCCATAGGCTTTCTTTACATGGCTGAATTCAATCATCTTATCGCTCATTTCATCCACCTGCTTTCTCATTTGAGCAGACCGCGCTTCTTCAGAAATTCCTTCGCTGCATCACGCGGTTCTTTTCCATCTACTTCAACTTCATAATTCATTCTGACCATGTCACTGTTCTGGATCTGACCGGTCAGTTTGTCAAAGATATCCTGCAGTTCAGGATGCTTCTGAAGAACCTCAGTACGGACAACATTGCCGCAGAGATAGGAAGGAAAGAAATCTCTGTCATCTTCCAGCACAACTGCATCCGCATCCGCCAGCTGACCGTCTGTTGTGAAAACAACCATCACATCAATCTGCCTCTCCGCCAGAGCCTGGTATTTCAGACCGATATCCAGATCCATTGCCTTACCAAAGCGGAAGCCATAGGCATTACACAGTGCATCATATCCATCTTCTCTTTCATAGAAGTCATATTCAGCACCGAAGGTCAGCTTAGAAGCAATATTCTTCAGATCAGAATACGTTCTGATATTGTACTGATCCGCAATTTCCTTACGTACAGCCAATCCATACGTATTCTCAAACCCGTACATGCCGGTCCATGTCATACCCATATCATTGTAGGCAGACTGCAGTTCATCAAACTGCTCTTCCGTATAGACATCCTTTTTCTTCAGCACCATGTTCCATGCCGTGCCGGTATATTCCGGATACATATCGAATTCCTTGCTTTCCATGGCCGGCTCAATGTTGGATGTGCCGCCGCCGACACCCTGAGTCAGCTCAACTTTCAGATCCGTATCCTGTTCAATCAGAATATCCAGCATCTCACCAAGCACATACTGTTCCGTCATCGGCTTGGTCGCAATATGAATGACTTTACTGTTCTGATGGGACGTAACAGCTGCACAGATGATCAGGCATGCCGCAAGAATCAGTGCCGTGATGCCGGCAATCTTATTCTGATGCTTTGCTTTACGGGAATGTTTCTGCATGTGCTTTTCCACAATGCTCAGAATGAAATCAGCCAGCAGAGCCAGCAGCGCGGTCAGAAGGCTGCCGGCAATAGTCATGGCAGCATTGTTTGTGGTGATGCCTCTGTAAATCGCAACACCAAGGCCGCCGGCACCGATAAAGGACGCAATACCTGCCAGAGCAATGGTCATTGTCACCATATTGCGGATACCGGACATGATCACCGGCATGGCAAGCGGCAGCCTGATCTTGAACAGGATCTGACTTCTTGTACTGCCCATGCCTTTGGCAGCTTCTATAATAGCCGGATCCACATTGGTCAGACCGGTATGAACCGCCCTTACCATCGGCAGAAGCGCATAGATCGTCAAAGCAATAACCGCCGTAGCGTTTCCCACCCCGGAGAAAGGAATCAGGAAGCCCAGCATGGAAATGGAAGGAATCGTATAGATAAAGTTGATTACCCCAAGGGTCCATTTGGCTGATTTCTGGTATTCACTGATCAGAATACCGACAATCCCGCCGAAGACAATCGCAATGGCAATGGCAATCAGAGAAATTTCCAGGTGTTCTCCCAGAAGCCCCAGGAAAAAACTCCATCGGGATGCCAGCAGTTCAAATACGCTCTTCACCATCTCACTCTCCTCTGCTGACAATCGCCTTTACCGGACACTTTTCAAAGCACAGGCCGCAGTGCAGGCAGCTGTTCTGATGGATGACAAACGGGCTGCCGGCTTCAATGCACTGCTGCGGGCAGTTTCTCTTACAGGTGCCGCAGCCGATGCACGATTCGGTGATCAGGAAGCCTTTTTCCAGAGGCTTCTTCTGGCCGAAGCTGAAGCTCTCTCTATGAATCGGACTCTTCCCAAGATCAAAGAATTCCAGATTGCCGGATTCAATCGCAAAAGCATCAAGAATATAACGGGACTGTCCCGGATACACATCATTCATGGAAGGATTTTCATCAAAGATACGGTCAATCCAGTTCTTCTGATCTTCAAGTTTTCTAACCTCTCCGCTCAGACGTACCATCTGCCAGTCATGATTCATGGCCGTGATCGCAACATGGGGATTAGCCATCAGCTGATGATAGAAATCCTTGCCTCTGCCAGTACAAAACACCAGTCTGTTCTCTTCCACGATCATCACATCGATGATCCGGTTATGCGGCATCCCGTTTTCATCAACGGAAGCGAATGATACATCTTTGATCTCTCTGAGCATCTCTAAGCAGTCCTGTGAGTTCATCTTCATTCCTCCTGAGAGATGTAACATTGAATATAACATCTCACTTACAGATGTAATATACACAATTACATTTAACGTGTCAACTCTTTTTCATGAACTTTTGCCTGAAGAGCCCTGTCTTAATCGAAAACAGCATTGACGTACTGCGGCAGCATACTGCCTCACATCGATGCTGCGATCTCTGCCATCTGCTGCGGTGTCTCTTTCATGGCATGAGAGAGCCACAGCAATAGACACGCATAAATACCGCCGATCCGATACGCATTGTGATACTGATTCTTCACTTCACCATCATCTGTTCCACCATCATCAAATCCAAAGTAATCCTTCAGCACATCCAGCAGTATGCTGCCAAGATCTGCCCGATTCAGAAGAAGAATCTCTTCCTTCTTATCATATAATGCCTGAAATACAGGCTGAATAAATGATACAAAGTCCTTTCTGAGAAGTGATCTGTCACCTTCACTCTGCTGGATGATGCCGGCAAGACATGCCCGCAGCACATCTTCCTTTGAACTGAAATGGCGATAGAACGTAGCCCGGTGCACCCCGGCTCTTTCGGCAATCTCTCCTACCGATATTGTCTTATAATCCTTTGTCTTCATTAACTGCAACAGTGCTTCCGTGATATATTGCCGAATCAGACTCTGATCCAGATCTTTTCTTCTCATAAAGCGACACCTTTCCTTTCCTGTTGCAAATTCTACAGCAAACCCGTATTTTCTCTTGATTATAACGACATATGTCGCTAATTTAGATTATGTTTTATTGTTAAACAGAAGTCGAGGAAAAACATGAAAATATTCTTAATCATCCTGCTGCTGGCCCTGATTGCCAGTTCCTGCGGTTTCCACAGATATGTATGGTTTATCTCCCTTGGCTATGGTGCAGCCGTAGCTCTGATCGGAGCAGGTCTTTTCTTCCTGTTCTCCCATGCCTTAACCATCGGAACAATCCTGCAGTGTGTCCTGTTTATCATATATGGATGCCGGCTTTCCGGCTATCTCATCTACCGTGACCGCAAAACTGCCTATAAAAGACGGATGAAAGGTGAAGTCAAAGCAGATGATGGTGTATCCATGGGGGCTAAGATGGGCATCTGGATCAGTGCATCTCTTCTTTATGTTCTGCAGACTTCTCCGGTTGTCTTCCGTCTGATGAGCACAAAAGAAACAGATGCCTTCTGTATTGCCGGCATACTCATTTCCACCTGCGGTCTCATCCTTGAAACAGCGGCAGACATCCAGAAGAACAATGCCAAGAAAAAGAACCCGGGACGCTTTGTCGATACCGGCCTCTACCGCGTTGTACGCTGTCCCAACTACCTTGGTGAAATGATCTTCTGGACCGGTGTCTTTATCTCCGGCCTCAGCATCTATCACACTGCTTCCCACTGGATCTGTGCCATCATTGGCTTTGCCGGCATCATTTACGTCATGTTCGGCGGTGCCCGCCGGCTTGAAATCCGTCAGGATAAAAACTATGGAAACGATCCTGCCTATCAGCACTATAAAGCCACAACTCCGATCATGATCCCGTTTATTCCGCTTTACTCCGTCAAAGATCAGAAATGGCTGGTGGCATAATGAACAATCAGGAAAAGGAAACGGCACAGACATCCGTACCGGAAGGATTCACGCTGACCATGGCGCTTCTTGACTGCCTGCCCGTTCTTTTCTTCAGTATCAGTGCAGCCATCCTGGCTTACCGCTTTGCAAGCCATCTGTTCCGCTTCGGCATTTTTCTTGTCATCCTGGCCGGTGCTCTGAAAGCCGGCTGGAAGTTTGTCATTGCCATTCAGCATAAAGACATTCCCCTTCTCAGCCGTCAGATGCGCTATCTGATGCCTGCCGGCTTTCTTTTCATGTGCATTGCCCTGCTCATCAGCCATGATGAATGGTCAATGACTGCCGTCATACAGCACATCATACACATACCTGCCCTTTTCTTCTTTCTGGCGTCAGCTGCCGGCATCCTTGTTCTGATTCAGCTGGCCAGAAGCCAGGACAGCCATGATGCCAGAGCAAACTGGAAAGAACAATGTATCAACTCCTTCACCCAGCTCTTTATTCTGC
This sequence comes from Solobacterium sp., assembly GCA_022644565.1. Lineage (GTDB taxonomy): Bacteria > Bacillota_I > Bacilli_A > Erysipelotrichales > Erysipelotrichaceae > Bulleidia. The sequence goes on along the minus strand of JALCHG010000056.1, from coordinate 2,327 downwards.
TGGGCATTCTGCTGTAATACCTCACTCAAAAAGGCAGCCAGATGTATATCACACCTGACTGCCTTTTCTGTCCGAATGATCAGTAAGTCTGTTTTATTGCTTTTCTGGTATTTTTAACGTACATCTGGAAACAGCAAAACAGCCCTGTCTATTCCGTTTGATCTGATATAGAACCTGATCTGCATCCTTAAAGCATTCCTGTAGATCAGGCTGCCTGTCTGAACCGGCATAGAATGCTGCACCGCAGGATACGCTGATCAAGCCGTCTTTTCCGCCATATTCATGTCTGATATGAAGATCTCTGATTTTCTGCTGAAATGCCTGTAGAGCCTTTTCCAGCGCAGGCTGATCAAGATCATAGGCAAAGAAACAGAATTCGTCTCCGCCATAGCGGGCGGCAATCAGGTTATCATGCTGGCATGAGGCAAGCACTTCTGCCACATTCTGCAGAACCATATCCCCCGCAACATGTCCATAGTGATCGTTATATTCCTTGAAATGATCAACATCCAACATACCGATGGCAAAAGGCTTCTTTTCCTTGGCAATAATGGATGTGCGGGCCTGGAAATACTGCTCAAAACCGCGGCGGTTGGTCAGGCTGGTCAGTTCATCATGAATTGCCTGGTTCATCCATTCATCTGCTTTCTGATTTGCCTCATACATGGAAACCGTTTCTTCGATCTGCAGAAGGTTCCATTCCTGTTCCTGTCTGTCTTTCGCTGCTGACAATTCTGCCATCTGATTCATCAGATCAGCAGCAGCTTCCGGATGATCCGCTCTGATACTGCTCCATCTTGATAACAGCAGTTTTATTTTCAAAGAATAGGTAGTACCTCTGGTAATCAGTCTGTCGGCAAGAGGATCTGACATCTGGATCCATGTCTTATTTTTTGATGCATAGACCATCTGCAGAACAGGAATCAATGCAAATCCTACTTCCACCATTTCTTCTCCCTGCGACAGTGAAGAAATCAGCTTTTCCAGACATTCTGCAGCTTCAGCCTGCTTTCCTGTCTTACAGGCATAGTTGAAGCAGAGACTGTAATACAGCGTCATGCATACATCCCCGTGGGGAAGCTTTTCGATTTCTGCTCGAAGCTCTTTTATTTCCGTTTCAACCTGATCCATCCGGCCGTCATTCACCAGACAGTTTAGCAGTGAAATCCGGTTGTTCAGAATACGCCAGTTGATATCAGCGATAAAAGCCAATGGATCTTCTTTTGCCTGCTCAAATAACCGGGAAGATTTCTGCAGCAGTTCTTCTGCTTTGCCATAAGCACCTACAGAAGTGTATAAATCCGCAAGGATACTCGTCATGTTTGCCTGTTCATACAGAAAATCAATCTTCCCACATAATGAAATGCCCTTGAGAAGATATTCTGCAGCGGCTTCATACATGTCGTTATGAAAGCAGAGCGATGCCAGCAGATCATAGCAGTTAGCCAGAGTAAAGGGGGCATCAGCATTCTCCAGATACCTAACAGCAATGGCTGCTTCCTGCAGAGAAGCAGAAATATCCGTATCCGCAAAATAGGCAATCTGAGAAAGATAAAAATGGGCAAATCCAAGCAGCGCTGGATCATGTTCCGCTTCACCGGTCTTAAGCAGCTGATGCAGAAGTTCCTTGGACTTTGCAGGATCATCCAGCCGATAATATCTAAGATAGTCAATTGTATTTTTTGTTTCACCCTGATAGCGGTCCATCCAGCTGCTCATTGCCATACTTCCAATCTGTTATTCACGATTATAGTGGATATCCGTCAGGTTGTGTCAAAAAAGAAAGGAGATTCATCTGAAAAAAGCGGCTTTCATACAAGCCGCTTAGAATACAAAGCATTCCCTTTATTTGATGTTATGCTTGTTCATCTTCTCCTGAAAGATACCGGTGATAATCTGTCTGAGCTCTTCCTTCTCCTTTTCCGGCATGCCATCCTTACGGCGTGCTGCGGCATAAAGATCCGGATGTTCATTGGCAATCTTCTCAACGGTTTTGGTGATCGCATGCTTTCTGACAAAGAACGGAATCTTTTTGACCCATTCTTCCGGTACCAGAGCAATAATTCTATCTGCTGTTTCTTTATCACTGATCACGGCTTCACTCAGTCCTGCCTTGATCTGTGCCTGTTCTTTTTCATTGAAATCCTTTAATTCCATCATAGCCTCCTGAATATGCATTCCTGCTGTTTTCCGACCAATTCTACACTGAATTATCCGCACCTGTCCTTTCAGATGCTTTCAGTCCCAGGTTATATGCATATAAAGATCAGATCGAGCCGAATACTTTTTCTATATCCGCATCATCCATCATCCGCGATGTTCTATTA
>JALCHG010000055.1:0-14421 GCA_022644565.1 Solobacterium sp. | reverse complement strand
TCCCAGATAATGTCATTGCATTCGCTCAAGGTAGCCGTTGCAGGAGCGGTCACAAGCTTTTCTCTAGGGGTCATGAATGTATCAGCAGTTTCCTTGCCGCTCATACGTGACACACGATAGTCACGGCTGGTCACAAGACCGACCAGTTTTCCATTCGGTGTGCCGTCTTCTGTAACAGGCATGGTGGAATGCCCTGTTTCCTTTACCATCTCAAGGATCTCATCCAGAGTTGTCTTAGGCGTGATATTGGAATCAGATACAACAAAGCCTGCTTTATAGTTCTTTACTCTGGCAACCATCGCTGCTTCAGAAGCGATGGACTGTGACTGGAAAATGAAGGACATGCCGCCTTCCTTGGCCAGTGCAACACCCAGTTCATCACCGGATACCGACTGCATGACAGCGGAAACCATTGGAATATTCAGACTGATCGCCGGTTCTTCTCCCTTTCTGAACTTCACTAAAGGTGTCTTCAGGGATACATCCGAAGGAATGTCCTTCTTAGCTGTAAGACCCGGTACGAGCAGATATTCACTGAATGTATGGCTGACGCCATCGTAGTATTTTGCCATTTTTGCCTCCCATTTGCGTTTTACTCATTATATCGGTTTAAAGTGTAATGTAAAGAGTGGAATCATGGTATAATCACGCACGTAAAGAGGTTAGAATATGCGTTTAAATAACAGTTATTTCTTCACCCTGCGTGAAGATGCCAAAGATGAGGATTCCGTCTCTTCAAATCTGTTAGTCAGAGCCGGCTTCATCAAAAAGAGCTCTTCCGGTGTGTATATGATCCTGCCGATGGGCTGGAAAGTACTGCAGAAGATCGAAGCCATTATCCGTGACGAAATGGATAAGACAGGCTGCCAGGAACTTCTGATGCCGGCCCTCATTCCGGAAGATGTATATATCGCTTCCGGCCGCAGAGCAGGTTTCGGCAATTCCATGTTCTCGCTCAAGGACAGAAAGGGCCAGCCGTATGTACTGGGTCCGACCCACGAGGAACTGTTTGCCATCGCTGCCAAGATGCAGATCAGATCTTATAAGGATATGCCCTTCTCTCTGTATCAGATGCAGACAAAGTTCAGAGATGAACCCAGACCGAGATATGGCCTGATCCGGGTCAGAGAATTCATCATGAAGGATGCCTATACCTTTGATAAAGATGAACATGACTGCGATATTGCTTATCAGAAGCAGTTCAATGCCTATAAGAACATCATGGATCGTCTCCACCTCAACTATAAGATTGTCAGAGCGGATACCGGCGTCATGGGCGGTCTGCTTTCCGAAGAATTCCAGGCCGTAACCCCGTTAGGCGAAGATATTCTGGTTCTGTGTGATGACTGCGGCTTTGCGTCCAATATTGAAGTTGCCCCGTGTGTTCCGGAAAAAGAAGAAGATGACGGCACAAGAGAAACACTGACCAAAGAAGAAACACCGAATTCCCGTACGATTGAAGAAGTGGCTGAACACTTCCATAAGTCAGCGAAGAAGTTTGTCAAAACTCTCATCTACAATGTGGACGGCAAGGCGGCTGCGGTCATGGTCAGAGGCGATCGTGATGTCAATGAGACAAAGCTCAGAAAGCTGCTGAACGCCAATGCGGTAGAACTGGCGGATCCGGCCATGGTTAAAGAAGCGACCGGCGCGGAAGTCGGCTTTGCCGGACCGATCAATATCAAGTGCCCTGTTTATGCGGATGAAGAAGTGAAGTACATGCATAACTTCATTGTCGGTGCCAATGAGACCGGCTATCACTACAGCGGCGTCAATAACGAAGACTTCAAAGTAGAAGCGTATGCGGATCTGAGAAATATCGCCGATGGCGATATCTGCCCGCAGTGCGGTAAGAAAGTCCACTTCGCCCACGGCATTGAAGTCGGCAATACCTTCAAGCTCGGCACAAAGTATTCCAAAGCGCTGAACCTGCAGTATCTCGATCAGAACAATCAGCTGCAGTATGTCTGGATGGGTTCCTACGGCATCGGACCGGCCAGAGCGATGGCTGCCCTGGCTGAACAGAACGCGGATGAAAACGGCATCAACTGGCCGAAGGATCTGGCACCTTATCAGGTCGCTATTGTCATCATCAGTATGAAGAAGGAAGAGCAGGTCAAAGCTGCGGAAGACATCTATGAAAAGCTCACAGCTAAAGGCTATGATGTCATTCTGGACAACCGTGATCTGAGACCGGGCGTCAAGTTCAAGGATATGGATCTTGTCGGCATCCCCTATCGCATTACTGTCGGCAAGGGCGTATCCGAAGGCAGGGTCGAAGTCAAGCCGCGTACCGGTGAAAAGAAAGACATTGCCATTGAAGATGTGTTAAGTGAAACAGACGCTTTCTTCAAAAACTGAAAATACAGGATCAGCTCAGGCTGATCTTTTTTTCATCTGTAACCATCAAAAAAAACAGATTCCCATGCAGGAGATCTGCTTTTTCATAACAGTCCTTCCTTCAGCCGCATTGTCCGGCTGATTCTGTCAAACAGAACATCAGACAGGGAACTGATCAGAATGATCAATACCGTCCAGGCAAGTACGGAAGCTGTATCCAGATTAATATAGGCGGCACGCATCTGTCTGCCTGCCCCGTTTCTGACCGAACCGATAATCTCAGCCATAATGCCTACCTTGAAACCGAACGACACCGCCGTACGGCAGGCAGACATAATGACATACTTCAGCGATGGCAGATCATGGTAACGGATTTCATTGTACCAGGTATCACGATACAGAACAGACACCTGCCTGATCTCATCCGCCTCCCCGTCCATCGCATCCATGAAGCTGTTGAAAAACAGGGGAAATAATACCATGAACGATACAGCAGTTACCGCACCTTCCGATCCCAGCCATATAATAGCCAGAATCATATAGCTGATATTCGGAATAGTTTTGGTCAAGATGCGGATCGGATGAAACAGAGCTCTGAGCCATATACTGCGCCGGCACAGAAGACTGATGACAAGCGCTGCGGCAAGTGAAATCAATAATCCCCGGCCGACTCTGAGCAATGTCAATCCGATTGCCTGATAAGAAACAGGATCCGTCAATACCGCGATGAACTTCTCAGCTGTTTCCAAAGGACCCGGCAGCAGGATATCATTGCCGGTATGCCAGGCTGAAACGCCCCAAATGACAATCAGCAGGATCCAGGCTGTCAGATTCCTGTATTTCATCTGCCTCAGTCAAAGTCCAGAACAGCGTCATCACTCAGGGTGACACCGAAAAGATCCAGGAACTTCTGCAGGCTTTCTTCCTGCCCTTTGGCATAATTAGGATTGATGCCCATGGCCGTATAGGTCTTGGCAACCATCGCACTGGGGACAGAGCCGAATACGCTTGGATCAGAGACACCGTCAAGGTCTGCCGCAACATCAATGCCACCGCTCTTGACGCCATCCGCATAATTCTTCAGTACATCAATCATCTGAGCCATATCTTCTTTATGATCTTTGAATGTGTCTTCTTTAATAAACAGAGAAGCCATCGGATAGCCGTCATCTCCCCATAACTGCTGCAGATCAGCTACCTTAGTCAGGCTGAGACCTGCATCCTTGCCTTTGGCAATGGTTGCGGTAGCGGCCGGCTCCGCCAGCAGTGCCGCATCCGCCTGTCCGCCAAGCAGAGCAGCCTGGGCATCTGTAACAGCGTTGTACCACTGTTCTGTCATGGTTGTTGTCGGCTGCAGTTTCTTATAGACAAGACCCGGAACAGCCTGTTCCCCGAACAGAGCAATCGTACCTGTACCGGACAGAACATCTTCAGAAGTGCCGACGATATACAGGTTGCCGATTGTCACCACAGCGGCCAGACGATAATCTGTCTTGCCGGCTGAGATCAGTTTGGCACCGAGATTGGTCGGAGCAACAATGACATCATACTGCGGATCCGGATTGACAAAAGCGGCCTGCAGACTGTCTGCGCCATCCACAAGCTCCAGGCTGACGCTGTCATTATCTGCCAAAGGCAGTAAGGCGTAACCCGGGGCACCGGTAGGCGCCAGAACGGAATATTTGTTATCTGATGTAAATGATGTGGAAGCTGTTTCGGCTGTGGCGGCTGCGGCTGTAGCTGCCGGGGCAGTTGAAGCAGCGGTTGTGGATGCGGAACCGCATCCTGCCAGAAGTGTCAGAGCCAGTATGGCTGAAAGCTGTTTTTTCATGTGTTTCTCTCCCTTCACTTGAGCTTGGCATAGACTGCCTTGGCGGTAACTCCGGACAGCTTTCCCAGTCTGCCGCACAATGCATTGACAGTCTCTGAAGGCGCATCTACTGCAACAGAAATCAGACCAATCTCTCTTTCCCGATAAGGGATGCCCATCCTGCCGATGATACAGCTGCTGTATTCATGCAGAATGGTATTCAGTGCTTCCGTGCTGTCTGCCTTTTCGACAATCACAGCAATCAGCGCTACTCTGTTTTCCATGTTTTCTCTCCTCTCTTCTGAAAAGAAAAGCGTCTTCCTTCTTCTGAAGAAAGACGCATATCAAAACAGTTTTTTCTTGTAAGTGATATGATCTCTTTCCGCTCAGACAGTTCTTTGCGGTCAGAAGCCTATATCATATTAATACTTTTTAGACTTGATTTCATCTGTAATATCATTCAGGAAATCATCCAGAGACTTCTTGACGGCATCCTTGGAACCATAGCGTCTGACCGTAACCGCATGATCAGCGATTTCACCATCACCGACAACGATCTCAACCGGGATATGAGAGGTCTGTGCTTCTCTGATCCGGTAGCCAAGCTTTTCATTTCTGTCATCGAGCTCAACTCTGATGCCCTTTGTACGCATTGCCTGTACAACCTCAGCCGCATAGTCGCCATGAGCCTGCGCATTGACCGGAATGACGACTGCCTGGCGCGGTGCCAGCCATAAGGGCAGATTGCCCTTTGTCTCCTCTAACAGGAAGGCAACGAAACGATCCAGGGAACCGAGAATTGCTCTGTGAATGACAACCGGTCTTGCCTTGGAACCATCCTTATCGACATACTCCAGCTCAAAGCGCTCCGGCAGCTGGTAGTCAAGCTGAATGGTGGACAGCGTTACATCATGGCCAATTGCACTCTTGACCTGAACATCGATCTTCGGTCCATAGAAAGCAGCTTCACCGATTGCCTCATAATAAGGCACACCCATTTCCTTCAGCACTTCTCTCAGCTGTGCTTCACTCTTCTCCCAAAGATCATCATTGCCGAAGTACTTGGCTGTGTTGTTGGGATCTCTCAAAGAAAGACGGAAGGAATAGTCATTGAAGCCGAAGTCCTTGTATACATCCAGAATCAGATGCGTGACATTCTTGATTTCAGAAGCGATCTGATCCGGTCTGACAAAGATATGAGAGTCGTTCTGTGTAAAGGCTCTTGTTCTTTCAATACCGGTCAAAGCACCGGAAGCTTCAAAACGGAAGTCATCCGCAATCTCGGCAATCCGGATCGGCAGGTCTCTGTAGGAATGCAGAGTGGACTTGTAGATCATCATATGTTCCGGGCAGTTCATCGGTCTTAAAGCCAGCTCATCCCCGTCTCTGCTCATCAGCGGGAACATATCATCCTTGTAATGTGCCAGATGGCCGGAGATCTTGAAGAGCTTTGTGTTGACAACAGACGGTGTCTTGACATGCACATAGCCCTGGGCCAGTTCCTTATCCATGATATAGTCGGAAAGAATACGTCTGACCGTAAAGCCGTTAGGCAGCCACATCGGCAGACCGGCACCGACTGTCTCGGAGAACATGAACATCTTCAGCTCTTTGCCCAGCTTACGATGATCGCGTGCCTTGGCATCTTCCAGATCCTGCAGATACTGATCCAGTTCTTCCTGTGTCGGGAAGCAGACACCGTAGATTCTCTGCAGTACCTTATTGTTCTTATCACCCTTCCAATAGGCACCGGAATGCTTGATCAGCTTGAAATAGCGGCACATCTTGGTGCTCTTGACATGCGGACCGCGGCAGAGATCCGTGTAATCACCCTGGGTATAGGTTGTGATGGTGCCGCCTTCCGGCATACGGTCGATAAGGTCTTCCTTATAAGGATCATCCTTGAAGATTTCTTTCGCTTCTTCTTTGGTGACTTCCTTGCGGACAATCAGTTTGTCTGCCTTGCAGCACTTCTTCATTTCCTTTTCGATGCGGGGCAGATCTTCATCTCTGATGACATCATCACCTAAATCAACATCATAGTAGAAACCTTCTTCAACAACCGGTCCAACCCAGAACTTTGCCTGGGGATACAGGTGCTTGATCGCCTGGGCCATGACATGGGCACAGGAATGGTTCAGCACAGATAAGTTTTCATCTTCCTTGAAATTAATCATTTTATTCCTCCAGAAAATAATAAAAACAGCATCCTGATAAGGACGCTGTTGTTCGACGCGGTACCACCTTAATTCCCGGAATACTCCGGACTCTCATATGGCTTTAACGCAGCTGTACGGTACACCTTTTCAGGGACGGCTCGCGGGTAGTAGCATATTCATACACGTCATATCCTTTCACCAGACGGATACTCTCTCAAGACTGTGTCATGAACGGTCATGTCCCGTTCTCTGCTTTCGCCATATTATTGATTTTTTGCCTGCAAATGTCAAGCCGGCTTTGTCATTTCCATGACTGTACAATACGAAAAATTCCACTCTCTGCCGTAAAGCAGAAAGTGGAATTCTATTTCAGGTAATCAGCCTTCTTTCTTCGTATGTATATAATGCCGGGAGGTATAAGCTTCCTTGCCTTTTCGGGGAAAGGAGGTGAAACCGATGCGGGAACTAGTTCTTAGTTGTATTCTTTCCATCATAGCAGGGATAATTTCGTATTATATCTGCAAGTGGCTGGATCGAAGGAAAAAAGACCGGTCAGCACGGTAACACGAAAGGGAGAGATACGAGCTCTCCCTTTCTGCTGGACTAGTTCTCCATATTCTTTATAGCATACGGTATTCTCTCTTTCAAGCAGGATTTGATGCATTTATTTTCACTGAACAGAGAGAAAAATCATTTGATCCGCTGGTCTATTTCTGCTTTGATATGATCTGCCCTGGCTTTATCTGCACGATAAATATCCGTTCCGAATGTTGTCGGTTTTTCAGATACGTAGATCGCCTTCACTGTGCCGTCTTTCAATGTCAGTTTGTCACCGACATAGAAGTTCGGTCCTCCGAAGAATGTGAAGAAAGACGCACCTTCCAAAACGGTATGAACAAATGGCGTTCCTTCTCCTTTGAAATTTTCATCCTCATTCTGTACAGACACTTTACTGATGTTTTCATAACTGACTTCTTCATCACTTCCGTTATGGATGATCAGCTTACCGGCAGCATCATCAAACGAAACATACTTATCTTCTTTATTATTATCACTCATACTGGCTGTTCACCTCTTTCCAACTGAAATATTCAATTGATTATTCCTCTTCCTATTAAGCGCATCATTTTTCCCCCTCCTGCTGTTTCTGGTCCTATTTCAGCATATGAAACTATACTGGATCATCTCTTCTTTTCCACTGTTATACATTCATTACAGCGCGGAAAGTCTATCCATAGTTTAAGACCTGAGGACAGTTATTGAATGTCTCCGTTCTTATACCTTCCGCTGTTCATCTGAACTTTTCTCTCCTTCCATTTTCAATTATGAATCAGGAACACTTTCTTCTTTATGCATAATCAGTATAACATGGCCTATAGTTATGTGCATTTTATCATCCAGATATTGCATATTATTTCTGGAAGTACGGAAAACTAGCTGCATGCTTCCGCCTGCATATTTTCTGTGCGTTATGACAGTGTTCATCTTTTATTCTGCACGGTTCAGAGTCGACAGCAGCTTCTCTGCTTCTTCCCCTGCAGCTTTCAGCAGTGCTTCCAGCTTTTTTACCTTCATATTCTGAAGGTTAAGCTGAAGCTGTGTCTTTCTGAGCTCTTCTCTGCAGGCATTCAGCTGATTCTGAAGCTCTGCAAGTTCTCTGCTTTCCGTATCTGGATCTTTTTCTTTCTTCGGTCTGCCTTTTCTGCCGGCAGGCACGATTTCTCCGGTAACCGGATCAATCTTGCCTATCATCTTACGGCGATTGCGAGGCTGTTTCTTCTCTTTATCCCAATAGGATTCAGATTCATATACGTAGGTAACACCAGTTTTCTTGTTAAAATACTTTACGATCGACATATTAATTTCTCCATACCCATATACTGCAGCACATCATGCCTGCCTGTGAAGCAGAAATAAAAACAAAGCCTGTCAAAACAGACTTTGCTGAATGAATGATTCATCTGCCTCACTTTTCAATGAAATACATCAGAATAAAGTCATCTGGTTGCTTTCACCAAGATCTCCTAAAGCACCGAGTTTATCCAGCTTTTCTACCATTGATTTGGAAAGCTGGGTGCGGCGGATGAGATCCTGCTTGGAGATGAATGGATGTTCATTACGGGCTGCCACGATGGATCTGGCAACGTTTTCACCAAGACCATCCACTACCTTGAACGGCGGGATCAGTGTATGGGTATCACCCGGCAGGACACAGAAGCGGGTTGCTTCGGAGTGATTCAGATCGATGTTGGAGATACGATAGCCCCTTGCATACAGCTCCAGCATGACTTCAAAGCCTTCATAGAGGGCTTTTTCCTTGTTGGAGACCGGATTGTCGGAGAATTTGGCATTGCGTCTTGCGTCAATGTCATCCATGCGTGCCTTGATGGCATCAAAGCCCTTGCACATGGTTTCAATCTCATAGGCATCACATCGTAAGGTCAGATACTGGATATAGAAGTTATGCGGTTCATGAACCTTGTACCAGCCTAAGCGGAAAGCCATCATGCAGTAGGCAACGGCATGGGCCCGCGGGAACATGTACTTGATCTTCTTGCAGGAATCGATATACCAGTCAGGCACATCATGATCCCGCATATCCTTTTCCTGTTCATCCGTCAGTCCCTTGCCTTTTCTGACTTTTTCCATGATTGTGAAGGCATGCAGAGGTTCCAGATTCTTGGACAGCAGATAGTTCATGATATCATCACGGCATCCGATGACTTCGGTCAGCGGATGGCCAGCTTTGACAAGCTCTTCGGCATTGCCTGCCCATACGTCTGTACCATGGGTCAGACCGGAGATGATGATCAGATCAGAGAACTTCTTGGGCCGTGTTTCAGCCAGAACACGTCGAGTGATGGCGGTACCGAATTCCGGCAGGCCGAGTGCGCCGGTCTCCTGTTTGAACATGGATGGATCACAATGCAGCGCTTCATCTGTGGAGAAAAGAGACAGCGTTTCAGGATCATTGAACGGGATGGTCAATGGCTTGCGGTCAGCGATCTCCTGCAATAGACGAATGGCAGTCGGATCAACGTGGCCGAGAATATCGAATTTCAAAACATTATCATGAATGTCATGGAAGTCGTAATGGGTTGTCATCCATGCCGCATCCGGATCGTTGGCCGGATACTGGATGGGCGTGAAGTCTTCTGCCACATGATCATTCGGAATGATGATAATGCCGCCGGCATGCTGGCCGGTGGTACGCTTGACATCAACACAATGGGCAGCCAGATATTCTTTCATCGGTCTGCGCATGTTGTCGATATGCATCTTCTCACAATAGCCGGAGACATAGCCTAAGGCTGTCTTTTCGGCAACGGTACCGATGGTACCGGCCCGGAAAGCATGGTCGCGGCCGAAGTAATCACCGATAAAGGCATGGGCACGCCACTGGTATTCACCTGAGAAGTTCAGGTCGATATCAGGGACCTTATCCGCATTGAAGCCAAGGAAGGTCTGGAATGGAATACGGTGGCCGTTGCCTTTCATGATGCCGCCGCACTTAGGACATTTCTTATCCGGCAGATCAAACCCGGAGGAAACCTCAGGATCATCAATCCATTCGCTGTAATGACAGTCCGGACAGAGATAATGCGGTTCAAGGGAATTGACTTCCGTTATGCCGGCCATGGTAGCTGTAAAGGAAGAACCGACGGAACCGCGGGAGCCTACAATATAGCCGTCATCATTGGATTTCTTGACGAGCAGATGGGCAATGTAATAGTGGACGCCATAGCCGTTGCGGATGATGTTATCCAGTTCCATTTCCAGTCTGTCTTTGACAATAGCCGGTATTTCGCCATTGTATTCATAGGTATTCTTACAGGTTGTCCAGCAGATCTCCCTGAGCTTTTCATCTGAACCAGGGATCTTAGGCGGATAAGTGCCGGCCGGTACGGGGCGGTAGTCTTCCAGCTGTTCAAAGAGCTTTCTAGTGTTCTGCACGACAATCTGATCAATCAGTTCCGGATCTTCCAGCCAGGCAAATTCCTGCTTCATTTCCTCTGTGGTACGGATATGCTGATCCGGGGTCGGGGTCTTGAGACGCAGGGCATCATTGCGGATATACAGCGGATGGATGGCGCCGCCGACACCCTGAGCAGTGATATAGACATCACGGAAGATCTTCTGAGCGGGATTGCAGTAATGAGCATCACTGTCAGCGATGATGGGCTTGCCGAGTTTCTTTGCCATGCGGATGATCCGTCTGATGATATCTTTCAGGCGGTCTTTGCTTGGCACATTGCGTTCAGCCAGAAAGACCGTAAAGTTGCTTAAAGGCTGTATTTCCACATAGTCGTAGAAGCTCATTTCCTTTTCCAGGCGGGCATCATCGCCATTGCAGGCAAGTTCGAACACCTTGGAGTTATAGCAGGCCGTACCAAACAAGAGATTCTCTCTATGGGCAGCAAGTGAAGATCTTCTGATACATGCCATGGCCGCATTGCCTTCTCCTTCTTTGGAGGATTTGGCACCGACCGCCAGTGTTTTGATGTTGGATTCCGTGACAAGTTTATACAGATCGCGGATGCCCTGCTCATTTTTAGAAACAACGCAGATATGATATTTTCTGACTTTTTCGAAATCACGCTCATTCTGCAGTTTATCCTGCAGATCACGGATTGTTGTACAGCCCTGTTTCTTGGCATCATTGACAAGGCCGAAGAACACCCCGGCCAGTGCTTCCGCATCATAGTCGGCACGATGGGCATCATCCTCATCGTACTGAACATGATAGTAATGCGAAATATTGCCGAGACGATAGACATGCTTGTCACGCAGAATAGCACGGGACATATCCAGAGTATCGATGACGCAGTTAGTCAAAGCAGGTCTGCCGATGCGGCGCAGCTCTTCGTTCAGGAAGTAATAGTCGAATGTGGCATTATGCGCCACAATCGGATCATCACCAATCCACCGGATGATTTCTTCACAGCAGTCTTTGAAAGGCTTTGCGTCAGCCACCATCGCATTAGAGATGTTTGTCTTGGCAGTGATATACGGCGGGATGTCAAAGGGCGGCTTGATGAACATCTGCAGACGGTCGACAACCGCATAGTTCTTTACTTTGACGGCACCGAATTCAATGATGGAGTCATAGTAACAGGAAAGACCGGTTGTCTCGAGGTCGAATGATACAAACTCCGTGTCATCCAGCGGCAGATCAACGGGATTGCGGACAATGGTCAGATGATCATCGGCCATGTTCATCTCACAGCCGAAGCCGCATTTGAAATCCTTATTGCCGTCAGCTTTATGGATGTCCAGAACCTGATCATAGGCTTTCTTGAGGGACTGTACATCGGCATGGTCCGTGATGACAATACCGCCAAGCCCCATGTCATGGGCATACTGAACAATGGATTTGACATCACATACCCCATCCATTTCTGACATATATGTATGCATATGCCACTCCACCCGGGTGGGATCCGCATTGTCCTTCGGAGTGGATAAAGGCGGCAGAATGGTCAGATCCTGTACACTGACGCAGAGATCACGCAGGAAGGTATCATTCTCAACACGGCCATAGACATGAACGCGGCAGCCATCCTTGAGCTTCTGCATTTCCTCCCGTTCAAGACCTCTTCCTTCAAAACGCTTGGCAACAATGGCATCCGTGCCGTCATAGATCCTGAATGTCTGGATGAGTTTGCCTTTTCGCGTTTCCTTTTCTTCCATGCCGAAGACTTCACCTTCAAACTGAATGTCATCCATCGGCCCTTCGATTTCATGCAGGCTGATGGATTCGTATTCCTCTTTCTTTGGATGATAGTATTTCTTCTTCTGGTAGGTCTCCTGGGGAGCGGGTTCAAGCGGAGCCACTTCGGTGACTTCAATATCCTTGATGTCTACCGGAGCTGCAATGATCATGGATGTGACAATATGAAGCGCCCCAAAACCGCAGGCATGAAGCCAGTCTTCCATCTGTTTCTGCTCATGGTGGATCAGATCTTCTTCCACTTCATTATGGCAGTAGTAAAGAAGATCATCCTTCTCTTTTTCCAGCTTGAAGATCATGCCGCGGAAGGCACTGTTCACATGGGCATCCAGATACAGATCAATATAGCCGCCCAGCACTTCCATCGTCAGCTCTGCCTGATCGGGATGTATGTTGAGACGGACATCTTCTGTTCCGGTATATTCCGTGATGATACGGCACAAGGCATGGTAGGAATAGCTTGGCGGAATGGCGGAAGTATGCAGGTCAAGGACAATCCGGTTATCCGATGCATAGAAACGCACTCGTTCCAATTCCGCACTGCGTATAATCTCTTCTATTCCATCTGTATTTACTTTATTGGCAAATATCTCATTAATTGCTGTCATTCTTTCTCTCTTTCTTAAGACAAAGGAAAGGACAATGCATATTGTCCTCAACCTAAAAGATTCTTCAGAAATTTACGGGCTGATCTGACGCCGGCATTGACCAGTTCCGTCTCCGCCCTTCTCTGTACTTTGCGTGCCAGCCTGCTGTATGTATTCTTCTGATCCGCTCTGCGTTTTGCTTCCTGGCGGATCTTTTCCTTTTCTTCGGCTTCCTGCAGCTTATCCTGCTTTTCCTTTTCTTTCTTTTTCTCTGCCTCTTTTTCAGCTTCTTCGTTCAGCCTGGTGATATCTTCCATGGCACTTTCAGGATCTTCATCCTTCGCATATCTGTCATAGAGAGAATCGCTCTGCGTTTCTTTTACGATCTCTTCATCAGAAACAGCTTTCATAGAGGAATGAGGCGGCAGAATCTTTGTTTCTTCCACCATACCCGGCGTTCCTTCTTCATCCAGTGTACTGACCAAGGCAGTACCGGTTGCCATATTGGCAATCCGGTCTTCTGTTTTAAAGGCAGGATTGGCCCGGAATGACTGAGCAGCCTGCTTTACGGCTTTGATTTCCGCCGGCGTATAGGCACGCAGGGAATGTTCAATCCGATTCTGCAGCTGGCCGAGTATTTCATCCGGGATATCAGCCGGAGACTGGGTGATGAAGAAGACACCGATGCCCTTGGAGCGGATCAGCCGCATGATCCGGGTAATGATTTCCTTCATGGCTGGATTGGCTTCTTCAAAAAGCAGATGTGCTTCATCAAAGAAGAACACAAGTTTCGGTTTTTCAACAGCACCTGCCTCTTTCTGGGATACATAGATCTCATTCAGAAGCCATAAAAGCACACAGGCATACTGCATCGGATGCGCATATAATTCACGGCATTCAAGGATGTTCATCACACCCATGCCGTCCTTTACTTCAAACAGATCATTCAGATCAAGTGCCGGCATACCGAACAGCAGATCGCCATGTTCCGCTTTCAATTGAAGCATCTTGCGCTGTAATGTACCGATGGACTGGCCGGAGACATTGCCGTATTTTGCACTGATTTCCTTACTGTGTTGATGTACATAGCCGGCCATGGCTTCAAGATCCGCAAAATCGATCAGATCAAGGTCCATGTCATCTGCTGCCTGAAATATGATCTGCAGAACGCCCTGCTGCACATCGGTCAGTTCAAGCAGTGCCCCAAGCAGTCCTGGATCCATATCCTCCAGCACTGTTCTTACCGGCATGCCAAGCTTTCGATTCACATCAAAGAAGTGTACCGGATAGCCGTTGACGGTGTAACCAGTGATTCCCATTTTATCCAGTCTGCCCTGAATGGATGCAAGATCACCCGGCTTTACCATGCCGGAAAGATCGCCTTTGACATCCGCAATGACCGTAGGAATTCCCAGTTCGGACAGACTTTCCGCAATGACTTTCAGGGTCACGGTTTTACCGGTGCCGCTGGCACCGCAGATCAGCCCATGCTGGGTCAGCCGGGATGGTTCAAGATAGATTTCTTTCTCTTCTGCTTTTCCCAGCAGAATTCTATTGTCTTTGATCATGATTATTTGCTGAGCTTTTCAAAAGCATTGCGGGCCGCATTCTGTTCTGCCTGTTTCTTGGAACTGCCGCTTCCGGTTCCCATGACCAGATCATCAATCATGCAGTTCATGACAAATTCAGGATTGTTGGAAGGTCCTGTTTCTTTGACTAAGACATAATGAACCTGGCGGGCACTGTCAACCTGGACATATTCCTGCAGCTTTGACTTGTAGTCATGTATGACTC